>NZ_JBITDP010000007.1:0-71480 GCF_044454405.1 Streptomyces sp. NPDC051555 | reverse complement strand
CCCCTCCGCGCCAACTCCGGCGGGGGGCGCCCGGTCGGCGGGTACGCGGCGGCGGGGGCGCGCTGACCGCGGGCCGGCGGCCCGCGGGGGGGGGGGGGCGGGCCCCGCCCCCCACCCCCCTGCTCCGCGTGTGCAGCGGGATCAGACGGTCAGCACGATCTTGCCGCGGGTGCGGCCCGTCGCGCTGATCTCCCAGGCCTTCGCCGCCTGAGCCAGCGGCAGGGTGTGCTCCACGTGCACGGTGAGCTTGCCGTCGTCCGCCAGCCGGGCCAGCGCGGTCAGGTCGGCCGTGTCGGGGCGCACCCAGAGCTGGTGCGCGCCCTTGGCCGCGGCGCCGGGGTCGGCGATGGAGACCACCCGGCCCCGCTCCTTGACCAGACCCTGGAGTACCTCGACGGCCCCGTCGCCGAAGAAGTCGAGCCCCGCGTCGACGCCTTCGGGCGCCAGTGCGCGGATCCGGTCGGCCAGCCCCTCGCCGTACAGCACCGGTTCGGCGCCCAGCGAGCGCAGGTAGTCGTGGTTGTGCGCCCCGGCGGTGCCGATCACCCGGGCCCCGAGGGCGACGGCGATCTGCACGCCCAGCGATCCGGTGCCGCCCGCCGCCGCGTGGATGACCACGGTCTCGCCCGCGGCGACCCGCACCCGGGCCAGCGACTGGTAGGCGGTGAGTCCGGCCAGGGGGACGCCCGCGGCCTGTTCGAAGGTCAGGGCGCGGGGCTTGCGGGCCAGGGTGCGCACGGGGGCCGAGACCAGTTCGGCGTAGGTGCCGAGCTGCACCCATTCCTTGCGCAGGTAGCCGTACACCTCGTCGCCCACGGCGTACTCGGAGGTGTCGGCGCCGAGGGCCTCCACGACCCCGGCGACGTCCCACCCCGGTATGACCGGGAAGCGGGTCTCCGTGGTCGCGTCGAGGTATCCGGCGGCGATCTTCCAGTCGACCGGGTTGACCCCGGCCGCCTTCACGCGGACGAGCACCTCGCCGGGTCCGACCTTGGGTTCGGGTGCGTCGACGAGTTCGAGGCCGCCGGGGACGCCGTCGGTACCGTAAGCGGAGAAAGTGATTGCCTTCATGATCGCTCCAACTGTCCCTGATCCAGGGCTATTCCGGAGCGACCGGGGCGATATCAGGCCAATCAGGCGGGCAGGCTGTTGCGGTGCGAGAGCCGCCGCGCCGCGGCCAGCAGGGCCTGGATCTGGACCCCCGACTGCTCGACGTCGTCCAGCGGGGAGGGGAAGGGCAGTCGGACGTCGCGGTGCCCGACGCGCTCTTCGAGCCGCAGGGTGATCCCGTAGCGGTCCATGGCGAGCGGCAGTGCGCGCAGCACCTTGTGCGCGGGCTGCGGCTGGACCAGCCGCAGCAGCAGGGTGACCAGTTCGTTGTGCTCGTCGAGCAGGTGGGTGAGCATCCCCGACTCGTAGGCGGCGAGCGGGTCGGGGCACGCCTCGTCGAGCTCCTGGAGGCCGATGTACGAGCGGCCCTCGTCCGTCTCCAGGACGGCCCGGCCGAATTCCACGCAGGTGCTGGTGTCGGAGCCGTCGGAACCGTCGGCGTACGGGGTCAGCAGGTGGCCGAGGATCGTGACCCGGGCGCGGACCCGGTCGCGCACCGGGGTCGACGCGATGTCGGTGAACTCCAGCCGGATCGCCGGCCTGCCGTCGTGCAGCGGGGAGCGTCCGTCGAGCGGGTTCCCGGCGGCCGGTGCGGCCGGGTGCAGGTGCAGGCGGCCGAGCACGTCGGCGCCGTCCAGGTGGCAGACCTCGGTGCGCACCCCGTCGGCGATCACGGTCATGGAGTGGGCGGCGGCCAGGATGGACCTGACCCGTTCCGCGTCGCTCGGCCGGGCGGGCGACGCCGCTCCGGACCCGGCGGGGGCGGGGGTGTCGGATGCGGCCGGGTGGGCAGGGTCGCCGGACATGCGCATGCGGATCTCTCCATCGTCCCGAGGCGGGCTGGTTAGGTATGCCTAACCTAACCCATCTCGGTGTCGCTGAGTACCCGGCGCGCCAACCGGTCCAGGGTCCGCATGATCCGCTCCCGGCTGAGGCCGAGGGTGTGCCGCTGGTGCTGGTAGACCTCGGGCGCCAGCGGGCTGAGCAGGATGTCCACACCGCTCTCCGGATCCTCCATGCCCGCGTCCGCGAGCAGGGTCCGCACGTGGGCCCGCCAATGGCTGTACGCGGCGCCCGTGAAGCGGGCCGGGCCGTGTTCGGCGCCCAGCGCCAGCGGAAGGTGACGCTCCAGCAGGTCGAGGGCGGCGGAGTAGAAGGCGGACAGCCGCTCCGCGGCCGGGGCGCCGGGGCCGAGCGGCGGTGGGCCGTAGGCGAGCCTGCCCTGGAGGATGCGCTCGTGCTCGTCCAGCAGCGCGACCGCGATCGAGCGCGGATCGGGGAAGCGGCGGTAGAGGGTGGCCCGGCCGACCCCGGCTGTCTTGGCGATCCGGTCCATCGTTACCGTGCGGGGGTCGTGCTCGGCGAAGAGCTGCTCCGCCGCGGCGAGTATCTGCGCGTGGTTGCGTAACGCGTCCGCGCGCTTGACGAACCGGGCTGCGGGGGCCGTGCGACCCGCCGATTCACGGACCGCGGGGATCTCGTCGCGAGGGGTCATGGCGGCGACCTTACGTGCTTCGTGTCGCTGTTGGGCTGAACGGGTGAAACGCGAGAGGATGGGGAGATGCACAAGAAGCGTCTGGCCGAGGCGGCCTGGTGAGCAGGTACGACGTCACCGATGAACAGTGGGAGGGACTCGCGCAGGTGGTGCCCCTGCGCAGCCGCAACGAGTGGCCGTCCAGAGTGGACCACCGCACCATCCCGACGGCCCCCGGCGCCGCCGTTTCGGCGCAGCGCCGGTTCGTGGTGATCAGGGTGCAGGTCTTCGCGGACGCGCGCGAGGTGGCCGAGTACCTCATCGCGCAGATCCCCGTGCTGCTCGACCTCACGGGTGCGGACGGCGAAGTGGCCAAGCGCATCCTGGACTTCAGCAGCGGCGTGGTCTTCGGGCTGGGCAGCGGCATGCACCGGGTCGACCGCAACGTCTTCCTGCTCGCACCGGTGGGCACCGAAGTGGAGGGGATCGCGGCCGCGGCCGTCCCCCGATCGTAGGAAGGTCGCGGCGGCGGAACGGTTCAGCGCGGCCGGGGGTGCCCGGCCGGCCCGTAGCGTCCGGGCATGGACGCCATGTTGGACACCACGTTGGACACCACGTTGGACGCTACGTCCGGCGCTACGTCGGACAGCACCCGAAGTGCCCCCGCCGCCGCTCCGCCCACCCCCTTAGTCCCGCCCGCCCCCTCGGCCCCGGGCACCCCTCCGGCTCCGGCGGCGCCGGCCGCCCACGTACCCGCTCCGCGGCCGTACGCCGACCGGCGCGCGGGGGCCGCCGCGGCGCACCCGGGGGTGGGGCGGGCCGCCGCGGGAGCGCCGTACGCCCGGCCCGTCGTCACCGAACTGCGCCTGTCCGCCTTCGCAGCGCACCGCGCGGCGGTCTTCCCGCTCGGCCCGGTCACCCTCTTCGCCGGCCCCAGCGGCAGCGGCAAGTCCCAGGCCCTGGCCGGGTACGAGGCCCTCGCACGGCTCGGCTCCGGCGCCGATCTGGCCGAGGTGTTCCCGGATCCGGTGGCCCTGGTGCCGCAGCGGGCCCGCCCCGACGCGCAGCGGCGCCGCGGGTTCCGGATCGGCTGCACCGTCGACGGGCCCGTGGGCCCGGTCCGCCTCGACCTCGCCGTCCAGGCCGAACCCGCCCTGCGCATCGTCGGCGAACGACTCACCACGGGCGACCAGATCCTGCTGAACACCGCGCTGCGCGACCCCGGGCGCCGCTCGGTGCAGGCCGCCTGGCTGACCGGGGGTTCCACCGGCGTCACCCGGGCCCCCTTCCCCGACGACCGGCTCGGCACCGCGCTGCTGCCGCTGCGGGTGGCCGGGAGCACCGAGGGCCAGCGGCAGGTGCTCGCCGCCGCCGAACAGGTGGTGATCGCGCTGCGGTCGGTGTTCCCCTGCGACCCGCGACCCGCCGCGATGCGCGCCCCCGTGCCGCCCGGCCCGGGCCGACTGCGCGGCGACTGCGGCAACCTGGCCGACGTACTGCGCCGGACCCGGCAGGAGTGCGGCACCCGGTACGCCCTGCTGACCGAGGCGGCCCGCACCGGCTGCGCTGGCCCGGTGGAGGGGTTGGGGGAGCGGGCCACGGCCGACGGGCGGGTGCTGGCCGAGCTGCTCCGCGGCGACCTCCCGGCGACGGAGCTGGGCCGGCTCGGCACGGGAGAGCTGCGCTTCCTGGGGCTGGCCCTCGTGCTGCTCACCGGGCCCGGGGTGCTGGCCGTCGACCAGAGCGCCGAACTCCTGCCCGCGCAGCAGGCGTTGACCGTCCTCGCCGACGGCTTCGACCGCGGCCTCGACCGGACCCAGCGCGCCGAACTGCTGCGCCTGGCCCTGCTCTCGTGCGGTCGCGGGCACGTCCGGCTGGTGGCGGCGGTGGGCGAGGAGGGCGCCGATATCGCCCGGGAAGTGGCGGGGGTGTCGGTGGTAGACCTGAACCCATGAACGAGAACCCCGCACCCGAGCGCGCACCCGAGCCCGCACCCGAGCCGGCGCCGGACGAGCGGCTGGCGCTGCTCCAGCGGCGGCTGGCCGCCTTCGCGGCGGCGCGCGACTGGCAGCCCTTCCACACGCCGAAGAACCTGGCGGTGGCACTGAGCGTGGAGGCGTCCGAACTGGTCGAGATCTTCCAGTGGCTGACGCCCGAGCAGTCGGAGCGGGTCATGGAGCGGCCGGAGACCGCGCACCGTGTGGCCGATGAGGTCGCTGACGTGCTGGCCTACCTGCTGCAGTTCTGTGAGGTACTGGGGGTGGACGTGCTCGATGCGCTCGCCGCGAAGATCGACAGGAATGAACTTCGTTTTCCTGTGAAGGGCACTTCGGAAGCAAATTGTCACTCTTCGGAGTGATGGCGCTGTCCACAACCATGTTTGTGTCCACAGATTTCCGAATACCCCTGGCTTTACTGGCTCGTTGCCCTCACTCTGGGTAGTGATAGGGGAACAGTGGGGTGTCGTGCGGACGGGGGACGGCATATGGACGCGGTACGGCTGATCGCGGCCGGCCGACATGCTCTGGCACAGAGTGGGGCGGCGATGGACATCGTGGGCGAGGCCTGGCAGGCCCAGGCCCTCGCACAGGGAATAGGGGGATGGCTGGCCATCACGGGGCCGCCGGAGCTGAGAGCGGAGGCCCGGGGCCTGGGGGAGGCGGGGACCAGAGGCTGCGGGGTGATCGACCGGGCCGCAGTGCGCGGCGAGGGCAGGGTGCCCGACTATCCCCCGAGAGCGGCCCAGTTGACCGAGGTGGCGGATGTCCGCCAGTGCCTGCTCGGGCTCCAGGCGTTATTGGGCGAAGTGGGCATAGCGCTCGTCGGGGTGGCCTGTGCCACGGACGACGAGGGCCTGTACTGGCAGTGCATAGAGTCGATCGACGCGGCGGACGAGTCGAGCGACCGGGTGCGAGCGATCCTGCGCCGGATGACGGTGCGCGAGCGGGGTTCCGCCTCGGGCGTGGTCTGAGGGGCCCCGTCCGACCGTTGCCGCCGGGCGAGGTCCCGCCGTACCGGGACGGCGGGACCCGCGGGATCAGGGGGATCCGCTCAGCGGGCTCCGAAAGGCTGCTCGCTCTCGACGGCGCGGCCCGGAGTCGCGATGGTCCCCGCGGAACGACCCGTGGAGGACTGGAGATCGGCGTCGAGATCGGAGAGGTCGGCGTTCAGCGCCGCCATCAACTCTTCCATCTGCTGCAGGAGCCCCTTGGGCGCTGCGCCGCCCTGGGTGGGAACCCCGGAATCCTGGTGGCCCTGGTGTGCCTGGTGCTCTGCTGCCTGTCCGGTCTGTCCGGGGTGCTCTGGCACGGACTCGTGGGACATGGCGGCCTCCTCGGCCCTGGCCCTTCCGGAAGCGGAAGGGGGCGGTGGACGCGCTGGCGAAGGCCGCCGGCGCGCGGGCCGGGCGGTCCGGCTCCGTCCGAGCAAACGATCCCCCTCGGCGCTGGTCACTGGCGGGGCCGGTGCGAGGCCCTTCCGGTCGACCCGGATTCACCCGGCCGGGGTGGGGAGCGCCGTCGCGGCGACGCCCCGCCGGCGGAGCACCCCGGGCGGGCGGGCAGACTGCGTCCGTGCTGATCAGGAGAGAGACCCCGGCCGACCGGGACGCCGTCCGGGCGGTGACCGCCGCTGCCGCCTACAAGCCGCGGGACGAGGTCCCCGTCGAGGTGTCCCTGGCGGACGCGCTGCGGGGCGGCAGCTGGGCGCTGCCGGCCCTGTCGCTGCTGGCCGAGAACGCCGAGGGCGAGGTCATCGGCCATGCCCTCTGCTCCTGGGGCCGCATCGGCGCCGCCCGGGCGGCCAACCTCAGCCTGCTCGGCGTGCACCCCGCGCACCGGCGGCGCGGGGCCGGCTCGGCCCTGATCCACGCGCTGCTCGGCGCCGCGGACGCCCTCGACCTCCCGCTGATCGTCGTGCTCGGCGACCCCGGCCTCTACGGGCGGTACGGCTTCCGCCCCAGCACGGACGTCGGCATCGTCGGCCAGGAACCGGGCTGGGGCGACGTCTTCCAGGTCCGCACCCTGACCGCCTACGATCGGTCGATACAGGGCGAATTCATCTATCCCGAACCTTTCGACCACGTCTGAGGCAGCCCACGCAGGAGGAGGTCCCGCGATGGCCCGCGCTCGTACCCCGCTGGCCGATGCGCTGCGCGAGCGGACATTGACCCTGGACGGCGGGCTCGGCACGCAGCTCGGCGACCAGGGCTGCGACCTGTCCGGCGGGTTGTGGTCGGCGCGCGTCCTGGCCGAGCAGCCGGAGCAGGTGGCCGCCGCGCACACGGCGTACGCGCGGGCTGGGGCCCAGGTGCTGATCACCGCCAGCTACCAGGTGGGCTACGGGGCCTTCGCCCGCCACGGCTACGACCGCCGCCGGACCACCGCCCTGCTGGGCGACGCCGTCGCGCTGGCCGACCGGGCGGCGCGGGCCGTGGAGCACGAGGTGTGGGTGGCGGCGTCGATCGGCCCGTACGGGGCCACGCTGGCGGACCGTTCCGAGTACCGCGGCCGCTACGGGCTGAGCGTGCGCGAGCTGGCGGCCTTCCACCGCCCCCGGATCGAGGCCCTGTTGGCGGCCGGGGCCGACGTCCTGGCGCTGGAGACCGTCCCGGACACCGACGAGGCGCAGGCACTGCTGTCGCTGCTTGCCGGCACGGGGGCGCGGGCCTGGTTGTCCTACACGGTGGCGGGGGAGCGCACCCGGGCCGGCCAGCCGCTCGCCGAGGCCTTCGCCCTGGCGGCGGCCGCGCCCGAGGTGATCGCGGTCGGGGTCAACTGCTGCGCGGCGTCCGACGTCCTGCCCGCCTTGGAGGCGGCGGCCCACCTCACCTCGAAGCCGCTGCTCGCGTACCCGAACGACACCTCGGGCACGGCCGACTGGCCGGTCGCGCACTGGCGGCGCGCGGGTGCCCGCCTGATCGGCGGCTGCTGCGGGGTGGGCCCGCAGCGCATCGCCGCCCTGGCGGCCGCGACCTGAGCCGCGACCCCCGTCACCCCCGCCGGCAGGCGCCGAGGGTCGCCAGCCACTCGCTCGCGGCCCGCACGGGCTCGTCGCGGTCCGT
This sequence comes from Streptomyces sp. NPDC051555, assembly GCF_044454405.1. Lineage (NCBI taxonomy): Bacteria > Bacillati > Actinomycetota > Actinomycetes > Kitasatosporales > Streptomycetaceae > Streptomyces > Streptomyces sp. NPDC051555. The sequence goes on along the minus strand of NZ_JBITDP010000007.1, from coordinate 63,834 downwards.
GCCGATGTCCGGTCGGAACGTGGGCACTTCGCGGTCGGGCGGGACCGCCCGGTCGTAGGTCCGGCCACTGCGATCGGCGTCCAGGGCCGTGGTGAGGTTGATGACCGCGCCGTCGGAGAGCGGGAACCCGTCGTTGCCCGTGGGCACGCCGTACGAGGCGGTGCCGAAGGCAAGGGTGTTCGGGCGGCCCTTGAAGGCGATGAGGACGGCTTCCGCGGCACTGGCGGTCCCGCCGTCGGTCAGGACGGCGACCGCGGCATCCGGCGTCCCCAGCGGATCCGCGGGTCCCCAGGGGGATTCCTCGCCGTTGAGGCCCGGCCTGCGGTTCTTGACGTACCACGGCGTGCTGCTGCCGTCCGGGAAGACGAACGATCCCACCCGGCCCTCACCGAGCAGCGGCGCCGCGACGGCGAACATCGGCCACATGTTCCCGCCGCTGTTCTGCCGCAGGTCGACTATCCACCCGCAGGCCGCGCCGCCGCGCTCGGCATCCTCGACCGCCGCGCGCCCCTGGCGCACGTACCGGTCCAAGGTCTCCAGGGACCCGACGACGGCGGGGAGCGCGAAGTAGCCCACCGACCCGGCCCGCGCGTGGGCGTCCCGGCGCACCCGGGGCCAGTCGACCTCGTTCCGGTGCACGGAACGGGTCCGCATCACGTCCAGTGCCCGCGCGAGGTACTACCCGAGGACTCTGCGGATGCTGCCGACCGGCGGAACCGGAGGCGCCCCCACCGTCCCCGGCCGCGAGGAGGACGAGCGCCAGGAGGGCGGCAGCGGTCCGCCAACGGCGGACCGCCGACCGCATGGTGGTCCGCGCCGGCGGAGACTTCGGCGGGGGCCCGGGCGAGGGGTCCGGCGGGGTCGGGATGGGATCGCCTCCACTGGCTGTGCGACATGCGCGCGCCGGATGCCGGCTGCGCCGGCGGGCAGCCCGGTCGCGGCCGCTCGAACGCATTGTCCGCGCTCGCGCGCCCTGCACAGGCTGAAGCGCGTGTTCATGAGGATTACGAGCGTGGCCGCCGGTCAGCTCGTCGTCGAGCCCGCTCGTCGCTCGTAGCGCGCACGTGCGAGGTGATGGGCCTTGCGGAGCAGTTCGCGCACTGCCGCATCGGTCCGCCGGCCCGGATTCACCACCGCGAGCCAGCCGGCGGAGCCGTAGACGGGGTGTGCGAACACGGCATCGGTGACGCCGAGGTCGTCGTCGGGGGCCGGCTCGCGCGGCGCGTGGCCGGTCGAGTCGATGAAGGAGTCCTTCCCCGCGGCGATGTTGACACGGAACGTATCGGGGCGGTCCAGACGCGACCTCTCGTCGCCCGGGTAGTTCCTCGTCACGATCGTCGCGAACGGCTGAGCAGCCTTCGGCATGGCGCCATCAGGCGCGTAGTAGAGGAACGCGTCCCCCCAGCTGATCTCCGGTGAGTCGTCGTCGGGTCCCGGCCTGACGGCCAGGACTCCATCGAGGTCTGCTACGCATTCGATGATCTCGTCGATGGTCATGTGCTCAAGCGTTTCATTAAGGTGCTTGTGGAGACTTTGGGCCGGAAGGCAGAGGAGCGATGGGTGCCGACTCTCAAGTCATCGGTCCTGCGCACAGTGGATGTCGCGCGACGTGCCGGGTGCTCCGTTCAGCAGGTCCGCAATCTCGAACGCGACGGTGTCCTGCCGCCGGCGACGCGTACAGCCGCGGGCTACCGGATCTACGGGGAGATCCACCTGCGGTCCGCGCTGGCCTACCGAGCCCTCGCACGCGGCACGGGTCCGGTCGAGGCCAAGCGGATCGTCCGTGCCGCGCATGCGTACCCGACCTCGGAGGTACTCGCACTCCTCGACGCGGCGCACGCCCGACTCCACCGGGAGCGCAAGGACCTCGGGCTCGCCCAGGAGGCCGCCGCGGCGATCTCCGCCGAGCTGATCGACGACGTACGCCCATCGGATTCGATGGGCGTCTCCGAACTCGCCGCCGCGCTCGGAGTGCGCCCGTCGACCTTGCGGCACTGGGACGCCGAAGGGTTGGCTGTTCCTGACCGGGTCCCCCCGCGAGGAACGCGACGGTACTCACCGGCCCAGACGCGGGACGCCCGCATCGTGCATCAGCTGCGCAGCGCCGGCTATCGCATCGACCCGCTCCGGGCGTTGATGCCGGGATTGCGGCGCGGGCACCGATCGGAGGATGTCGGAGCGGTGTTGGCGGACCGAGCGGCGAACATCGAGGCACGCTCCCGTGCCCTTCTCGACGCCACCGTCGCGCTCGGTGCGGTTCTCGGCGGCGATCGGGTCCGTGTGAACCCGCGTGCTCCCGATTAGGTCGTATGGGGGAACTTTGCCGTGGAACTCCCTGGAAACACCGGGCGGGATCGTTCTTCCAGGGCAGCGGAATTATCCGCGACCCTGGAAGGACGGAACGTCAGATATGAAGATGACCGCGCGCGGAAGCCTTGCGGCGCTCATGACCTGTATGGCCGCGGCGGGTGCGGCGAGCCCGGCCCTCGCGGACTCGGTGCCGGTGGGTGTCCCGCTCGACGCAGTGGAGACCTCGCTCGGCGTGGACACCCCGCGGGTGGCCACCGGGGTGCCCGTGCCGATCGTGGGCGCGCCCGAGGTGCCCCGGCACCACACCGGGGACCTGCTCCCCACCCCGCTCCTGCCGAGCATCCCGGTCGGCGCCGAGCTGGGTCACACGGGGATCAGTTCGCCGGTGCCGAACCTGCTGGGTCGACCGGAGACCGACGGTGAGGGTTCGCTGGACGCACCCGCCACGAACCTGCTCGCCCGCACCGGCGGCGTGGTCGTCGGAGCTCCCCTCACGATGCCCGACGGGCGCAACTTCGGGGTGCCGAACCTGGTCGCCCCCAAGCTGGGAGTGATCACCCCGGAACTGACGGGTACCCCTTCGGCGCTGCTCGGCCTGCGCTGAGCCAACGGCACGTCAAAAAGCCGTCCGGTCTGCGAACGTGTACGCCATGGGATTCCATGTCGACTCCGAGACCGGGCGGCTGCGCCGCGTCATCCTCCACCGCCCGGATCTGGAGCTGAAGCGGCTGACGCCGACCAACAAGGACGCGTTGCTCTTCGACGATGTGCTGTGGGTGCGCCGGGCCCGGCAGGAGCACGACGGTTTCGCGGACGTGCTCCGCGACCGGGGCGTGGAGGTGCACCTCTTCGGTGACCTGTTGAGCGAATCCCTGGACATCCCGGAGGCGCGCCGCCTCGTACTGGACCGGGTCTTCGACGAGAAGGAGTACGGTCCCCTCGCCACCGACCACCTGCGGACGGTCTTCGAGGCGCTGCCCTCCGTCGAATTGGGCGAGGCGCTGGTGGGCGGGATGACCAAGCGGGAGTTCCTGGAGCGGCACAGCGAGCCCGTCTCGGTCCGCTTCCACGCCTTGGAACTGGACGACTTCCTGCTCGGGCCGCTGCCGAACCACCTTTTCACCCGCGACACTTCGGCCTGGATCTACGACGGCGTGTCCATCAACGCGATGCGCTGGCCCGCCCGACAGCGCGAGACCGTGCACTTCGAGGCGATCTACAAGCACCACCCCCTCTTCACGGCCTCCGGCGCCTTCCACTACTGGACGCAAGGGCAGGCCGACTACCCCTCGACCATCGAGGGCGGCGACGTCCTGGTCATCGGCAACGGCGCGGTGTTGATCGGGATGAGCGAGCGGACCACCCCGCAGGCGGTGGAGATGCTGGCGCGCGGCCTGTTCGCCGCGGGTTCGGCGACCTCCATCGTGGCCCTGGACATGCCCAAGCGGCGGGCGTTCATGCACCTCGACACCGTGATGACGATGGTCGACGGGGACACCTTCACCCAGTACGCGGGGCTCGGCATGCTCCGCTCCTACACGATCGAGCCGGGGGGCGACGGTCAGGAACTCAAGGTCACCGATCACCCCCCGGAGCACATGCACCGGGCCATAGCGGCGGCGCTGGGACTCGATTCCATCCGGGTGCTCACCGCCACGCAGGACGTGCACTCGGCGGAGCGGGAGCAGTGGGACGACGGCTGCAACGTGCTGGCCGTGGAGCCGGGCGTGGTGGTCGCCTACGAGCGGAACGTCACGACCAACACCCACCTGCGCAAGGAGGGCATCGAGGTGATCGAGATCCCGGGCAGCGAACTGGGCCGGGGGCGCGGCGGGCCGCGCTGCATGAGCTGCCCCGTCGAGCGCGACGCGGTCTGAGGGCGGGGCCGAGGGCGGGGGCGGCTGCGGTCGGTCGCGGGGGCGGGATGCATGCGGGGGTCTGTATATCAATACAGAGGATCGTATAGACTTCCAGTATCCCCTGTCACCGCGACTCTGGAGCGTTCCCCATGGCCACCGATCTCGCCGGCCGCAGTTTCCTCAAGGAGCTCGACTTCACCGCCGCCGAGTTCCGCGGCCTGGTCGCGCTGGCCGCCGAACTCAAGGCCGCCAAGCGGGCGGGCGTCGAGGAGCGCCGGCTCCGGGGTCGCAACATCGCGCTGATCTTCGAGAAGACCTCCACCCGCACCCGCTGCGCGTTCGAGGTGGCGGCCGCCGACCAGGGCGCCCACACGACGTACCTCGACCCCTCCGGTTCGCAGATGGGTCACAAGGAGTCGGTCAAGGACACCGCGCGGGTGCTGGGCCGGATGTTCGACGGCATCGAGTACCGGGGCGACAGTCAGGCAGCGGTGGAGGAGCTGGCCGCGCACGCCGGCGTCCCGGTCTTCAACGGGCTCACCGACGACTGGCACCCCACGCAGATGCTCGCCGACGTCCTCACCATGACGGAGCACTGCCCGGGCCGGCCGCTGGAGCGGGTCGCCTTCGCCTACCTGGGCGACGCCCGCTTCAACATGGGCAACTCCTACCTGGTGACCGGCGCCCTGCTCGGCATGGACGTGCGGATCGTGGCGCCGCGCGCGTACTGGCCGGCCGAGTCGGTCGTGGCGACCGCCCGCGAACTCGCGGCCACGAGCGGCGCCCGGATCACCCTCACCGAGGAGATCGCCGAGGGCGTGGCCCAGGCCGACTTCGTCATCACCGACATCTGGGTCTCCATGGGGGAGCCCAAGGAGGTCTGGGACGAGCGGATCGCGGCCCTGTCGCCGTACGCCGTCACCATGGACGTGCTGCGCGCCACGGGGAACCCGGACGTCAAGTTCATGCACTGCCTGCCCGCCTTCCACGACCTGGGCACCAAGGTGGCCCGGGAGATCCACGAGCGGCACGGCCTGGAGTCGCTGGAGGTGACGGACGAGGTCTTCGAATCCGCGCACTCCGTCGTCTTCGACGAGGCGGAGAACCGCCTGCACACGATCAAGGCGGTCCTGGTCGCGACGCTCGCGAAGCCGTAGCCGTAGCCGTAGCCGTAGCCGAAGTCGAAGCGCTAGTCGTAGCCGCAGCGGTGGTCAGCGCAGGGCGGCGGGCGGGCGTGCGGGCAGGGTGAACCAGACGGCCTTGCCGTGCGCGGTGGCCCGGTGGCCGCAGGCGGAGCTGAGGGCCCGGATCAGCAGCAGGCCGCGGCCGTGCTCCTGCCAGGGGTCCGGCTGCTGCGGGCGCGGCTCCGCGGGGGGCCGGGGGTCGCCGTCGTGCACCTCGACCTGGCAACCGTTCGCCAGTAGTTCCACGACGAGCTCGATGGGGGCGTCGGGGCTGGTGTGTTCGACGGCGTTGGCGACCAGCTCCGCGGTGAGCAGCTCGGCGGTGTCGCTGTCCGCGGACACCTCGATCTCGGCGAGCGCGGTGCGGACCAGGGCGCGGGCGATCGGTACGGCCGCGGTCGTGTGCGGGAGGTCGATCCGCCACGCGGAGGCGTCGGGCATGCGCGTCCGTCCGTTCCGTCGGGGAGGTTGGCGAGGGGTCTGACGAAGAGATCCTGCTTTCAACGATACGAAGTGGAACTCCCGGGGCGTAGGGCACCCCGGCGCGAGCATGGGGGACCAGCGTTCCTTCTCCGGGGGACCTTCGGACACGCGGCGTGCTGACACGGTATCTCCCTTCCGTGTTGCGTTTCCCTGACGACAGTCACGATCCGGTGATACGGTCACGGTGTGAGCCCCTTCACCGGTTCCGCAGCCGCCACCGAACGGTGGCGCCACATCCGGTTGACCCGCCAGGACGGCGTGGCCACCGTGACCCTCGACCGTCCCGACAAGCTGAACGCGCTCACCTTCGGCGCCTACGCCGACCTGCGCGACCTGCTGTCCGAACTCTCCCGCGAGAGATCGGTGCGCGCCCTCGTGCTCGGCGGCGAAGGCCGCGGCTTCTGCTCCGGCGGCGACGTCGACGAGATCATCGGCGCCACGCTCGCGATGGACACCGCGCAGCTCCTCGACTTCAACCGGATGACGGGACAGGTCGTCCGGGCCATCCGTGAATGCCCCTTCCCCGTCATCGCCGCGCTACACGGGGTGGCCGCCGGAGCCGGCGCGGTGCTCGCCCTCGCCGCCGACTTCCGGATCGCCGACCCCACCGCCCGTTTCGCCTTCCTCTTCACCCGGGTCGGCCTCTCCGGCGGCGACATGGGCGCCGCCTACCTGCTGCCCCGGGTCGTCGGCCTCGGCCACGCCACCCGACTGCTGATGCTCGGCGAACCCGTGCGGGCCGCCGAGGCCGAACGCATCGGCCTGCTCAGCGAACTCACCGAAGAGGGCAAGGCCGACCAGCGCGCCGCCGAACTCGCCGAGCGCCTCGCCAGCGGCCCCGCCCTCGCCCACGCCCAGACCAAGGCCCTGCTCACCGCCGAACTCGACATGCCGCTGGCGGCCTCCGTGGAGCTGGACGCGGCCACCCAGGCCCTGTTGATGAACGGCGAGGACTACGCCGAATTCCATGCCGCCTTCACCGAGAAGCGGCCACCCCAGTGGAGGGGGAGGTAGCGCCATGAAGGTCGCTGTCGTGGGCGGGGGACCGGGGGGACTGTACGCCGCCGCTCTACTGGCCCGGCAGGGACACCGGGTCGAGGTGTGGGAGGCCAACGCCGCCGACGACACCTTCGGCTTCGGCGTGGTGCTCTCCGACGAGACCCTCGGCGGCATCGAACGCGCCGACACCGAGGTCTACGCCGCCCTGTCCGCCGAGTTCGTCCGCTGGGACGACATCGACGTCGTCCACCGCGGCCGGATCCTCACCTCCGGCGGCCACGGCTTCGCCGCCCTCGGCCGCCGCCGGCTCCTGGAGATCCTGCACGCCCGCTGCGCCGAGCTGGGCGTCCGGCTCCGCTTCCACACCCGACTACCCGCGGCCCAGGCGCTGGGGGCGACGTACGACCTGGTCATCGCCGCCGACGGGGTGCACAGCGCCACCCGGGAGGCCGGGGCCGACACCTTCCGCCCCCGGCTGGACACCGGCCGCAGCCGGTACATCTGGCTCGCCGCCGACTTCGCCTTCGACGCCTTCCGCTTCGAGATCGCCGAGACCGAACACGGCGTCATGCAGCTGCACGGCTACCCCTACTGCGCCGATGCCTCGACCGTCATCGTCGAGATGCGGGAGGAGGTCTGGCGGGCCGCCGGGCTCGACCTCTGCGACGAGGCCGAATCGGCCTCCCGCTGCGCCAAGACCTTCAGCGAGGCGCTGCGCGGGCGCGCGCTGCACGGCAACCGCTCCGCCTGGACGGCCTTCCGGACGGTCGTCAACGACCGCTGGTCCCAGGGCAACGTGACCCTCCTGGGGGACGCCGCGCACACCGCCCACTTCTCCATCGGCTCGGGCACCAAGCTCGCCGTCGAGGACGCCCTCGCCCTCGCCGAGGCCGTCCGGGAACGCCCCGACCCCGCCGACGTGCCGGCCGCCCTCGCCGCCTACGAGGCCGCGCGCCGCCCGGCCGTCGCCAGCACCCAGCGCGCGGCGGCGGCCAGCATGCGCTGGTTCGAGGAACTCGCCGGATACGTCGACCAGCCGCCCCGGCAGTTCGCCTTCAACCTGCTCACCCGCAGCCGCCGGGTCACCCACGGCAACCTGCGGCTGCGCGACGAGCGCTTCACCCGCGCCGTCGAGCAGGACTTCGGCTGCCCCGACCCGGCGACCCCGCCCATGTTCACCCCGTACCGGCTGCGCGGCCTGACCCTGAGGAACCGCGTGGTGGTCTCCCCGATGGACATCTACAGCGCCACGGACGGCGTTCCGGGCGACCTCCACCTCGTCCACCTCGGCGCGCGGGCCCTCGGCGGCGCGGGCCTGGTCATGACCGAGATGGTGTGCGTCAGCGCCGAGGGCAGGATCACCCCCGGCTGCACGGGCCTGTACACCGATGAACAGGCCGCGGCCTGGACCCGGATCGCCGACTTCGTGCACACCTCGGCGCCCGGCACCGCGCTCGGCGTCCAGCTCGGACACGCGGGCCGCAAGGGATCCACCCGCCGCATGTGGGAGGGCATGGACGAGCCGCTCGACGCCGGGGCGGGCACCGGGAACTGGCCGCTCGTCGCCGCCTCCCCGCTCCCGTACCGGCCCGGCCTCTCCCAGGTCCCGCACGAACTGGGGGTCGCCGAACTGGCCGGGATCCGGGCCCTGTTCACGGACGCCGCGGCCCGCGCGGCCGGCTGCGGCTTCGACCTGCTCGAACTGCACTGCGCCCACGGCTACCTGCTCTCCGGGTTCCTCTCGCCGCTGACCAACCACCGCACCGACGCCTACGGCGGCTCGCCCGCCGCCCGGATGCGCTTCCCGCTGGAGGTCTTCGACGCGGTCCGCGAGGTCTGGCCGGCCGACCGTCCCATGACCGTCCGCATCTCGGCGACCGACTGGGCGCCCGGCGGCACCTCCGCCGAGGAGGCTGTGGCCATCGCGGCGGCCTTCGCCGCCCACGGCGCGGACGCGATCGACGTCTCCACCGGCCAGGTCGTCGCCGAGGAGGAGCCCGAGTACGGCCGCTCCTACCAGACCCCCTACGCCGACCGGATCCGCAACGCACTCGGCGTCCCGGTCATCGCCGTGGGCGCCGTCTCCTCCTGGGACGACGTCAACTCCCTGCTCCTCGCGGGCCGCGCGGACCTCTGCGCCCTGGGCCGCCCGCACCTCTACGACCCGCACTGGACCCTGCACGCCGCCGCAGAACAGGACTACGCGGGCCCGGCCGCCCCCTGGCCCGCCCCCTACCGCGCGGGCAGCCGCCCACCCCCGACCGGCCGCGGCTAGGGGGTGTCCGTTCCGCTCCGGACGGGTGGCCGCGGGTGGGCACGGCCGGTTACCAGTTCGTGCCGGTCTGGGTGCGGGAGCCGAGAGCGGTGGTGCCGGTGCCGCGATAGAGGTAGAGGTTCCCCGTGGCGGTGGCGGGGGCTTCGACCGCGCTGAGGTCGCCCTTGCCGTCGTTGTCGAAGTCGGCGCCCACGAGTTGGCGCATGGTGTTCCAGTTGCTCCCGAGCAAGGTGCGGCCGCCCAGGGTGGCGGAGCCGCCCAGGGTGCCGGTGGCGGGGTAGGCCCACAGCGCGCCGTCGTGGTCGACCGCGACGAGGTCGGGCTTTCCGTCCGAGTTCAGGTCGCCGGGTGAGGCCAGCTCGGCCATGGCGTGCCAGCCGGTGCCGATGCGGACGCGGTCCCCGAGGCCGCCGGCGCCGGTTCCGGGGTACGCCCACAGGGCGCCCGCGGCGTCGATGGCCAGCAGATCGGGCTTGGAGTCCTGGTCGACGTCGATGGCGGTGAGGTCGCGCATGCCCGACCAGTTCGTGCCGATGCGGATGCGGTTGCCGAGCGTGTTCATGCCCGCTGCCGAGCCTGTGCCGGGGTAGAGCTGCAGGGTGCCGGTGGCCTTCTCCAGGGCGATCAGGTCCGCTTTGCCGTCGCCGGTGAAGTCGCCCGCGGCGAGAGCGGTCATGTCGCCCCAACCCGAGCCGATCTGGACCCGGTTGCCGAGGCCCCCGCCCGAGGTGCCGGGGTAGAGCCAGAGCTTGCCCGTCGAGGCTTCGACGCCGAGGGTGTCGGGCAGCCTGTCGCCGGTGAAGTCCGCGGCCGTGCGGTGGACCATGCCGGCGAGGGCGGGCGCGGCCGGCCAGGTGGTCTTCACGACGGTACGGGCGCCGGGGCGCTCGTTGACCATCCACAGCTCGCCGCTGCCGGGCAGGTAGGCGAGGTTCTCGTTGTAGATCCCGGTGCGGGTCACCAGCCACACGGGCTCGCCCACCTCCCCGCGGTACAGGCAGCTGGGCAGGTGTTCGGTGCCGCCCTCGACGAACTCGGGGCAGGGTGCGGAGAGGGCGAAGCCGCCGCCCCGCATGGCGACGCCCTGTGTCCCGCCGATCGGTGAGCTGAAGGCGTCGGAGGCCTGTACGCGGCCGGTGCCGTCCGCCTTGAGCACGCCGGTGGCGGCGTCGACGGGGTAGCGGACCACCGGGGCGGCGGCGAGGTCGAAGGCCGCGCTGCCGGTGCGGTAGGGATCCATCTCGGCTGTGACGAGGGCCGGTTGGGGGCCGCTCAGGTCGAGGGAGGCGGAGGTGATGCAGGGGCGCTCGGTGACGCCGGCGTAGGTGCCGCATCCGGTGCCGGAGCCGGTGTAGGAGTAGCTGCCGGTGCGGGGCAGGACGTAGGTGTCGGGGGCGGTGCCCCAGATGCCGCTGGTGTCGAAGACATCGAAGCCGCTGCCGGTGCTGGCCACGTAGAGGCGGTTTCCGGCCCAGACGACGGCGTTGGCGTGCCCCGTGAGGGGGGCGTAGCCGGTGCCGTCGGGGGTGAGGCCGACCAGCTGGACGTGCCGGTAGCGCACGGCGGCCGGGTCGGTGACGTCGGCGAAGGTGAGGCGTTCGGTCGCGTCGGGCCCGTACCAGCTGGTGACGAGGAGCTTGCGGCTTCCGACGGTCGTGGCGCCGACGCCCTGCGGGATCCAGCTGCTGGAGGTGTCGTCGCCCGGGGACCAGCAGAACCCTGTTGCTCCGCCGATGTTGGTGGCGTGGCACAGGGGCCGGGCCGCCGTGGTGGACGCCTGGTCGATGAGCGCGCTCGGGGTGGTGCGTGTCAGCGCCGGGTGGGCGGCCTCGTAGGCGGCCGCTCGCGTGGCTTCGGCGTCACCGTTCCACCGCATGCCGATCCCGCTTGTGCTGATGCGGGTGATGGTGTTGGTGGTTGCCAGGGAGTTGTCGGGGTACGTGGGCTGCGCGGCGGCGGGGGAGGCCGCTGCGAGGCTCGTGATCAGGGCGGTCAGCGTCCCGAGGGCCGCGACGGCACGACGGACGCGGGGGCGGGTCCTGGTGGGGTGGGCGGTCATGCCGGCGGGGCCTTTCCGGTCGTGGTGCGGCCCACCGCGCGTCGGGAGCGACGCGCGGTGGGCCGGTGGGAGCGGGTGGGGGCGGGGACTACCAGTTGGTGCCGATCTGGACGCGGGCGCCGAGGGTGTTCATGCCGTTGGCGGCGCCGGTGCCCGGGTAGGCGTAGAAGGTGCCGGTGGCGCCGGGTGCGGCCTGGACGGCGGCGATGTCGCCCTTGCCGTCGTTGTTGAGGTCGGCGCCGACCAGGTCGGTCATGGCCTTCCAACCGGAGCCGATCTGGGTGCGGTTGCCGAGGGTGTTGGTACCGGCCAGGGCGCCGGTGCCCGGGTAGAGGAACAGGTTCCCCGCCTCGTCCTTGGCGACCAGGTCGTCGACGTTGTCGGAGTTCAGGTCACCGGGGGCCACCAGCGAGCTCATGCTGTTCCAGTTGGTGCCGATCTGGACGCGGGCGCCGAGCGTGTTGGTGCCGTTGAGGGAGCCGGTGCCCGGGTAGGCGTAGAGGTTCCCGGTCGCGGTCTCGACGGCGACGAGGTCGGGCTTGCCGTCCTTGTTGACGTCCATGCGGGTCAGGTCGTGCATCGATGACCAGTTGGAGCCGATCTTGACGCGGGCGCCGAGCGTGTTCATGCCGTTGGCGGATCCGCTGCCCGGGTAGAGGTAGAGGTCGCCGGCGGCCGTGTCGGTGGCCAGGACGTCCGCCTTGCCGTCGCCGTTGTAGTCGCCGACGGTCAGGTTGGTCATCGTGTTCCAGCCGGACCCGATCTTGACCCGGGAGCCGAGGGTGTTGGTGCCGCCCAGGGATCCGCTGCCCGGGTAGAGGTAGAGGTCGCCGGAGGAGACCTCGGTGGCGATGATGTCCTGCTTGCCGCTGCCGTCGAGGTCGCCGGCGGCGAGGTGTGTCATGCCCGCCGCGGCCGGGGTGGCGCTGTCGTCGCTGTTGAGGACCGGCGAGATGTAGCCGCTGATGCGCTGGCTGCTCCACGGGGCGGAGCCCACCGACCAGGAGGTGGTCGACTCGGTCTGCACGATGCCCTCGGTGTAGCCCCTGGAGTGGCCCTCGTTGCCGCCGACCACCGTCATCTTGTTGCCGTCGAATGCGGTCACCAGGGCGACGTGCTGGGCGTACCCGCCGGAGTAGTCGAAGACGACGGCGTCGCCCGGCTTGGGAGTGGAGTGCAGGGTGCCGTTGGCCTGACCGTAGGCGTAGAAGCTGGCCGCACCGTCGGTGAGCGAGCCCAGGCGAGCCACGTCGTAGTGGGACCAGATCCAGCCGACGAAGTCGGCGCACCAGGCGTGGGACTGGCCGCCGTGACCGTCGCAGCTGGTGCCCTGGTTGCGGTTCTGGCTCCAGTAGCCCCCGGGGGTGTCACAGGGGCCGTTGCCGACCTGTGCGAGGGCGAGGGAGGCCATCGAGGACGTGGCATCGGCCTGGGCCGGGGCGATACTCAGGGAGGAGAGGGCGGCCGCGGCGACCACGGTGGCGAGGGCGGACTTCTTGAACGAGAGGGCGAGCTTGGACATGACGGGTCTCCTGGTGGGTGCGTGAAGCCGGGTGGTGTGCGCTCGGGCGCGCGGTGGTGCGAAGGTGCGAAGTCGTGTGGCGACGTCGTGTTGCGACGTCAAGTGGCGAGGTTCAGGGGTGCGGCCGGGCCGGGGCCGTGGGGCTACCAGCCGGAGCCGATGCGGGCGCGGTCACCGAAGGCGCCGCTGCCGTTGCCGGGGTAGAAGTAGAGGTCGCCGGTCGAACCGGTGGGGGCCTGGACCGCGTCGAGGTCGCCCTTTCCGTCGGCGTTGAAGTCGGCGCCGACGAGCTGGCGCATCGAGTTCCAGTTGGAGCCGATCTGGGTCCGGGCGCCGAGCGTGTTCATGGCGTCGAGGGAGCCGGTCGCGGGGTACTTCCACAGCGCACCGGCCGGGTCGACCGCGACGAGGTCGGGCCTGCCGTCCGCGTTCAGAGCGCCGGGGCTGGTCAGTTCGGTCATGCCGCCCCAGCCGGCACCTATCTGGGTCCGGGCGCCCAAGGTGTTCATGCCGTTCAGGGAGCCGGCCCCCTGGTAGGACCACAGCGCGCCGTTGCCGTCGATGGTCAGCAGGTCGGGCTTGCCGTCCTTGTCGACGTCCATGGCCGTGAGGTCGCGCATCGCGCCCCAGCCGGCGCCGATCTGGGTCCGGGCGCCCAGGGTGTTCATGCCGTTGACGGCGCCGTTGCCCGGGTAGGCGTAGAAGGACCCGGTGGAGTTCTCGACGGCCAGCACGTCGGCCTTGCCGTCGCCGGTGAAGTCGGCCGCGACCAGCTTGCTCATCCCGCCCCAGCCGGCACCGATCTGGACCCGGGCGCCGAGGGCGCCGGAGCCGGTCCCGGGATACAACCACAGCTTGCCGGTGGCGGATTCGACGCCGACGAGGTCGGCCTTGCCGTCACCGGTGAAGTCGGCCGCGGTGAGGTGGACCATGCCGACGGGAGCTGGAGGGACGTCCGGATACGGGTCGGCGTGGTCGGACGCGAGGTCGGCCTTGGCGCCACAGCTGCCCCATGCCCCCGCGCCCTGTCCGGCGAGGATCTTCTCGGCTATCAGGATCTGCTGCTGTTTGGTGGCCTGGTGGGGGTAGGAGGCGTACTCGCGGCCGCCGAAGGCGTTCCAGGTCGACAACAGGATCTGCACGCCGCCGAAGTAGCCGTTGCCGGTGTTGGCCTGCCAGTCGTTGGTGGACTCGCACCGGGCGACCTTGTCCCAGGTGGACACGGAGGCGGCGCCCGCGGGGGCCGCCGAGGCGAGCGACAGGGCCAGCGCGGTCATGGTCACGGCCGCGGTGGCGGCCGTCCTCGTGGTGCGGCGGAAGGCGGTGGCGCGGGAGTTTTCGGGCATGGGAGACCTCGCAGGGGTGCACGGGACGGGAGGGGGCGGCGGCCGGGCCGCTCGTACGCGGGAGATGCGCGTGTACGGGGCTCTCGGGCCGGTGGGGCGGTTTCTCGACACGGCCTGCGCGGTGCGCGGGACGGGGACGGCGAGGGCGTGGCGGGGTGCGTCGTGAACTGCGCCTGGTGGGCGCGTGGTCGGCGGGGACGGCCGGTCCGTGTCGGTGGGGACGGCCTGCGTCGGTGGGGACGTCCTGGCCGCGTCGGTGGGGCGCGGCCCGGCTTCCCGGCGAAGGGCGGCCGGCGGGGTCCGGAACCGGTCAGCCGGTGGGGTGCGCCGTGGCCGCGAGCGGTCGCGGCGGCAGGAAGAGGAGGTTGAGCAGGGGAGACGTCCGCTGGCCGTGCGCGATCAGGGTGTGGGCGCGGTACTCGGCGGCGGGCACGCCCAGCTCGGCGGGGCTCATGAGGTAGAGGAGGAAGTCGATCCGGCCGGCCTCGCAGCGGGCGCTGACGTGTTGGAGTCCGGCCTCGGGCAGGGCGTGGGCCCACAGGGCGTCCACGGCCTCGGCCGCCGTCTGCTGCGTCGCGCACTCGTCGGGGCGGCGCAGCACCAGGCTGGCGTAGACGATCTCCATCTCGGGATCACCCCCAGCCGAGGCTGTCGGCGGAGGGCGCTCCCCAGCCGAGGCTGTCGGCGGGAGCCGCTCCCCAGCCGAGGCTGTCCGACGCCGCGGTCACGGTGGCGGTGCGGGGGGCGGCGCCGGCGCCGCCGGCGACGAGCACGATCGCGGTCAGGGAGAGGGAAGCCACCGCGGCGGCCTGAGCGATTCGGGTGCTGATCATGGGGAGAGTCCTTGCCTGTGGAGGTGACGGATGGTCCTGCACCGGTGGGGCGTCCCGCGGTTGACGCTCTGTCCGGTGGCCGTCCGGGCTGTTTCCCTGGCGGCGATCACTAGCTTCGCCTCCCGTCGGCACCACCGGAAGGCCTTCCGGGTGTCCCCAACCGGACTGTCCGGATGCGGACAGATGGGCATGCCCATGTCAAAGAGCTGTTCCATCGCGCCGCTCCGTCACGGAGGCGCCCGCTCCGAGGGGAACGGGCGCCCGTATGGCGAGATGCTTCCGCCCTCCCCTGCGAAAGATCTTGAAATGGCGCATTCACCCCTGTTGGATGGCCGGCGAGAGCCGTGTGGAAACACGGTCGGTGATCTGGGGGGATCTCATGCTGGACGTACTCGGGCTGACCAATGCCGCCGCGATGGTCTACCAGGTGATGCTGGACCACCCGCGCTACAGCCTCGACGAGATCGCCGGGCACTGCGCCATGACTCCCGCCGAGGTCCACGAACACCTGGACGAACTGAGCCGGCTGACGCTCGTACGGGCCTCCGCCGAACGCCCCGGCCAGCTGCGTGCCGTCAGCCCGGAGATCGGCCTCGCCGACATCCTGGCCGACCAGGAGGCCGAACTCGCGGCCCGCCAGGCCCGGCTGGCAGCTTCGCGCGCGGCCGTCACCCGCATGGTCGCCGAGCGGGCGGAACACCATGCACACCACGGGGAACGCCTGGAGGGCATGGACGCGATCCACAGCCGCCTAGAGCAGATGGGCCGCGCGGCCACCACGGAGGTGTTGAGCAGCCAGCCGGGCAGCCAGCGCCCCGAGGACCTGGACGCGAGCCGCCCCGCCGACGCGCAGGCACTGGGCCGCGGCATCACCATGCGCACGCTGTACCAGGACGCCAGCCGCAACCAGCCCCACATCACGGCCTACGCCCACTGGCTCCTCGGCCAGGGCAGCGAGGTACGGACGGCCCCGACGGTCCCCCAGCGCATCGTCGTGGTCGACCGCGCCCAGGCGCTCGTCCCCGTCGACCCGGTCGACACCCGCAAGGGCGCCCTCCACGTCACCGAACCCGGCATCCTCACCGCACTGCTCGATCTCTTCGAGCAGGCCTGGAGTACGGCGGTGCCCCTCGGTGCCACCCGGCCGGAGGATCCGCAGACCAGCCTGACCGCCACCGAACGCGAGATCCTGCGGCTGCTCGGGAGCGGACTGACCGACGACGCCGTGGGGCAACGGCTCCAGATCTCCTCGCGAACCGTCGGACGCCACATGTCCTCGATCATGGAACGGCTGCGCGCCACCAGCCGCTTCGAAGCGGGGATCAAGGCGGCCCAGAAGGGCTGGCTCTGACGGCTCCGCCCGGCCGTCGCCGTCCATGGCCCGCGGTGTCGGACCCCGTCAGGCGCGGGCCAGTACGTTCGAGCGGTCGCCGGTCGGGGTGTAGCCGAGCCTTGGGTAGAGGCGGTTGCTGGTGGGGTTGGCGAGGTCGGTGAAGAGGATCACCTCGGCGGCGCCCGCCGCTCGCGCGCCCAGGGAGGCCGCGTGCGTCGCCCCCGCGCCGTAGCCGTGCCCGCGGGCTTCCGGCGGGGTGTACACCGGGCCGACCCGCGAGGCCCCGGCCTGCGGGCGGGAGAAGCTGGCCAGCGAGACGGGCGTCCCGGCCGCGTCCTGCCACAGCAATACGCCGCCGTAGGAGAGCCGGTCGCGCGCCCAGGAGTCGCCGGCCCGCAGGGTGTCCGCCTCGACGGCGAAGGCGCCCATCCAGTCCAGCACGAGCGGCAGGTCCTCCTCGGTCGCGAGCCGGGCCGTGCCCGCGGGCGCGGGGGAGGGCGGCACCAGGGTGCCCAGCCGGAACAGCCGGTTGTGTTCGATGTCGACCGGACGGCCCCAGGCGGCCACCAGCGCCTCCGCGTCCGAGCGGCGCGCGTTGAACCCGGCCACGTCCGCCAGCAGGGGCTCGGTGTGCAGGGCCTGCGCCAGCGCGGTGAGCGCCCCGGCGGGCAGCGCGCCCACCAGCAGCTGATGGGGTGGGGTGCAGACCGCGCCCGCCGCGACCACCCCGTTGGGGCCGGTCCACCAGCCGAAGTAGGGGGTGCCGCTCCCGAAGGCCTGCGGGCCGCGCCGGCGCAGCGCGTCGGCGGTGGTCAGCAGCAGGGTGTTGGGCACGGGATGGGCGGCCACCGCCGGGCCCGCCGCATCCAGGTACGCCGTCAGGTCTTCAGTGAAGGTCCAGGTCATGGGCCATTGTGCGGGGGCACGCGGGGCGCGGGCACCCCCTTTTCCCGCTCAGGGGGCGTCCGGCCCGGGCAGGGCGAAGGCGGCCCCGCGCTCCCACAGAAGGGCGTGCAGCGCCGCGAAGACCGCCGCCGCGCGCTCGCCCGGCCAATCGGAGGGCAACAGTTCACGGGGCAGGCCGGGGTCGGCGTACGGCAGCCGCCGCCAGGAGTCCAGCGCCAACAGGTAGTCGTGGTAGGCCTGCTCGGGGGTCGGCCCGGGCCCCGACCGCCAGCCGCGGAGCACCGGTTCGTGCTGGCCGAGGAACTCCTCGTGCTGCTTGGCCAGGGCCGCCAGGTCCCACCAGCGGCTCGCCGCCTCCGCGGTGGCGGCGAAGCCGAGGTGCGCGCCGCGGAACAGGTCGACGTACGGAGTCAGTTGGAGCCGCTCCAAGGCGTGCCGGGTCTCGTCGTACAGCGCCGCCGGGGCGATCCACACACCCGGCGCGGCCGCGCCGAAACCGAGCCGGGCGAGGCGCGAGCGCAGCAGGTGGCGCTTGTGCCGCTCCTCCTCGGGCACGGAGAAGACCGCCAGCAGCCACTCGCCGCCGCCGTCGGAACCGGCGTCGGCATAGATCCGCCGGTCGCCGTCCGCCAACAGCTGCCGGGCCTCCTCCGAGAGGTCGTACGCCGCCGCGCCGTCCGCCCCGCGCGCCGGGAGGATGAACCCGCGCCGTTTGAGCCGGGACACCGAGGAGCGGACCGCCGGGGCGTCCACCCCGGCCGCGCCCAGGAGGCGGATCAGGGCGGACACCGGGACGGGTCCGTCGAAGGCGCGCCCGTAGGCGCCGTAGAAGGTGACGATCAAGGATCGTGGGGTGTGCTGCTCGGCCACGGGATCACTCTAGATCGCGCAGCCGGTAGCGCTGCAGCTTCCCCGTGGGAGTCCGCGGGAGCGCGCTCAGGAAGACGAAGGCGCGCGGGCACTTGTGAGGGGCCAGCTCCGCCCGCATGAACGCGCGCAGCTCCTCCTCGGACGGCTCCGCGCCGGGCCGGGCCACCGCGTAGGCGACCACGATCTGTCCGCGTCGCTCGTCCGGGCGGCCGACCACCGCTGCCTCGACCACATCCGGGTGGCGCAGCAGGGCCTCCTCGACCTCGGGGCCCGCGATGTTGTAACCGGACGAGATGATCATGTCGTCGGCGCGGGCGACGTAGCGGAAGTACCCGTCGCGGTCGCGGACGTAGGTGTCACCGGTGACGTTCCAGCCGTCCCGCACGTACTCGCCCTGCCGGGGATCGGCCAGGTACCGGCAACCGACCGGACCGCGCACCGCCAGCAGCCCCGGCTCCTCGTCGGCCACCTCCCGGCCCGCGCCGTCCACCACCCGCGCCTGCCAGCCCGGCACCACCCGGCCGGTGGTACCGGGCCGGATGTCCGCGTCGGCCGCCGAGATGAAGATGTGCAGCAGTTCGGTGGCGCCGATGCCGTTGATGATGCGCAGCCCGGTCCGCTCGTACCACTCCTGCCAGGTGGCGGCCGGCAGGTTCTCGCCGGCCGAGACGCAGCGCCGCAGCGCCGAGAGGTCGTACGCCGCCAGCTCGTCCAGCATCGCCCGGTAGGCGGTGGGGGCCGTGAACAGCACCGTCACCCGGTGCTCGGCGAGCGCCGGCAGCAGCACCCGCGGCCCCGCCTGCTCCAGCAGCAGCGCGGAGGCGCCGGCCCGCAGCGGGAAGACCACCAGACCGCCCAGGCCGAAGGTGAAGCCCAGCGGTGGGCTGCCGGTGAAGACGTCGTCCGGCCGCGGCCGCAGGACCTGCCGGGAGAAGGTGTCGGCCACCGCCAGTACGTCCCGGTGGAAGTGCATGCAGCCCTTGGGCCGACCGGTGGTGCCCGAGGTGAAGGCGATCAGCGCCACGTCGTCGGCCGAGGTGTCCACGGCGCGGTAGGGCGTGGCGGGGCTCCGCTCGGCCAGCCGCAGCAGGTCGTCGGGGTCCTCGCCGCCGTACGGGGTGATCCGCAGCCCGGGCACCTCGGCCCGGGCCAGGTCCGCCACCACGTCCGCGTGGCACAGGGCGTGCCGGACCCGGGCCATCTCGCACACCGTGGCCAGTTCCTGGGACCGCTGCTGGGCCAGGACGGTGACGGCCACCGCCCCCGCCTTCATGACCGCCAGCCAGCACGCGGCCAGCCAGGGCCCGGTGGGTCCGCGCAGCAGCACCCGGTTGCCGGGGACCACGCCGAGATCGACAGTGAGCACGTGGGCCAGCCGGTCCACCCGCTCGCGCAGCTCGCCGTACGACCAGACCTCGCCGGACCCGGTGCGGAAGGCCGGTCGGTCGGCGCCGAACCGGGCCACCGTGGCGTCGAGCAGCTCGGCCCCGCAGTTCAGCCGGTCCGGATAGGCCAGTTCCGGCAGCTGGAACAGCAGCTCCGGCCACTCGTGGTCGGGCGGCAGATGGTCACGGGCAAAGGTGTCGGCATGGGCGGAAGGCATGAGCTTCAAGGCGGGTTCGCCCCCTTGCGACGGTCCCGGATGGGGTGGTGCCGGCCGTGCGGACGCGTCACGAGCGTATCGTGATGGTGACGACAGTCAACTGCACGCGATAAGACTGGTACGGCATGATCCCAGTGGCCCACGCGGAGAACTGAGGCATCGGATGGCCGGATTCGCGCTCGACCCGGAACAAGAACAATGGTGCGAGCGACTGCGCGCGCTGGCCGCGGAACGGCTCGGCCCGCTCGCCGGAAAAGGTGAACCGGGGCGCGTCAACCGGCCGCTGCTGGCGGCGCTCGGCGAACACGGCCTGCTGGAGCGCGTCTTCAGCGCGGGCGCGCTGGACCTGTGCCTGCTGCGGGAGTCCCTCGCCTACGGCTGCACCGAGGCCGAGACCGCCCTGGCCCTCCAGGGCCTGGGGGCGCACCCCGTGCTGAGCGCCGGGAGCGCGGCGCAGCGCGAGCGCTGGCTGCCCGGCGTACGGGCGGGTCGCACCGTCGCCGCCTTCGCGCTCAGTGAGCCGGGCGCCGGCTCCGACGCGGCGGCGCTGGCGCTGGCCGCGGAGCCGGATGCGGCCGGCGGCGGGGGCGGGGGCGCCGGCGGTTGGCGGCTCACCGGGGAGAAGCGCTGGATCTCCAACGCCCCCGAAGCGGATTTCTACACCGTCTTCGCCCGGACGGGTGAGGGGCCGGGCGCCAAGGGCGTCAGCGCCTTCCTGGTCCCCGCCGACCGGCCCGGCCTGACCGGCGAGAGCCTCGACATGCTCTCCCCGCACGCGATCGGCGCCCTGCGCTTCGACGGGGTGCCGGTGGGGCCCGAGGACCTGCTGGGGGAGCCGGGCCGGGGCTTCCGGGTCGCCATGGACACCCTCAACCGCTTCCGGCCCAGCGTGGGCGCCTTCGCCGTCGGCATGGCCCGGGCGGCCCTGGACGCGACGCTGGCGCACACCGCGCGCCGCACCGCATTCGGCGGCGTGCTCGGCGACCTCCAGGCGGTGGCCCACCGGGTCGCCGAGATGGCCACCCGCACGGAGGCCGCCCGGCTGCTCGTCTACGCGGCGGCCGGGGCGTACGACGCGGACAGCGGCGCGCCGGACGTGCCGCGGCGGGCGGCGATGGCGAAACTGCTGGCCACGGAGACGGCGCAGTACGTCGTCGACCACGCGGTCCAACTGCACGGCGCGGTCGCGCTCCAGCGCGGCCACCTGCTGGAACACCTGTACCGGGAGGTGCGGGCGCCGAGGATCTACGAGGGGGCGAGCGAGGTGCAGCGCACGATCATCGCGCGATCGCTGTACGGCGAGCACGGGCAGCAAGCGCAGCACGGGCAGCAAGCGCAGCAGGCGCAGCACGGGCCGGCGGGGGTGACCCGGTGATCGAACGCATCAACCCGCCCGGCCTCTCCCCGGCGACCGGCTTCTCGCACGCGGTGGCGGCCACCGGGTCCCGGCTGGTCCTGCTGGCGGGCCAGACGGCGCTCGACGCGGCGGGCAAGGTGGTGGGGGACACCCTGCCGCAGCAGTTCGAGCGGGCCCTGGGGAACCTGCTGGCCGCCCTCGCGGCCGCGGGCGGCACCCCCGCGGAGCTGGCGCGGGTGACCGTGTACGCGGTGGACGTGGCGGAGTACCGGGCCTGCGCCCCGGAGCTGGGCCGCATCTGGCACCGGCTGGCTGGTCGCGACTACCCGGCCATGGCCGTCATCGGCACCACCCGGCTGTGGGACGAGCAGGCGATGGTCGAACTCGACGGCATCGCACTCCTCGCCTAGGGTTGATATGCCCCATTTTTCATAGATCCTCTCCGATACTCGGAGGTGCATGGATATGCGCCGTGCGATCGCCCCGGCCATCGTCGCCGGGGCCGCCGGAATCGTTCTGGGCCTGGCCCCCCTCGGCAGTGCCGTCGCCGCGGGCCTCCCACAGACCGCGCCACAGACCCAACCGCAGACCTGGTGGTGCTCCGACAACTGGCGCGGCCAGGACTGGCGCACCTGCTGCGACCCCTCGCGCGGGGACGACCGTCCCAGCTGGTGCTGGGACAACAACAGCGACAGCAACTGGAACCACGACGGCAACTGGAACCGCGACAGCAGTTGGGACAACAGCAACTGGAACCACGACGGCAACTGGGACAACAGCAGCTGGAACAACGATCACTGGAACCACGACGACGGGAACTGGAATCACGACGGGAACTGGAACCACGACGGCAACGGCAACTGGGACAACAACAGTGGGAGCCACGACAGTGGTTGGCGCGGCAACCGGTAGGCCATAGGCCTCGTGGGGGTCAGCCCTCCAGCAGCGTCCCCATCCACTCCTCGATGCCCGCGACCGTGCGGGGGAGCGCGCCTGACATCAGGCGCGCTCCTTCCGCGGTGATGACCAGGTCGTCCTCGATCCGCACGCCGATGCCCCGCAGCTCGGCCGGGAGCGTCTCGTCGTCCGGCTGGAGGTAGAGGCCGGGCTCCACGGTGAGCACCTGCCCCTCCTCCAGCACTCCGTCCAGGTAGGCGTCCCGGCGGGCCTGTGCGCAGTCGTGGACGTCCAGCCCCAGCATGTGGCCGCTGCTGCACAGGGTGTACCGGCGGTGCAGGTCCCCCTCCGCGTCCTTCAGGACGCCCCAGTCGGCGAGCCCCTCGGCGATGACCCGCATCCCGGCCCGGTGGAAGTCGCGGAAGCTGGCCCCGGGGCGCAGCGCCGCGATGCCCGCGTCCTGCGCGGCCAGCACCAGTTCGTACACCTGCCGCTGCACGGGTGAGAAGCGTCCGGACAGGGGGAGCGTGCGGGTGACGTCGGCGGTGTAGAGGGTGTCCGTCTCCACGCCCGCGTCCAGGAGCAGGAGTTCGTCCCGGTTCAGCCGGCCGTCGTTGTGGATCCAGTGCAGCACGCAGGCGTGCGCTCCGGAGGCCGCGATCGTGTCGTAGCCGGTTCCGTTGCCCTCGGCGCGGGCGCGCAGCCCGAAGACCCCCTCGATCCAGCGCTCGCCGCGCGGGTGGGCCAGCGCGCGCGGCAGCGCCCGTACGACGTCCTCGAAACCGGCGGCCGTGTGGTCGACGGCGAGCTGCAACTGGCCCACCTCCCAGGCGTCCTTGACCAGGCGCAGCTCGGAGAGGGCGGCGGCGAGCGCCGGATCGCGCGAGGCGTCGCGGGCGTCGGGGGTGCCCAGGGTGTCCAGGTGGGCGCAGCGGATGCCGGTGAGCCGCTCGGCCTCGGCGAGGTCGGGGCGCCGGCCGACCCAGAACTCGCCGTAGCGGCGGTCCCGGTAGAACTCCTCGGTACCGTCGGTGCGCGCCGAGCGCGGGCGCAGGTACAGGACGGCCTCGTGTCCCCGCGGCCCGGCCGGCTCCATCACCAGTACGTGGCCCACCTGGTCCTCGCCGGTGAGGCCGGTGAGCCAGGCGTAGGCGCTGTGCGGGCGGAAGCGGTGGTCGCAGTCGTTGGAACGGACCATGAGCTCGCCCGCCGGGACGAGCAGTCGTTCGCCCGGGAAGCGGGCCGACAGGCGGGCGCGCCGGGCCGGGGTGACGTCGTGCGCGGCGACCCGGGCGTCGGTCGGCAGGGGTGAGGCGGACCAGTTTCCGGACATGAAGGCGGACAACTCGGCCGATACGGGCAGATCGTGGCTGCCCGTATTGAGGCGGGAGGTGCGGTCGGTCACGAAAGCTCCCTGGGAAGGCGTGAACTGGTGGGCGCACAGGGGTTGTCAGTGCAATTTCACATTACTATGTTACAGGTCACACGGCGGGCAGTTAATCCCCGTCAAACGCCGTGTGAATCAGGGCAGTTGCACCTCCCCCACCTCCCTCACCGCAACCAGGAGTTCCCGGTGTCCCAGCACAGAGCTGTGCGTACGTCCCTCCTCGCCGCCGCCGTCACGGTGACCCTGCTCGCCTCCGCGGGCCAGGTCGTGGCCCAGGCGGCCGGTACCGGCTCCGCCCCGGTCCCCACGACGTTCGCCTCGGGCACGCCCGCCGCCGCCCCGGCCCAGGCCCCGGCCGGTCAGAACCCCTTCGACGAGGTCGACCGCCTCGCCAGCGCCCCGGCGCTCACCAACGCACCGGCCCCCGCGCCGGGCACCGGCCAGGAGCCGGGCAGGATCGCGGGTCCCGCCCCGGCCCCCGCCCCGAGCGCGACCCGACTCGCGGACCGCGGCGCCGAGAAGGCGGGGAAGGCGACGGCCCGGGGCGCCGACGCGAGCGGCCTGGTGGCCGCGGGCGTCCCCTGCACCCTCGACGGCATCACGGGCCTGAGCCCCGAGCAGTTCGCCGACTTCCTCGGCGACTCCGCGGTCACGGCCGACGGCTGCCTGCGCGGACTCATCTGGACCTGGGACGCCCGGCTCGCCCCGGTGATGTCCGACGCCCACGTCCAGGCCGTGTCCCGGCGGATATCGAGCCTGGCCGCCGCGCACGACGGCCGTAACTCCTCGCACCTGGAGGAGATGTTCACGTACCTGCACGCGGTCGTCTACCACGACTACTCGCACACCGAGATCGACGTCACCGACGCCCCGACGGTCGACGCCATGCGCCGCGCGATCGCCGACTTCGGCGGCGCCGCCCGCACCTTCGACGTCAGCGCCTCCAACGCCCGCACCCTGCGCGAGGCCCTCTACGCCGGCAGCGCCCCGGGCCTGCGCCAGCACCAATTGGGCCTGATCAAGAAGGTCCTGGTCACCCTGGACCCGGCGCACCCGCAGACCAACCTGGACGCCTCCTGGGCGGGCGCGGTGCTCGCCGGCCTGTCCGTGAACTACCTGGGCGTCTACCCGGGCAACCAGGACGCCGCCTTCCACGCGGCGGTCGCTGCCGACCCCGCCTACCGCGCCGCGTTCAAGGCCTACGCCGGCTACGGTCACCTGAAGGGCACCGTCAACGCCTGGGCGGCGCGCGACGCGATCAGCGAGTACGGGCGGTTCGGCCAGGTCGAGGGCCTGCAGGCGCAGATATCCGCCGACCTCGGCGCCCTGCTCGAACCCGTCAGGGCGACCTTCGGCAACGGCAGCGAGCAGTGGGCCAAGGTGGTGTCCTGGCTCAACACCTACAACGCCTGCAAGCCGTACGGGGTGTGCAAGGAGGACATCGAGAAGCAGCTCTTCCCCAACACCTACTCCTACGACAACGGCGGCATCAAGGTCCGCACCGCCCTCGACCGGGCCACCGTCGACCAGCTCTACTACGCGAGCAAGCAGGTCAAGACCCAGTTCCACCGGGTGCTCGGGACCGACCAGCCGCTCGCCGGCGACCCCAACACCACCCTGAACATCGTGCTGTACGCCTCCCGCGCCGACTACGAGAACTACCACCCGATCCTCACCGGCATGGGCACCAACAACGGCGGCGTCTACATCGAGAACGGCGCCACCTTCTACACCTACCAGCGCCGCGTGCCGCAGGACTCCTCCCTCACGCTGGAGGAGCTGTTCCGCCACGAGTACACCCACTACCTCAACGGCCGCTACGCGGTGCCCGGCTTCTTCGGCCAGGGACCCTGGTACGAGAACGACCGCACGACGGCCATGGACGAGGGCACCGCGGAGTTCTTCGACGGCGCCACCCGCGACAACGGCATCGCCGTGCGCAAGTCCCTGGTCAAGGGGGTCATGAACGACACCGCCGGCGGTGGGCCGCGGATGAGCGTCCAGCAGCTGCTCAGCGCGACCTACGACGGCGACGGCTTCCGCTTCTACAACTACGCGGGCACGTTCTTCGAGTTCCTGTGGACCGAGAAGCCCTCGGCGCTGCGCGAGATGTACACCCACCTGCGCGCGAACGACGTGGCGGGCTACGACGCCTGGCGCACCCGGATGGGCTCGGACAGCTACCTCCAGCGGGACTACGACAAGTTCCTGGACGCGCAGATCGCCAAGGTGAACGACCTGTACGTGCCGAACACCGTCTTCACCGCCAACGACCGGCTGCGCGACTCCGCCCTCGCGTCGGTGAAGTCCTCCTTCGCGACCGCCACCTACAACACCCCCGACTGCGTGGAGAACGGCGACCCCGGCAAGCGCCGCTTCACCTGTACGGGCCGGATCACCGCGAACCTGAAGAACTGGCGCAGCGACGACCAGAACTTCAAGGACATGTCCGAGACGGTCGACTACTTCCTCCTCGACCGGGCGGGCGCGGTCTCCAACAACCTCGCCGACATGAACTGCTCCTTCGGCGCCCTGGAGATCTGGTCGAACAAGGTCGCGGGCACGTCGAGCTACAGCTGCGAGGGCCCGCTCCGCAGCTGATCGAGTGCGGGGCCGGTCCCGTTCGACGGGGGGCGGGACCGGCCCGGCCACACCCTGGATGACCAATAAAGAATGTGACATATTACTGCCGTGCCCAACAGACCACCCACGGACGCACCCACGGACGCACCGCTGGACGTCGTCATCATCGGCGCGGGCGTCGTCGGAGCCGCGTGTGCCTACTACGCCACCCGCGCCGGACTCTCCGTAGCCGTCGTCGACCGCGGCCCCGTCGCGGGCGGCACCACCGGCGCCGGGGAGGGCAACCTGCTCGTCTCCGACAAGGGGCCGGGCCCCGAACTGGACCTCGCGCTGCTCTCCACCACCCTGTGGCGCGAATTGGCCGCCGCCCTCCCGGCGCAGATCGAGTACGAAGCCAAGGGCGGCCTGGTCGTCGCCCCCGACGAAGCCACCCTGAAGGCCCTGCGGGTCTTCGCCGACGGACAGCGCGCCGTCGGCGTACGGGCCACCGAGGTGGCGGGCGAGGCGCTCCACGACCTGGAGCCGCACCTCGCCCCCGGCCTCGCGGGCGGCTTCCACTACCCCCAGGACGCCCAGGTCCAGCCCGCGCAGGCGGCCGCCCGACTGCTGGCCGCCTCCGGCGCCCGCCTGCTCACCGGCGAGGAGGTCACCGCGGTGCTGCGCTCGACCTCCGGCGCGGTGCGCGGCGTGCGCACCGCGCGCCGCGAACTGCTCGCCCCCGCCGTCGTCAACGCGGCCGGCACCTGGGGCGGCCGGATCGCCGAGCTCGCGGGCACCACCCTGCCCGTCATGCCCCGCCGCGGCTTCGTCCTGGTCACCGAGCCCCTCCCGCGCGTGGTGCGGCACAAGGTGTACGCCGCCGACTACATCGCCGACGTCGCCAGCGGCTCCGCCGCCCTCCAGTCCTCCGCCGTGGTCGAGGGCACCCCTGCGGGCCCCGTCCTCATCGGTGCCACCCGGGAACGGGTCGGCTTCGACCGCGCCCTGTCCACCGAAGCCCTGCGCCGCCTCGCCGCCCAGGCCGCCGCCCTCTTCCCGGTCCTCGCCGACGTCCGGGTGCTGCGCGCCTATCACGGCTTCCGCCCCTACCTCCCCGACCACCTGCCGGCCATCGGCCCCGACCCGCGGGTCCCGGGGCTGCTGCACGCCTGCGGCCACGAGGGCGCCGGCATCGGCCTCGCGCCCGGCACCGGCGTCCTGATCGCCTCCGCCCTCACCGGCGCCGGGACCCCGCTGGACCCCGCGCCGTTCCGCCCCGACCGCTTCACGGAGGAAGCCTGATGGCCAGCCTGCGCCGCACCCGCCGCTCCCGGGAACCGCGCGACCTCGTCGGCGGCGCGGCCCCGGCCGTCCACACCGTCGAGTTCGACGGCCGTGCGCTGCCCGCGCAGAGCGGCCAGAGCATCGCCGCCGTGCTGTGGGCCGCCGGGATCCTCGCCTGGCGCACCACCCGGGAGGGCGGCGCCCCGCGCGGCGCGTTCTGCGGGATCGGCAGCTGCTACGACTGCCTCGTCACCGTCAACGGCCGCCCCAACCAGCGCGCCTGCCTGGTCCCGGCCCGGCCCGGGGACACCGTCACCACCCAGGAGGGAACCGGCCGTGCCGACCTCGCCGTCTGACCTCGCCGTCATCGGGGCGGGCCCCGCCGGGCTCGCCGCCGCGGTCACCGCCGCCGACCTGGGCCTGCGCGTCACCCTCCTCGACGCGGGGGAGCAGCCCGGGGGCCAGTACTACCGCCACCCCGCGCCCGGGCTCGGCGCCGCCCGGCCCGAGGCCCTGCACCACGACTGGTCCGCCTTCGAGACCCGTGAACGGCGCCTGCGCACGCACGAGTCGACGGGCCGGATCACCTTCCTGCCCGCCCACCACGTCTGGACGGTGGTCCCCGACGCCGGGGCCGAGGCCGGTACGGAGGCCGACGGTTGGCTGCTGCACGCCGTCGCGGGAACCCGTGGCGAGGACGAGCGCGCCGTCACCCTGCGGGCCCGCGCCGTCCTGATCGCCACCGGCGCCCACGAGCGGCAACTGCCCTTCCCCGGCTGGACCCTGCCGGGCGTGATCGGGGCCGGGGGAGCGCAGGCCATGCTCAAGGGCGGCCTCGTACTGCCCGGCCGCCGGATCGTGGTCGCGGGCAGCGGCCCGCTGCTGCTCGCGGTCGCCGGCTCCCTGGCCGCCGCCGGGGCCCGGGTGCCCGCCGTCGTCGAAGCCTCCTCCTACACGGCGTACGCCGGCCGCGTGCCCACCCTGCTGCGCAACCCCGGCAAGCTCGTCGAAGGCGCCGTCCACGGAGGTGCGTTGCTGCGCCACGGGGTACGGCTGCGCACCCGCCGCGCCGTCGTCGAGGCCCAGGGCGAGGACCGGGTGGAGGCCGTGGTCGTGGCCCGGCTCGACCGCGACTGGCAGCCCGTACCCGGCACCGAGCGCCGGATCCCCTGTGACGCGCTGGCGGTGGGCCATGGCCTGGTGCCCCAGTTGGAACTCGCCACCGGGCTCGGCTGCGCCACCGTGCGCGCGGCGGACGGGACGGTGGCGCTCGAACTCGACACGGGCCAGCGGACCTCCGTCCCCGGCATCTGGTCGGCGGGCGAGACCGGGGGCATCGGCGGCGCCGGACTGGCACTGGCCGAGGGGGAGTTGGCGGCCCTGTCCATCGCGGGGCGGCCCGCCCCGGCCGCCCTCGTGCGCCGGCGGGCCCGGCTGCGGGCCTTCGCCGACGCGATGGGCGCGGCCCACCGGCCGGGGTCCGGCTGGACCGGGTGGCTGCCGGACGACGCCGTCGTCTGCCGCTGCGAGGAGGTCCCGGCCGGGCGGATCCGGGAGGCCGTGGCCGACCTCGGCGCGCGGGACGCCCGTACCGTCAAACTGCTCACCCGTGCGGGCATGGGCTGGTGCCAGGGGCGGATGTGCGGCGCCGCCGTCACGGCGCTCGCCGGCGACGAAGCGGCCGCGGACCGGCGGCCGTTGTCCTGCCCGGTGCCGCTGCGCCAGCTCGCCGAGTTGCCGTCGGAGCACTGATCGGGTGGTCGCGCCCCTTGTGGCCGCCCTTCGCCCACTAGTAAAATGTCACACATCACATAAGGAGTTCTGTCATGACGCACGCGCACACCCCCGCGCCCAGCACGGCCACGCCCCGCACCCGTCCCTGGCACGGCATCATGGTCGCCACCGCGCTGCCGATGCGCGAGGACCACTCCGTCGACTACGACGCCTACGCCGACCACGTGGCCTGGCTGATCGCCAACGGCTGCGACGGCGTCGTGCCCAACGGTTCGCTCGGCGAGTACCAGACCCTCACCGACGAGGAGCGCGCCCGGGTCGTCCGCACCGCCGTCGAGGCCGCCGGCGACGGGGCCCGCGTCATGCCCGGCGTCGCCGCCTACGGCAGCGCCGAGTCCCGCCGCTGGGCCGAACAGGCCGCCGAAGCGGGCGCGGGCTCCGTCCTGCTGCTCCCGCCGAACGCCTACCGAGCCGACCACGACGCCGTGCGCGCCCACTACGCGGAGGTCGCCCGCGCCGGGGTGCCCGTCGTCGCCTACAACAACCCCATCGACACCAAGGTCGACCTGACCCCGGCGCTGCTCGCCCGGCTGCACGCCGACGCCAGCATCGTCGCCGTCAAGGAGTTCACCGGGGACGTCCGCCGCGCCTACGAGATCGCCGAACTCGCCCCGGGCCTCGACCTGCTCATCGGCTCCGACGACGTGCTGCTCGAACTCGCCCTCGCCGGCGCCGTCGGCTGGATCGCCGGCTACCCCAACGCCCTGCCCCGCTCCTGTGCCACCCTCTACCGGGCCGCCGTCGCCGGCGACCTGGAGACCGCACTGCCGCTGTACAGGTCCCTCCACCCGCTGCTGCGCTGGGACTCCAAGACCGAGTTCGTCCAGGCCATCAAGCTCTCCATGGACCTGGCCGGCCGCCCCGGCGGCTCGGTGCGCCCGCCCCGCTTCCCGCTCACGGGCGAGATCGAGGCGGCCGTCCGCGCCGCCACCGAGAAGGCCCTCGCCGAGGGCCTCAACTAGCTCTCCGCCGCCGTCATTTCGCCCGCCCATCCGCCCGGCCGCCGGCCGAGACCCCTGGGGGACCCCATGCGCACCCGCCACGTCTACCACGCCGTGGACTCACACACCGAGGGCATGCCCACCCGGGTGATCACCGGCGGAGTCGGGGTGATCCCCGGCGCCACCATGGCCGACAAGCGGCTCCACTTCATCGCGCACATGGACCACATCCGCACCCTGCTGATGAACGAACCGCGCGGACACGCGGCGATGAGCGGGGCCATCCTCCAGCCGCCCACCCGCCCCGACGCCGACTTCGGGGTCCTCTACATCGAGGTCTCGGGGCTGCTCCCGATGTGCGGCCACGGCACGATCGGGGTCGCCACCGTCCTCGTGGAGACCGGCATGGTGCCCGTCGTCGAGCCCGTCACCACGGTCCGCCTCGACACCCCGGCGGGCCTGGTCAGCGTCGACGTCCAGGTCCGGGACGGAGTGGCCGAGCACGTCACCCTCACCAACGTCCCCTCCTTCTGCGTCGGCCTCGACCTCAAGGCCGAGGTCCCCGGCCACGGCACCGTCACCTACGACCTCGCCTACGGCGGCAACTTCTACGCCTTCGTCGAACTCGACGCCCTCGGCCTGCCCTTCGACCGGGCCCGGGGCAACGACCTGCTCGCCGCCGGACTCGCGATCATGGAGGCGATCAACGCGGGCGAGGACCGGCCGGTCCACCCCGAGAACCCCTCCATCGGCGGCGTCAAGCACGTCTACCTGGCCGCCCCCGGCTCCGACGCCGAGCGCTCCCGGCACGCGATGGCCATCCACCCCGGCTGGTTCGACCGCTCGCCCTGCGGTACGGGGACCTCCGCTCGGATGGCCCAACTGCACGCCCGGGGCCTCCTCCCGCTCGGCCGCGACTTCGTCAACGAGTCCTTCATCGGAACCGAGTTCACCGGCCGCCTGATCGGTGACACCACCGTCGGCGACCTGCCCGCCGTGGTCCCCACCGTCACCGGCCGGGCCTGGATCACCGGCACCGCCCAGTACTTCCTCGACCCGTCCGACCCCTTCCCCGGAGGGTTCCAGCTGTGACCGCCGAGCACGCCCCGCACCTCCCGCCCGTGCCGCACGACCCGAACGCCGCGCACGCGCCCGTGCTGACCACCGACTACCACACCGCCGGGGAACCCTTCCGGATCGTCACCGGCGGCCTCCCGCCGGTGCCCGGGGACACGGTGGCCGAGCGCTGCGCCACCGCCATCGGCCCCGGGGGCAGCGGTACGGCGCCGCGCCGGGGCGCCTTGGACGACGTACGCCGCCTGCTCGTCCAGGAGCCGCGCGGGCACGCCGGGATGTACGGGGGGTTCGTGGTCCCGCCCGACGACGACGGGGCCCACTTCGGGGTGCTCTTCTGGCACAAGGACGGCTACTCCACGGCCTGCGGACACGGCACGATGGCGCTCGGCGCCTGGGCCGTGGACAGCGGGCTGGTCCCCGCCCCGTACGAGGGCGACGCCCGGGTGCGCATCGACGTGCCGTCCGGCCGGGTCACCGCCACCGTCCACCGCACCGCCGGCCGCACCACCGGGGTCACCTTCCGCAACGTCCCGGCCCGGGTCACCGCCCGCAAGGTGCCCGTGGCCACCTCGTACGGCGTGGTCGAGGTCGACCTCGCGCACGCCGGGGCCTGCTACGCCTCGGTCGCCGCACGCGACCTCGGGTTGGAGACCGACCGGGAGGCGCTGCCCGCGCTGGTGCGGGCCGGGCAGGAGATCCGGGCGGCGCTGGCCGGCCACCCGGGCACCTGGCACCCGGACGGGCCGCTGCTGTCCGGGGTGTACGGGGTGATCCTCCACGAGGAGCTGCCCGACACCCCCTTCGGGCCCCACCAGCGCAACGTGACCGTCTTCGGCGACGGCCAGATCGACCGCTCGCCCTGCGGATCGGGCACCTCCGCCCGGCTCGCGCTCCTCGCCGAGGACGGCCGGCTGGGCGCCCACGAGGACCTGCTGCACGAGTCCGTCACCGGCACGGTCTTCACCGGGCGGGTGCTGCGGCCCGCCGACGTCACCCCCTCCCACGCCTCCTCGGCCGCCGACGGGCTGGTCACCGAGGTCACCGGCACCGCCCACCGCACCGGTGAGCACGTCTTCCTGCGGGACCCGCACGACGTCCTCGGCACCGGATTCGCCCTGTGAGCGCCGCCCCCGCGAGCGCCCCCGCGAGCCCCGCGCAAGGCGCCCTGCCGCAGTTCTCCGCCGAGCGGATGGCGGCCCTGCTCACCCCCGCCGCCGCGGTCGACGCCCTGGCGGACGCGCTGCGCCACGGCCCCGACCCCGAGGGCTGCCCGCAGCGGACCGCGCTCGCGGTGCCCGGCGGCGAACTGCTGCTGATGCCCGCCGCGTCCGGTGCGTACGCCGGGGTGAAGGTCGCCGGCGTGGCTCCTGGCAATCCGGCCCGCGGGCTGCCCCGGATCACCGGGTCCTACCTGCTGCTGGACGGTCCCACCCTGCGCCCGCTGGCCCTGTTCGACGGGGCGGCCCTCACCGCCCTGCGGACCCCGGCGGTCTCCGCCCTGGCCCTGCGCCACCTCGCCCCGGTCGGGCGGCCGCTGAGGCTCGTCCTGTTCGGGTCGGGACCCCAGGCCCACGGGCACCTCGACGCGACGCTGGCGGTGCGGGAACTGGCCGAGGTGGTGGTGGTCGCCCGCGACCCGGCGGGCGCCGAGAAGCTGGCCGCGCACGCCCGTACCCTCGGTGTGCCCGCCCGCGGCGGCGGCCCCGGCGACGTGGCCGGCGCGGACCTGGTCCTGTGCTGCACCACCGCCCGCGAACCCCTCTTCGACGGGCGGCTCGTGGCGGACGGCGCCACCGTGGTCGCGGTGGGCTCGCACGAACCGGACGCCCGCGAGGTGGACACGGCGCTGGTGCGCCGGGCCGCCGTCTACGTCGAGTCCCGCGCGGCCGCGCTGCGCGAGGCGGGGGACCTGCTGATCCCGGAGGCCGAGGGCGCCATCGGGCCCGGTCATATCAACGGCACCCTGGCCGACCTGGTCGCGGGGCGGACGGCGGGCGGGCGGCCGCCGGGTTGTCCACAGCTCTTCAAGAGCGTGGGCATGGCCTGGGAGGATCTTGCCGTGGCGGTGGCCCTGTACACGGCCGCCGGGGGCAACAGCGAAACGTGACATTGTACGCTGTGCCTCTGCGATCCTCGGAGGAACAGCTATGGGTGACCTGAAGCAGAACAGTCTCATCAAGGCCCAGGAGCGGCTCCGTGACCAGGTCGGGCACGCGCTGCGGGCTGCCCTGATAGCGGGTGAACTCCGCCCCGGCAACGTCTATTCGGCGCCCGGACTGGCCGGCGAACTGGGGGTCTCGGCCACTCCGGTGCGCGAGGCGATGCTGGACCTGGCCCGCGAGGGCCTGGTGGAGCCCGTGCGCAACAAGGGGTTCCGGATCACCGAGGTCAGCGAGCGGGACCTGGACCAGTACACCGAACTGCGCACGATGATCGAGGTGCCGACCATCGGCCGGGTCACCGGGATCGCCACCGTCGCGCAGCTGGAGGCCCTGCGGCCGATCGCCGAGGAGATCGTCACCAGCGCCCGCGAGCACAACCTCATCGGCTACCTGGAGGCGGACCGCCGCTTCCACCTCTCGCTGCTGGCCCTCGCGGGCAACGACCGGCTCGTCGAGACGGTCGGCGACCTGCGCAAGCGCTCCCGGCTGTACGGGCTCACCGGCCTCGACGAGGCGGGCAAGCTCGTCTCCTCGGCCGAGGAGCACGTCGAGCTGCTCGACCTGATGATCGCGGGCGACGCGGCGGCGGCCCAGGCCTGCATGACCCGCCACCTCGGGCACGTCCGCTCGCTGTGGGCCCAGGGGCGCGACGAGCCCGTGGGTCGCAGCGCGGTCCGCCTGGGCGGCACGGCGCCCGCCCGGGCCTGATCCGGCACTCGCCGCCGCGCCCGCCCCACCGGGGCCCCGACCTCCTGACGGTCGGGGCCCCGGTGGCTCGTGCGGCCCCAACTCGCCTGCCGCGCGGCATATTTGGACACGGCTGGATAACGGCGGTGCAGACCCCTTGTCAGTACAATTTCACATTACTATGTTACCGGTCACATCGTAGAGCGCGGCCCTTCCCTGGAGTGACCCATGACCAAGCGCCACCAACTCGCCCTCGCCACCGCCCTGGTGGCGGCCCTCGCACTCGGCGCCTCGGGCTGTTCCGACACCAAGAAGGGCTCCGCGGGCGGGGGCGCTGGCGGGGTCAACCCGGCCGCCGCCAACGACGGCCTGACCATCGGCGGCACCCCGGCCAAGGGCGGCACCCTCACCGTCCTGTCCAACCAGGACTTCGCCCACCTCGACCCGGCCCGCAACTGGGTGATGCCGACCATGGACTTCGGCACCCGGCTCCTCTACCGCACCCTGGTCACCTTCAAGGCCGAACCGGGCAAGGGCGGCAGCGAGCTCGTCCCCGACCTCGCCACCGACCTCGGCACCCCCTCCAACGGCGGCCGCACCTGGACCTTCACCCTCAAGGAGGGCCTGAAGTACGAGGACGGCACCGCGATCAAGGCCGCCGACATCAAGTACAACGTCGAGCGCTCCTTCGCCCCGGACCTCACCGGCGGCCCCGACTACGCCGCCCAGTACCTGGCCGGCACCGAGGGCTACAAGGGCCCCCTCCAGGGCAAGCACCTGGACTCGGTCAAGACCCCGGACGACCGCACGATCGTCTTCGAACTGAAGCGGCCCGTCGCCGAGTTCTCCGCGACCACGACCCTGCCGACCTTCGCCCCGGTCCCGCAGGCCCAGGAGAAGGGCCCCCTGTACGACGCCCGCCCGTTCTCCTCCGGCCCGTACAAGATCGAGTCCTACGACCGGGACAAGAAGCTCGTCCTGGTCCGCAACGAGCACTGGGACCCGAAGACGGACAGCGTCCGCAAGGCGTACCCCGACAAGTTCGTCGTGGTCATGGGCCTCAAGGGCGGCCAGATCGACGACCGCATCATCGCCGGGGAGGGCGCCGACGCCTCCACCGTCGAATGGGCCAACATGCGGCCCGAGAGCGCCCCCAAGGTGCTGCCCAAGCCGGAGATCAAGAAGCGGCTGCTCGCCGAGTCCCAGGGCTGCACCACCATGCTCAACCTCAACAACTCGCGCGCCCCCTTCAACGACCCCAAGGTCCGCGAGGCCATGCAGTACGCGGTCGACAAGGAGGCCGTCGTCACCGCGGGCGGCGGCCCGGCCCTCACCGAGGTCGCGACCTCCTACCTGCCGCCCGCGCTCGCCGGCGGCAAGCAGTCCGACCCCCTCAAGATCGCACCGGCCGGTGACCCCGCCAAGGCCAAGGAACTGCTCAAGGCCGCCGGCAAGGAGGGTCTGAAGGTGACGTTCTCCGTCTCCACCGGTGACAAGGGCCGGGCGGAGGCCATCCAGCAGGGCCTGGCCCGCGCGGGCGTCGAGGTGGTCATCGACACCGTCGACCCGGGCGCCTACTACGACGTCATCGGCGACCTGTCCACCACGCCCGACATGAGCCTGAGCGGCTGGTGCCCCGACTACCCCTCCGGCTCCACCTGGCTCCCCTTCGTCTTCGACGGACGCACCATCAAGCCCAAGGGCAACCAGGGCAACAACAGCCAGTTCCGTGACGACGCGACGATGAAGCGGATCGACGAGATCAACGCCATGGCCGACGCGAAGGAGGCCAACCAGGCCTGGCGGGACCTCGACGTGGCCATCATGGCCAAGTCCCCGTCCGTCCCGCTCTTCCTGGAGCGCAAGCCGCTGCTGGTCGGACCCAACATCGCGGGCGCCTTCGGCCACCCCGTCTGGGTCGGCCAGATCGACTACGCGACCGTCGGTCTCAAGGACCCGGCGAAGAGCCAGGGCTGACCATGACCGACACCGCACCCGCCACCGCCCCCGGGGCGGTGGCGGCCAAGGTCCCCCCGGGCAGCAGCCCCTGGCAGCTCGCCCGGCGGGAACTGCGCCGCCGCCCCGCCGTCCGTGTCAGCCTCGCCATCGTCGTCCTCTTCGTGGTGATGGCCGCCGCCGCCCCCTGGCTGGGCGCCCTCGGCGGCTGGTCCCCGGACACCTTCGACAAGAGCGCCATCGACCCCTACCTCGGCGGCCTCCCGCTCGGCTCGCTCGGCGGCATCAGCCCCGACCACTGGCTCGGCGTCGAACCGGTCACCGGCCGCGACCTGTTCGCGCGCGTGGTCCACGGCGCCCAGGTCTCCCTCCTGATCGCCTTCACCGCCACCGCGATCGTCGTTCTCGTCGGGACCGCCGCGGGCATCGCCGCCGGGTACTTCGGCGGTCGCACCGACGCCGTCCTGTCCCGGCTGATGGACCTGACCATGTCCTTCCCGTCCCTGATCTTCATGATCGCGGTCCTGTCGGTGGCCAAGGACGTCAACCGGATCGTCCTCATGACCACCGTCATCGGCCTCTTCGGCTGGCCCGGCATCGCCCGCGTGGTGCGCGGCCAGACCCTCTCCCTCAAGCACCGCGAGTACGTCGACGCGGCCCGGGTCGGCGGCGCCGGCGCCTGGCGGATCCTGACCCGGGACATCCTGCCCGGCGTCGCCGGCCCCGTCATCGCCTACACCACCCTGCTCGTCCCCGGCATGATCAGCACCGAGGCGGCCCTGAGCTACCTGGGCGTCGGCGTGCGCCCACCCACCCCGTCCTGGGGCCAGATGATCGCCGAGAGCGTCGCCTTCTACGAGACCGACCCCATGTACTTCGTCATCCCCAGCGCCTTCCTCTTCCTCGCTGTCCTCGCCTTCACCCTGCTCGGCGACGCGCTGCGCGACATCCTCGACCCGCGGGGCGGCCGCACGTGATCCTCTACCTCCTGCGCCGCCTGCTCGCCCTTACCGGGGTGCTGCTCGCCATCGCCGCCGTCACCTTCGTCATCTTCTACGTCCTGCCCTCCGACCCGGCCGCCGCCGCCTGCGGCAAGACCTGCAGCGTGGAACGGATCGCCGCGGTCCGCGAGTACCTCGGCCTCGACCAGCCACTGTGGCGCCAGTTCCTCGACTTCCTCACCGGCATCTTCACCGGGCGCAGCCAGGGCACCGGCCAGTACGCCGTGCACTGCGACTTCCCGTGCCTGGGCTACTCCTACGAGAACTCCCTGCCCGTGTGGGACCTGCTCATGGACCGGCTCCCGGTCTCGGCCTCCCTCGCCGTCGGCGCCGCGGCCCTGTGGCTGGTGCTGGGCCTGGGCGCCGGGGTCACCGCCGCCCTGCGCAAGGACACCGCCACCGACAAGGCCCTGATGGTCGGCGCCGTCGCCGCCGCCTCGCTGCCCGTGTACTTCACCTCCGTGATGCTGATCTACGGGGTGATCCGCGTCGCCGACCTGTTGCCCTACCCCAGCTACCAACCCTTCACCGACGACCCGGTCGGCTGGGCCACGAACCTGCTGCTGCCCTGGACCGCGCTCGCGCTGCTCTACGCCGCGATGTACGCCCGCCAGAGCCGCGGCTCGATGATCGAGGCGATGGCCGAGCCGTACATCCGTACCGCCCGGGCCAAGGGCATGCCCGAACGCACCGTCGTGGTCAAACACGGCCTGCGCTCGGCGATGACCCCCATCCTGACCATCTTCGGCATGGACCTCGGCGGCCTGCTCGCCGGAGCCGTCATCACCGAGTCCATCTTCGGACTCCCCGGCATCGGGCGGCTCTTCTACGGCGCCCTCGTCAGCTCCGACCAACCGGTCGTCCTCGGGGTCACCCTGCTCGCCGCCTTCTTCATCGTCGTCGCCAACCTCGTCGTCGACCTCCTGTACGCCGTCATCGACCCGAGGGTGAGGTACTGATGGCCGCTCTCCTTGAAGTGCGCGACCTGCACGTCACGTTCAGCACCCCGCGCGGCACCGTCCGCGCCGTGGACTCGCTCGGCTTCACCGTCGAGGCCGGCCGCACCCTCGGCATCGTCGGGGAATCCGGATCCGGCAAGTCCGTCACCTCGCTCGCCATCATGGGGCTGCACCGCGGCGCCGAGATCGGCGGCTCCATCGCCCTGGACGGCCGCGAACTCACCACCCTCGGCGAGAAGGAGCTCTCCCGGCTGCGCGGCCGGAAGATGGCCATGATCTTCCAGGACCCGCTCTCCAGCCTGCACCCCTACTACACGGTCGGCGAGCAGATCGCCGAGCACTTCCGGGTGCACTTCAAGGCGGGCCGGGCCGCCGCCCGCAAACGCGCCGTGGACATGCTCGGCGAGGTCGGCATCCCCGAACCCGCCCGCCGCGCGGGGGAGTACCCGCACCAGTTCTCCGGCGGCATGCGCCAGCGCGCGATGATCGCCATGGCGCTGGCCTGCGAACCCGAACTGCTCATCGCGGACGAGCCCACCACCGCCCTCGACGTCACCGTCCAGGCCCAGATCCTCGAACTGATCGCCCGGATCCAGCAGGACCGCGGCCTCGGCGTCGTGATGATCACCCACGACCTCGGCGTGGTCGCCCGGGTCGCCCACGAGGTCCTGGTCATGTACGGCGGCCGGGCCGCCGAACAGGCCCCGGTCGAGCAGCTGTTCGCCGACCCCGCGCACCCCTACACCCGGGGCCTGCTGGAGTCGCTGCCCCGGCTCGACGACGCCGACGACCAGCCGCTGCGGACCATCCCCGGCTCCCCGCCCTCCCTGCGCGAGCCCGCTCCGGGGTGCGCCTTCGCCCCGCGCTGCGCCCGCGCCGCGGCGGGCACGGAGGCGGAGCGCCGGCAGTGCGCGACGGTCCGCCCCGCCCTCGCCCCGTACACGGGCCCCGAGCGCCGGGTGGCCTGCCACTTCGCGGGCCCCGGTACCGCACCCGCGGCCGCGGGTCCCGTCCAGGAGGCCTCCCGGTGACCGAAACGCCCCCCACGACCAACACGACCCCCACGACCCCCACGCCCACCGCGACCACCACGAGCGCCCCGGCCGGTGCGGGCGGCGCGCCGCCCCTGCTGTCCGTGCGCGACCTGACCATGGCCTTCCCCGGCAAGCGCTCGGTCACCGGCCGCAGGGGCGCCCCCGTCCGGGCCGTGGACGGGGTGTCCTTCGAGCTGGCGGCCGGCGAAACCCTCGGCCTGGTGGGGGAGTCGGGCTGCGGGAAGTCCACCACCGGGCGGATGCTGGTCCGCCTGCTGGAGCCCACCTCGGGGAGCATCGCCTTCGAGGGCCGGGAGATCGGCCGCCTCTCCCAGGGCGCCATGCGACCGCTGCGCCGCCACCTCCAGATGGTGTTCCAGGATCCGCACTCCTCGCTCAACCCCCGCCAGACGGTGGCCCGGATCATCTCCGACCCGCTGTTGGTGCAGGGCTGGAGCGCGGCCGACGCCCGCCGCCGTGCCGCCGAGCTGATGGAGCTGACCGGGCTGATCCCCGAGCACATCGACCGCTACCCGCACGAGTTCTCCGGCGGCCAGGCCCAACGCATCGGCATCGCGCGCTCCCTGGCCACCAGCCCCCGGCTGATCATCGCCGACGAGCCGGTCTCCGCCCTCGACGTCTCGGTGCAGGCGCAGATCGTCAACCTGATGGAACGGCTGCGCCGCGAACTCGGACTGGCCTACGTGTTCATCGCCCACGACCTGTCGGTGGTCAAGCGGGTCAGCGACCGGGTCGCCGTGATGTACCTCGGCCGGATCGTCGAGATCGGGGACAAGCACGCGCTGTACGCCGACCCCCAGCACCCGTACACGCGGGCACTGCTGTCCGCCGTACCGCTGCCCGACCCCGCGGCCGAGCGACGGCGGGAGCGGATCGTGCTGCTCGGCGACCCGCCGAGCCCGGCGGCGCCGCCGCCCGGGTGCTCCTTCCACCCGCGCTGTCCCAAGGCGGCGGACATCTGCCGCACGGAGCGGCCGGTGCTCCACGCCGTCGCGGGACGCGATGTGGCCTGTCACTTCCCCGGGAGCTGACGCGGGACGCGGACCCCGCCGTGAGAGGGGGGAAGGGCCCCGCCACCGTCGACCGGTGGCGGGGCCCTTGTCCATGCGCTCCGCGGGCGGCCCATGCGCTCCGCGGGCGGCTCAGACCAGGCCCAACGCCTCCCGGAAGAAGTCCAGCTCCAGCGCCATCACCTTCTCCCGCACGCCCCCCGTGGCCATGTGCGTCACCCCGGGCAGGGCCAGCAGCCGGTGCGGGCGCCCGGCGTCGGTCAGCGCCCGCGAGAGCCGCAGCGTGTGCGAGGGGTGCACGTTGTCGTCGGCCAGCCCGTGGACCAGCAGCAGGGGCCGGGTCAGCGCCGGGGCGTCACCGATCAGGCAGTCCCGCTCGTAGACCTCCGGCTCCTCCTGGGGCAGGCCCAGGTAGCGCTCGGTGTACGCCGTGTCGTAGTGCCGGAAGTCGGTCGGCGCCGCGCCCGCGGCCGCCGCGTGGAAGACGTCGGGGCGCCGCAGCACGCCCATCGCGGCCAGGTAGCCGCCGTAGGACCAGCCGCGCACGCCGACCCGGCCCAGGTCGAGGTCCGGGTGCCGCTCGCCCAGCGCGCGCAGCGCCGCCACCTGGTCCTCCATCGTCACCCGCGAGAACCCCCGGTACATGGCGTGGGTGAAGGCGGGCGAGACGTAAGGGGTGCCCCGGTTGTCGGCGGTGACCACGGCGAAGCCCTGGTCGGCCCACCACTGTCGGGCCTGCCAGCGCCGCGGCTCGGCGCACACGTCCTGGTAACCGGGGCCGCCGTAGGTGTCCAGCAGGACCGGCAGCCGCCGGCCCGGGACATGACCCCGCGGCAGCACCAACGCCGTGGGGATCCCGAGCTCGGTGACCCGCTCGAAGCGCGGCTCGACCCGGTAGGGCAACGGTTCGGCGAGGTCGGCGACGGCGAGCTCGCGCCCGTCCGCCGTGCGCAGGGTCCGCCGGAACCCGTCGGCGTCGGCAGAGGTCACCAGCAGCGCCCCGGCGGACGCGAGGGCGGTGTGCACCCCGGGCCCGTCGGCGAGCGCGGTCAGCGATCCGGTGCCGGTGTCGAGCAGCAGCACCTGCTGTTCGGCGGGGTCCCGCAGGCCGGCCTCGATGAGCAGGCGCCCCTCGTGCTCGCCGAGCACGGCCCGCACCTGTACCTCGTCCCCGGTGAGGGGTACGCCGTCCAGGGCCAGGGCGCGCGCGACCCCGCCCGGGGTGTCGACGGCGGTCAGCATCCGCCCGTCGGACAGCCGCGCCGGGGTGCCGGGCACCATGGGGTCCACCCACTGCGGGTGCGTGGTGCGGGACAGCTCCACGGTCCGCCCGGTGACCGGGTCGGCGCCGAGCAGCACCGCCGTGCGCTGGAGCCGGTCCTGGACGGTCAGCAGGATCTCCCCGCCGGAGCCGCCGCCGGATTCCCAGGACGCGTCGCTGACGTAGGGGAAGGCGGCCGCGTCCCAGTCGAGCCGGGCCCCCGGTCGGCCGTCGGCGCCGAGCACCCACAGCTGCACCTCGGCGTTGGGGCCGCCGGCCTCGGGGTAGGCGAAGTCCTCGGCCGGGCGCTCGGGGCGCTCCGGGTCGGCGAACCAGCGGCGCTGGAGGGCGTCCTCCGCGACCCGGGCGACCAGTAGGGCGTCCCCGTCGGGGGACCACCAGTGTCCGCGGGCCCGGCCGAGCTCCTCGGCGGCGGCGAACTCGGCGATGCCCCACCGGGCTCCGTCGTCGGGGCTGACCCGCCCGCCCGGGGTGACGTACAGGGCGTCGTCGCTCACGTAGGCCGTGCGCGAGCCGTCGGCGTTCGGGCGCGGGTCGAAGGCGGCCCCGGCGGTCGGGAGCTCCTCGGGCGCCGCGTCCTTGTCGGCGGTGACCGCGTACAGCCGCCCGTAGTGGGCGA
Source organism: Streptomyces sp. NPDC051555 (assembly GCF_044454405.1). Lineage (NCBI taxonomy): Bacteria > Bacillati > Actinomycetota > Actinomycetes > Kitasatosporales > Streptomycetaceae > Streptomyces > Streptomyces sp. NPDC051555. The sequence goes on along the minus strand of NZ_JBITDP010000007.1, from coordinate 22,222 downwards.
AGACCGCCCGGCGGCCGTCTCCGGCGAGGGCGTAGGAGCCGATCCCGGCGGCGATCAGTCGGATCCGTTCACGCAACCGCCGTTCGGTGCGGGGGAGTTCACCGGGGCCGTCCGGCAGGAGGGCGCGCGCGTCGGCGAGCCGGGTCTCGACGCCGGTGGCGGTGTCGAGCACCCGGAGGTCGTCGTACGGGTCGGTGGGCCCGCCGGACCGGAGGAACCAGAGCAGCCGGCCGCCGTCGCCGAAGGAGAACGCGCGGGGAGCGCCGTAGCTGAACCGCGCGGTGTCCGAGGAGAGGCGGAGGAAGTCGTCCAGGGGATTCATGGTCGAAGTGTGACATGTGAAATAGCACATGCTCTAGCCCGTTCGAGTGGTGACCCCCGGAGCGCGGGCTTAGCGTCGAACAGTGGACCCGAACACATCGCCGAGCACCAGCGGGACCGAAGGCAAGGTCCGAGGGGGCGGCAACGGCGGGCTCGCACTGCTCGTCATCGCCTCCTGCCAACTCATGGTCGTTCTCGACATCACCATCGTGAACATCGCGCTGCCGCACATCCAGACCGCCCTCAAGTTCTCCACGGAGAGCCTCTCCTGGGTCGTCAGCGCCTACACCCTCACCTTCGGCGGACTGCTGTTGCTGGGCGGTCGCACCGGTGACATCCTCGGCCGCCGGCGCGTCTTCGTCTTCGGCGTGCTGCTCTTCGGCCTGGCCTCGCTGCTCGGTGGGTTCTCCCAGAACGCGGGCCAGTTGCTGGCGGCCCGCGCGCTCCAGGGCGTCGGCGGCGCGATCGCGTCCCCCACCGCGCTCGCCCTCATCACCACCACCTTCCGCGAGGGCCCCGAACGCAACCGCGCCTTCGGCGTGTTCGCCGCCGTCTCCGCGGGCGGCGGCGCCATCGGCCTGCTGGCCGGCGGCGCGCTCGTCGAATGGCTCAACTGGCGCTGGGTGCTCTTCGTCAACGTCCCCATCGCCCTGCTGATCGCGCTGGTGGCCCCGAAGGTGATCCGCGAATCCGAACGCCACCCGGGACACTTCGACTTCCTCGGCGCCCTGACCTCCACCCTGGGCATGGTCGCCCTGGTCTACGGCTTCATCCGGGCCTCGCAGGAGGGCTGGAGCGACCCCTACACCCTGGCGTCCTTCGCCGCGGCCGTCGTCCTGCTCACCTGCTTCATCATCGTCGAGCGGCGCTCGCCCCAGCCGATCACCCCGCTGCACATGTTCGCCGACCGCAACCGCGCCGGCACCTACGGAATCATGCTCTTCCTCGCCTGCGCCATCTTCGGGATGTTCTTCTTCCTGACCCTCTTCGTCCAGAACGTGCTCGGCTTCAGCCCGATCCGCGCGGGCCTCGCCTTCCTCCCGGTCAGCGCCGTGATCGCGGTCGGCGCGGGAGTGACCTCACAGCTCCTGCCGAAGTTCGGACCCAAACCCTTCATGGTGGTGGGCGCCCTGTTCGCGGCCGCCGGCCTGGGCTGGCTCACCTTCACCGACGTGCACTCCACCTACCTGGGCAGCATCCTCGGCCCGATGCTCCTCTTCGGCCTCGGCATGGGCATGCAGTTCGTCTCCCTGACGCTGATGGCCCTGTCCAACGTCCCCGACCGCGAGTCGGGCGCCGCGTCCGGACTGCTCAACGCCATGCAGCAGGTGGGCGGTTCGCTGGGCCTGTCCATCCTGGTGACCCTCTACGGAACGGCCAGCCGCAACGAGGCCGCCAAGCAGGTGCCGGCCTTCCTCACCAACTCCACCCCGGAGCAGAAGCTCGCCTTCCGGCGCACCGGCCAACTGCCCGGCCCGTACGGCGCCCAGGTGCTGACCTCCGGAGTGACGGCGGCGTTCGTCGTCGCGGCCCTCTTCACCCTGGTCGCGGCCATCATCGCGCTGGTGGCCATCCAGGTCCGGCCCTCCGACCTCGAACGCCTGAAGGGCACGCACACCCCGGCGGCCGTCTGAGCCGCACCGGCGGCACCGGCCGCACCGGGCGGGAACGCCACGATGGGGCGGGGCGGATGAATCCGCCCCGCCCCATCGTCCCCCGTGGGTCGCTCCACCATCGCAGGGGACGTGCCCGGGGTATTGGACAAAAACGCTATGGCGCGAAGCGGCCGTCCGACCGGCGGCGGCCCGCACCGCCCTCACCGGTCCGGTGCGCTCACCAGGGCGCTGGTCACCTGCCCCGGCAGACGGTCCACCGGGCGGGCGCCGTTGCCCCGGTGGAGCAGGAACTCCCCGGGCGCGAAGCCGGTCATCCGGCGGAAGTCCCGGTGCAGGTGCGCCTGGTCGTAGAACCCGCACGCCGACGCCGTCGCGGAGGCCGCGGAGCCACCGGCCAGCATCCGCAGGGCCCGCTGGAGGCGCAGGACCCGCGCGGCCGTCTTGGGGGACAGCCCGATCTGCTCCTTGAACCGCTGCTCCAGATGGCGCGGACTCCAGCCGGTGCCGTGCGCGAGATCGGCCACCGGCACCCCGCCGCCGCTCGCCATCAGCCGCCCCCAGGCCCAGACCGTCTGCGGGGCGGCCGCCGGACCCGCGGCCAGCCGCTCCAGCAACAGGGCGTCGAGCAGGGCGAACCGCCGGGGCCAGTCCGGCGCCCGGGCCAGGTGCGCTTCCAGTACCTGCGCCCGCGGACCCAGCAGCTCGCCCAGCGGGACCATCCGGTCGCGCAGCTCGTACATCGGGACGCCGAAGAGGGTGAACGCCGCCCACGGGGCGAGGTGCACCTCGACGCCGTGCATGCGGCCGTCGTGCTCGCCGACCGCCGCATCGGTGCGCAGGCCGTTGACCAGGGAGGTGTAGGCGGTCGTCGGCGCGGCCCCGGCCCGGGACACCCGGACCGGGGCCGCGAAGTTGACCACCATCGTCACCAGGCCGTTCGGCACCTCCACGCGGCGCTGCGGCCGGTCCATGGACACGCGATAGCCGCGGTACCCCAACACCCCCCGGCCGAGCCGGGCGTCCGGCACCCCGCTCGTCAGCCGCCACGTCCCGAACTCGGTGATGCCCCACGCCTGTTCCACCGCGAGCGCCCCCACGTCCTTCGCCGGCCCTGCGTCCGCTGCGTAGGTTACGGCGCCGGGCGCAGCGGGCGGATCCGGCAGCGGGCCGGCCCGGTCGCCCGCAGGGTGATCCCGGCGGCGACCGGCACCTCGGTGTCCACGGCCTCGAAGGCGTAGGACCGCAGGGTCATCGCCAGCGCGATCACCGACTCCAGCATGGAGAAGTGCTGCCCGATGCACGCGCGCGGGCCGCCGCCGAAGGGGAACCAGGCGTAGCGCGCACGGGCCGCCTCCGCCTCCGGGGTGAAGCGGTCCGGATCGAAGCGCTCCGGGTCCGGCCAGTGCTCCGGGTGCCGGTGGGTCACCCACGGCGCCAGGATCACCGTGGCCCCCGCCGGGATGACGTGCCCGTCGATCTCGGCCTCGGCGACGGCCTGCCGCCCGATGACCGGAGCCGCCGGGAAGAGCCGCATGGCCTCCTTGAGCACCTGCGTGAGGTACGGCAGTTGCTCCAGGTCCGCGGCCTGCGGCGTACGGTCGCCCAGCACCCGGGTGACCTCCTCGCGCGCCCGGGCCTGCGACTCGGGGTCCTTGGCCAGCAGGTGCAGGGCGAAGGTCAGCGAGGTGGCCGTGGTCTCGTGCCCGGCGAGCAGGAAGATCAGCACCTGTTCGCGCAGCTCGTCGGCGTCGAAGGAAGCGTCGTCCGCGCTCTGGGCCGCCGCCAGCAGGGTCAGCAGGTCCTCGCCCCTGCGGTCCCCGGCACCCGAGCCCGCGCCCGCGTCCGCGCTCACCTCCGCACCGCGTCGCTCGGCGATGATCCGGTCGCACACCCCGTACAGCTCGTCCAGCGCGGCGGCCGCCCGCCGGTTGGCCGGGGTCGGCCAGGAACGCGGGACGTTGGCGGGCGAGTACCCGCGCCGGAGTACGTACTCCGTGATGACCGGAAAACACCGGTCCACGACGTCGACCGTGGCCTCCACATCGGTCCCGAAGAGGATCCGGGCCACCGCGCGCAGGGCCAGGTGCGTCATCTCGACGGAGACGTCGACCACCGAGTCGACGGCCTCCTGCCAGCTCTCCAGGGTCTGCGCGGTCTCGGCGGCCACCGCGGCCGCGTACCCGTCCACCCGGCGCTTGGTGAACAGCGGCTGCACCAGCCGTCGTTGGCGCAGGTAGTCCTCGTCCTGGCTGGTCAGCAGGCCGTTGCCGAAGGAGTCGCGGATCTCCTGGTAGAAGGGGTTGTCCTTGCGGAAGTTGGCGGCCTCCGACGCCAGCACCCGCTGCGCGCCCTCGGGCGAGAAGACGCAGTGCAGCTCGGCCCGCAGCCCGGGCGGCCCGGCGCTGATCCGCACCACGTCACCGTGCCGGTGCTGGGCCCGCAGGTAGGTGCCGAGCGAATCGGATGTGAGGTCGAGCAGGGATCCGAGCAGCGGCAACCCCGCCAACTGCGGGGCCGCCGCCCGCTCCGCCCCGTTCGACACCGCTGAGTCCACTGACATGGCCGCCCCCTCGACAACACGTACCGACGGGCCGATTCTGCCCGGCCCGCGCCGCGCGCGGAGGCGGCCGGGCGCGGCGGGGGCCGGATCAGGCCAGCGCGCAGGGTCCTACTTGTCGCAGGCGGTGCCGTCGTTGTCCCGGTCGAGCGCGCTGCGGTAGCCGGGCTCACCGCGGTGGATGGGGGCCGCGCCGGCGGCCTTGGCCTCGGTGCAGTTCTTGTAGTAGACCCCTGCCCCGCCGCCCCCGGTGCTGGTCGCCCCGTCACCGTTGCCGCCGTCCCCACCGGTGGTGCCGGTGTCGGTCGGGCCGCTGGTCTTCGGCTTGGGGGCGGGCGCGGGCGTCGCGCCGGTGGCGGGTGTGGCGGCGGGCGTCGGCGCCTTCGAAGGGTGCAGCTCGGCCCCGGCCTTGGCGGGGCACGGCGTCCCGGGCGCCGCGAGCGACAGTTCCACCGCGGAGTCGCCCGCCACCGCCGTGCCCGCGGCCGGCGTCTGGAAGCAGACCGTCCACCCGGCGTGGTCCGGGTCGGGGGAGATGTCGGAGTAGGCGCTGCGGGCCTCGACGGGCCGGGTGACCAGCACCTTGACGGCCGCTTCGGCCTCGACGAACTTCTTCCCGATGACCGACGGCATCACGGCGGCCGACGGCGTCGCGGACGGACTCGGCGTCGGGCTTGCCGTGGCGGACGGGCCCTGCGCGCCCTTCGGCGCGGGATCCTCACACCCCGCCCCCAACAACAGGACCGCACTCACGACGACGGCGGCTGCCGCCCCACGGCGAACGAACACGATGGACCCCCCAGGGTTCACAGCGAAGTAAAAGCCGCAGCATATGCGCGGGGCACCGGCCGCGCGCCCCCTTTCCGGAACTGCCGGCCACGCCCTGCCTACAATGAGCGAATGATCTTCATTGTGGTGAAATTCGCGGTCAAGCCCGAGTACGTCGACCAGTGGCCCGACGAGGTGGCGGAGTTCACCCGCGCCACCCGCGCCGAGCCGGGCAACCTCTGGTTCGAGTGGTCCCGCAGCCTGGAGGAGCCGGACACCTACGTCCTGGTCGAGGCGTTCCAGGACGACGCGGCCGAGGCCCACGTCACCTCGGAGCACTTCCGTGCCGCCCTGGAGACCATGCGCCCGCTCGTGACCCGCACGCCCGAGATCGTCAGCACGACCATCGAGGGCGCCACCGGCTGGAGCCGCATGGGCGAGCTCCAGGTCGACTGAGGATCACGCGCCGCGCGGGGTCGTACCGGGGCCGGCCCGGGACCTGCACCGCTCGGGTTCAGTAGCCCCAGCGCTGGCCCACGCTGCTGTCGGTACGGCAGTGGATCGCGCGACCGGCCGCGTCCCGACCGGCGCTGCCGACGTCGGCCTTGCGGCAGATCTGGCCGGCCTTGTAGCAGTTGCCGGCGTTCGACCTGGGATAGCACTCGGTGGTCGCCTTGGTGGGCTCGGGGTCCGGATCGGGTGCCTGCGCGCGGGTGCGCGTGGGCACGGGCGCCGGAGGGGCCGGGGCCGGTGCCTTGGTGCTGGGCGGGGCCGAGCTGGGTGCGACGCTGGGAGTGGGCGCGGTGCTGGGGCTGGATCCGGGGGTGATGCCGGTGCTCGGGCTCGACATCGGGGTGAGGCTATTGCTCGCACTGGCCGTGGCGCTGCTGCTCGGGGCACCGGTGCTCAAGGTGCCCGCGGGGGTCGCCGGATCGCAGGCGGCGAGCGTCAGGACGGCGGCGATCACGGTGAGGGTGCCTATGCAGCGCTTCTTCGCGGCCGTCATCCGGCCGGCGAGCGGTGTGCTCAAGGAGAACTCCAGAGTGGTGTGCTGGCAGGTGCGGCAGACCGGAGGCTCACGCAAATAGTTGAAGCCTCACACTCTGCGTGCACATGTTAGGACGAGCACCTGCCCCCGCGTGCCGATCTCCACGATCTGCCCCGACACCAGACGCCCCGTCAGCATCCATCGCGCGCCCCGCCGCGCAACCCGCCGTCGGACGCCTCGTTGGACGGTGCATGACGCGCGCGGGCAGGAACAGGTACGGGGACGGGTACAGGACCGGACGGTTCCTCGCGGCAGCGGCGGCCGCCGCCGCGGCCGCGGCCGTGGTCGCAGGGCTCGCGGCGGCCCCGGCGGGGGCCATGGCGGGGGCCGCGGCGGTGGCGGGACCGGTGCTCGACCGGGACTTCGCCGACCCCGACGTCGTGAAGGTCGGCCGTACCTATCACGCCTACGCGACGAACGCCGAGGGCAAGTACCTCCAGCACGCCACCTCGCCGGACCTCGTGCACTGGACGATGGTCGCCGCCGACCCCCTGCCCGCACCGGGGCGCTGGGCGGAGCCCGAGCGCTCGCTCGTCTGGGCGCCCGAGGTCTTCGACAACGGCCACGGCTTCACCCTCCACTACACCGCCCGGGACCGGGCGAGCGGTCGCCAGTGCATCGGGGCCGCGCTCTCCGCCTCCCCGGACGGCCCGTTCGTACCGGTGGGGGACGGCCCGTTGGTCTGCCCGGCCGAACTGGGCGGAGCCATCGACGCGTCGAGCCACACGGAACACGGCCGGCGCTACCTGCTGTGGAAGAACGACGGCAACTGCTGCGGGACGGACACCTGGATCCACCTCCAGCCCGTGTCCGCGGACGGCACCCGCACCACGGGCGAGGCGGTCCGGCTGATCCGGCAGGACCGCGCGTGGGAGGGCGCGCTCGTCGAGGCCCCCACCCTCGTGAAGCGGGGCGGCCGGTACGTGCTCTTCTACTCGGCGGACTCCTACGACGGCCCCCACTACAAGACCGGTTACGCGGTGGCGAGTCGGCTGGCCGGCCCTTACACGAAGGCGGACGCCCCGCTCATGACCACCGAGTCCTTCGGTGGCGCGGTACGCGGCCCCGGCGGCCAGGACGTGGTGACGGGCCCCGACGGGCGGGACCGGATCCTCTTCCACGGCTGGAGCCCGGACGGCACGCGACGGCGCGTCCTGTACGTCTCCCGCCTCGACTTCCCGGGCGGCCGCCCCGTGCTCCGGGACGACGGGGCGGCCGGGCGACGCGGATGACCGCTCGGCCCCGGCGCTCAGCCCCGGCGCTCAGCCCCAGCGTTGAGCGGCCGAGCGGTCGCAGGATCCGGTGAGCAGCCCGGCGGGCCCGTCCCCCAGGCACCGTCCCGTGCTGCGGCTCTTGACCTCGACCGAGGCGTCGGACCAGTGGGTGATCGACCACTTCTGCGACGCTGACCCGCTACAGGACAGCGCGCGGGCACCGTCGCCCGCGCCGTCGTCACCGCCGTCCAGGCATGCGCCGGTGGCGTGGTTCTTCAGTTCGCCGGCGCCGTCGGGGCCGGTGTGGACGGTCCACCGCTGGTAACTCATGCCGTTGGGCGCGAACGAGCGCAGCCCCTTGTCGAGGCTGTGGTCCAGGCAACTGCCGGTCGCGCGGTTGACGAAGATCCGGATCTGGTCGTCCGGCCCCTGCGCGGTGCCCGCGTCCTTCTTGCCGGCCTCCCTCCCGCCGGCGGCCTTCTCGTCGCCGCCCGACGTCGCCCCCGTCGGCCCGGCCGCCGTGTGCCGCCCGGCCGCGGGGTCCTTCGGTACGGCGACCCAGGTGAGGACCGCGCCGAGCAGCAGGCCCGCGAGCGCCCCCGCCCCCGCCCACCACCAGCGGTTCGCCGACCGGGCGGCGAACGCGTCCCGCAGCCGGCGCCGGGGGGAGCCGCCCTGTGGAGCGGCGCTCGTGGGCGGAGCCTTGACCTGGCACCGGTCGGCCGCCTCCCACAACTGCCGGTAGAGCGCGGGATCCGCGTGCAGCGCCCGGCACAGATCGCGCACCGTGGCCCAGGGCGGAACCGTCGTGCCGCGCAGGTACCGGGACAGCGACGAATCGCTGATCATCACCTCGGACTCCAGATCGCGCAGCGTCTTGCCCGACCGCTGCTGGAGTTCCTTGAGGGCGCTGCCCAACTGCTGCCCCGGGGTGGGCTGCGCTCCGCCGACGCCCGTCATGTCCGCCCCTCCTGGCCCGCGCCTCGGATGCTGCTCCCGGCGGGCCGCGCTCATCCCGGGATGGTCCTGTCCCAGCAGGTCAGAACCTTAGGGATCCCGACATCCGTGAAGCAACCGGGACATCCTTGCGACGCCGCGACGCACCCCCGCAGACTCCTCGGCATCCGGTTCCGCAGCCCCCGGCCACGTGACGGTGCCTTCGCCGCACCCCTGACGTGCCGCCCGGTGGGGACGTGCGATTCCCGTGCGTCCCCCTCGTCCCGGAACGCGGACCGGCGTGAATCCCCACGAGAAGTCGGAGTCCCGAGATGTCCGAGAACACCACCCGTCGCTGGAGCACCGCTGCGTTGACCGCGGCCGTGTGCGTCGGTTCCTTCGTACTGGCGTCGCCCTCGGCCCCCGCGGCCGAGCCCCCGGACCGGACGGTCGCCATCGCCGCCCCCACCCCCACGGACGTCGCCGCACCGGGCCTCGGGGCGGCGCCCCGGATCAGTCGGGCGCAGGTCCTGGCCCGGGCCAAGACCTGGCTGACCGCCAACAACGGCCGCCCCGTGCCGTACAGCCAGACCAAGCACTGGAAGGACGGATACCGGCAGGACTGCTCCGGCTACGTCTCGATGGCCCTCGGCCTGTCCAAGCCCGGCCCCAACACGGTGTCCCTCAAGAACGACGGCTACACCCGCCGGATCGCCATGAAGGACCTCGCCCCCGGCGACCTGGTCATCAAGGCCAACAGCAGCAGCGCGGACAACCGGCACGTCGTCATCTTCGACGGCTGGGCCAACGGCGCCCACACCGTCTACAAGTCCTACGAGCAGGCGGGCGGCGGCGCCGGTACGCGCTGGAAGCAGCACTCCTACGGCGTCAACGGCCGCGACGGCTACCACGCCTACCGCCCCGTCAACATTACGGGCTGACCCCGCCCGCCCCACGACCAAGGAGCCCCATGAGCACCAGCAGCACGGCCAGGGTGAGTGTCCCGCGCACCTTCGCCCTCGGTCTCGCCCTCACCCTCGGCCTCGGCACCGCGTCGACGGCCATTGCGTCGACCGCCATTGCGTCGACCGCCACCGCGGCGCCCGCGGGCGCCCTCGATTCGGTCCAGAGCTTCCGCAACGCGGCGACCGCGGCCTGTCTGGACGACAGCGACGCGGGCGTGCGCACCTACACCTGCCTGGGCAACGACCACCAGAAGTGGAACGTGCACCAGTGGAAGGACGGCACCCGTGAACTGAGGAACGTCAAGACGGGCTTCTGCCTGGCGGACAGCCCGCGGGGCAACGCGACGCACCTGCCCTGCGACAAGCACAAGGACGAGAGCTGGATCGTCCACCGCTACGCCGACGGCGCGGTCGAGTTCCGCAACCAGGCCACCGGCCTGTGCCTGGACGACAGCTTCGAGGCGGGCCTGCGCACCTTCCCGTGCGGCAGCCACGAGCAGAAGAGCGCCTACCAGACCTGGCGCTGAGCCCGGTCCGCTTCCCGCGGTGGCCCGGGGCGGGGCCACCGCCCGCGCCGCCGGCGAGGAGGCGCGGCTCAGCGCCCCGCGTCGGGCGTGCCCGCCCACGCGGTCAGCGCCCGCGTGCGCGCGGCCCGCCGTTCGGCCGTCGCGCCGGTCCGGCTCGCCCAGGCGACATGGCCGTCGGGGCGCACCAGCACCTCGGCCGTGCCCGCCGTCTCCGGGTGGTCGTCCCGCCCGGACGTGGACACGGTCACGGCCTCGACGCGTCCGCGCCATCCGGCCTCGACGGCAAGCCGCAGGGTCTGCTCCCCGACGAAGTCCAGCAGCACGAAACGGCCGCCGACGGTCAACTCGTAGAGCCGGGCGGCGGCCGATCCCACGGTGGCCAGGTCGATGTCGGGCATGCCCCGCAGCGCGGCGCCGGGCCGGGCGTACTGCGGGACGAGCGCGAGTTCCGCCAGCAGCGTCCGGACCTCGGTGTTCTCGATGACCGCCGCGCCGACCGGCCGGCGCTCGGCGCCGTAGCCGTCCAGCAGTCCGGGCGGCGCCCAGCCGTTGATCTCGGCCGCCAGCTTCCAGCCGAGGTTCACGGCGTCCTGCAGCCCGGTGTTGAGGCCCTGTCCGCCCGCGTGTTCGCCGGTACGCACTCCACCGGACCGCACACCCTGGGCTTCGCCGATGCCTGCGTCGGCGTCCTGCGCGACGCCGGTTTCACCGACGCGGACGCGGCCCGGTCCCTGATGGCGGTGGTCTCGAAGCGCTCCGGCGACCGCACCACCGGTGACTCGAACAGCGGGGGAGCGGCGGCCACCGCCGGGTTCGGTCCTTCAGGCTCCTCGCAAGAGGTCGAGCAGGGCGTGGGAGACGCTCAGCCCCAAGCGCCGGTCGTAGCCGTCGTAGCCCGGCATCGGGTTGGCCTCCAGGACCGTGTAGCCGTCGTCCTCGTCCACCATGAAGTCGAATCCGATGAAGGCCAGACCACTGGCGGCCTGGTACGCGCGGCAGTGCTCGACGACGTCCTGCGGTGCCCGCGCCGGCGTGAACGTCTTGGCGCCCGGACAGTACTGGTAGTTGACGCCTTCGCAGTCGATCCGCTCGGAGAAGTGCTCCCGGCCGACCAGATGCGTACGGACGTCCGCACCCCGGATCCGCTCCTGGAACAGCACGGGACTGCGGGGCAGCAGGCCCAGCTCGTCGAGCTGTTCGGGGCCACAGGCCGAGGCGACCGTCTTCTCGCCGCTGGCGCCCTTGAAGACGGCATCGGGAACGGCCCGCAGGAAGGCGCGCGCCTCGTCCGCGTCATTGGTGAGCAGCGACGTCGGCACGGTGAAACCGCACCGGCTGAGCAGGGCGAGGTGGTACGCCTTCGTCCAGTTGCTCAGGTCGGTGCCGGGGCGGTTGACGACCAGGGCGTCGACCGTCGCGAGGATCTCGGTGAGCGCCCGCAGCCGCGCCGCGGCGGCCGGCCGCTCCCCGCTCCCGAAGCTGTCGATGACGTCGACCGGGCGCACGTAGATCCCGGTGATGTCGGCATCGGGCAGGTCCACCGTCAGCGTTCCGGTGCCGAGCCGTCCGCAGCGCCCCTCGACGTCCCACCAGTAGCTGCCCGCGCGCAGGAAGAGCACGAGGTCGAAGAAGAGGTGGGGCACGCGCTGGTGCCGTGCGCTGCGGACCGTGTGCACGATGGTGCGGTCATGGGGCGACCCGATGATGAGGACGGTCATCGCACACCCTCCTCCAGCTCGGCCCGGAGCTGTTCGTGCACCAGGTCCGCCACGCCCCGGTACCAGGAGTACGGGGGAGCGGACACGATGCGGCTCACGGACATCCGGTGCTCGTCGTCGGCGACCAGGGCGACGGCGAAGAAGCGGACGCCGCGTTCCCGCAAGGCGTCCGCGATCTCGCGCACGACCTTCCGGTAGGACTCCGCCCGGACATCGATCCCGGGTTCGTTGAGGACGGTGAACGACTCGCGTCCCACGCACAGCTCGATGACGTACTCGCTCGACGGCGCGAAGAGCGCCCGCAGATGCGCGGCATCCCCATCCCCATCCCTATCCCGGAAGCCGAGACCGGCGGGCTCCTTCACGACCCGTCGCTCGTGGGTCAGCAACTCCTCGACGTGGAGCTCGGGCGACGCGCACAGGGCCCACCGATCGAGCAGCCGCCGGGCATCGCTCGTCCAGCACTCGGGCAGCAGGAGCGACCGGTCCAGACACCGACGCAGCGCCCGGTCGTCGTGCCACGCCCGTGGGCCGGGCCGGTTGACGACCTTGGGGAGCAGGGCGCACAGGGCCCACAGCGCGGCGCGGTACTCGTCGGCCGCGAAGCGGGCGTCGGCGCCGGTCGCGCCGTCCTCACCCGTCGGCGCGAGCGCCCACGGATCCCGTACGAACACCCCCACCTCGTCGCCGTGCAGCGTGCCGTGCCCGGGGACCGTGAGCCGGGCCCGCGTCCGACCGGCGGCATCGACGCGCAGTGCGAAGGCGAGCCGTCCGAGGTCGGAGCAGACCGCGTGCCGTACCGCATGACGCGTCAGATAGCCGTCGAAGGCCGCCACGGCCGGATCGTCCGCCCCGGCCCCCAGGAGGAGGATCACGTCGTCGGCGCGCTAGATGATCGGACGGATGAAATCCGCCACGGGCGCCAGCTCCCCGTAATTGACCTGGGACTGGACGTCGCAGGCTTCCTTTCCCGTGTCGGACGTCTCCTTGCCGGTCCCTTCGGACTGTTCCTTGCCGGTGCAGTCCGTCGACTTGTCGATCAGGAAGCGTCGTTCCACGCCGTCCTGCTTGTCCTCGACCCGCTCTCCGCGTGCCACGGCGGCGCGGATGGCGTCCTCGATGCCCACCGGCTCGACCTCGTGCGTCGTGGACAGGTCCGGACGCAGCTCGGGATGGATGAAGATCATCGGCGTGGACATCAATCCGCCCCTTTCTCCGACGCGATCAGGTCCCCGATCCGCACCCCGTCGATGATGAGGCCCCTGAGGTCGCAGTTCTCGATGACGACGTCGCGCATCGAGCACCCGACGAGACGGCTGCCGTCCATGACGATGCCGGCGAACGTCGCGCGTTGCGCCCTGCCGTACAGGAACTGGGAGTCGTCCATGATCGATTGTGTGAACAGCGAACCGAGGAAGGCACTCTCGTGCCAGGTGCTCTGTCGGACGTCTGCGTTGCTCACGTACATGTTCGGCGTCAGCCGTGGTGCTTCGCCGTAGACCTCTTTCGCGGGCGCCATATCGCCCTCCTCCCACGGACATTCCTACTCACATCGTCTCCCTCGGCGTGGGCCGGCGCCAGCCGGAACGGGAAGGGCGAGCAACGAGGCCCCCTCGCTCCGCAGGGAGCGAGGGGGCCTCGTCGGAGCCGTTGAGCCTTCCACCAATTCCCGCTAGATGTCGCGGAAGATCTCGATCTGGGCGCCGACCGAGTTGAGGCGCTCGGCGAGCTCTTCGTAGCCTCGGTTGATGACGTAGACGTTGCGCAGCACCGAGGTGCCCTCCGCCGCCATCATCGCGAGCAGGACGACCACCGCGGGGCGCAGGGCGGGCGGGCACATCATCTCGGCCGCGCGCCAGCGGGTGGGGCCCTCGACCAGGACGCGGTGCGGGTCCAGGAGCTGGAGGCGGCCGCCGAGGCGGTTGAGGTCGGTCAGGTAGATGGCCCGGTTGTCGTACACCCAGTCGTGGATCAGGGTCTGGCCCTGGGCCACGGCGGCGATGGCCGCGAAGAAGGGGACGTTGTCGATGTTCAGCCCGGGGAAGGGCATCGGGTGGATCTTGTCGATCGGCGCCTCCAGCTTGGAGGGGCGGACCGTCAGGTCGATCAGGCGGGTGCGGCCGTTGTCCGCCGTGTACTCCGCCGAGCGGTCGTGGTCGAGGCCCATCTCCTCCAGGACCGCGAGCTCGATCTCCATGAACTCGATCGGGACCCGGCGGATCGTCAGCTCCGACTCCGTGACGACGGCGGCGGCGAGCAGGCTCATCGCCTCGACCGGGTCCTCGGAGGGGGAGTAGTCGACGTCGACGTCGATGTTCGGCACGCCGTGCACGGTCAGGGTGGTGGTGCCGATGCCCTCGACCTTGACGCCCAGCGCCTCCAGGAAGAAGCACAGGTCCTGGACCATGTAGTTGGACGAGGCGTTGCGGATGACGGTGACGCCGTCGTGCCGGGCGGCGGCGAGCAGCGCGTTCTCGGTGACCGTGTCCCCGCGCTCGGTCAGCACGATCGGGCGGCCGGGGGAGACGCCGGCCTCGACCTCGGCGTGGTAGATGCCTTCGGTCGCGGTGATGTCCAGGCCGAAGCGCCGCAGGGCGATCATGTGCGGCTCGATGGTGCGGGTGCCGAGGTCGCAGCCGCCGGCGTAGGGCAGCTTGAAGTGGTCCATCCGGTGCAGCAGGGGTCCCAGGAACATGATGATGCTCCGGGTCCGGCGGGCCGCGTCGGCGTCCATCGCGTCCATGTCGAGCTTGGCCGGCGGGATCAGTTCGAGGTCGACGCCGTCGTTGATCCAGCGGGTGCGCACGCCGATGGAGTTCAGTACCTCCAGGAGGCGGTACACCTCTTCGATGCGGGCGACGCGGCGCAGGACCGTGCGGCCCTTGTTGAGCAGCGAGCCGCAGAGCAGGGCGACGCAGGCGTTCTTGCTGGTCTTGACGTCGATGGCGCCGGAGAGGCGACGGCCACCGACGACCCGCAGGTGCATCGGTCCGGAGTAACCCAGCGACACGATCTCGCTGTCGAGCGCCTCACCGATTCGGGCGATCATCTCAAGGCTGATGTTCTGGTTGCCGCGCTCGATGCGGTTCACCGCGCTCTGGCTGGTGCCGAGCGCATCGGCGAGCTGACTCTGTGTCCAGCCGCGGTGCTGCCGGGCGTCACGGATGAGCTTGCCGATGCGTACGAGGTAGTCGTCTGCCATGGGGGCACGGTATCTCACATATGAGATGTGGTTCGCGTTGGGCGTGGCAGACGGGTGTCACCGACCGTCAGGTGCGCCGATGCGCGCGGCATCCGGGTCGCCTGACGGGGTGTCCGGAGCCTGGTGTTCCCATATCGGAACAAAGTGGACGGGGGTTGGTCGTCGCCTCAAACGCCGGCGGGGCTGAGGGTGTGCGTCCCTGGCCGGGGTCGGCGGGGGGTCAGGGCGGTGGCGCCGCGCCGGGGTGCGGCGTCTCCTCGGCTCGCGGGCTCGGCCCGGTCGGAGCGTGCGTCCAGCGGTGACCGCTCGTCCTTGCGGGGACACCGCACCCCGGCGCGACGCCACCACCCTGACGCGGGGTCGCCCTCGCGGGGGGCGGGTGTGTGGTCCGGCCGCCCGGGGTGTGCTGCTGGGGACCACCGTGCGGGGTGTGGCTGGGACGGGGGCGTGCAGGAGTGTCCCCGCAAGGACGAGCGGTCACCGCCGGGCGCACTGTCCGACCGGGCCGAGCCCGCGAGCCGAGGAGACACTCCTGTGCGTCACCGGCCCAGCCGCACCCCGCCCACCCCGACCCCGGCCCGCCCCGGAACGTGACGTACTTCCCTCGGGTCGGGTGGGCGTGCTTCGCCCCGGCGGCCGGACATGTACTAGAGTTATCTCGACATCGAGATAACTGCCGAAGGCGCGCCGCAGCCCCCGCAACGGTAAGGGTTACCTAACTTAGCCTCACCTTAGCGGATTGGCCACAGTGCCACGCGGCAGGATGCGGTAGAACGCGCGAATTCATGCATGAAGGAGACTGTCGTGTCGGCGAACAGCTTCGACGCCCGCAGCACGCTGCAGGTGGGCGACGAGTCGTACGAAATCTTCAAGCTGGACAAGGTCGAGGGCTCCGCCCGCCTGCCTTACAGCCTGAAGGTGCTGCTGGAGAACCTGCTCCGCACCGAGGACGGCGCGAACATCACCGCCGCCCACATCCGGGCGCTCGGCAACTGGGACTCGCAGGCCCAGCCGAGTGAGGAGATCCAGTTCACGCCGGCCCGCGTGATCATGCAGGACTTCACCGGTGTGCCGTGCGTCGTGGACCTCGCCACCATGCGCGAGGCCGTGAAGGCCCTCGGTGGCGACGCCTCCAAGGTCAACCCGCTCTCCCCGGCCGAGATGGTCATCGACCACTCGGTCATCGCCGACAAGTTCGGCACGAAGGACGCCTTCGCGCAGAACGTCGAGCTGGAGTACGGCCGCAACAAGGAGCGCTACCAGTTCCTGCGCTGGGGCCAGACCGCCTTCGACGACTTCAAGGTCGTCCCCCCGGGCACCGGCATCGTCCACCAGGTCAACATCGAGCACCTGGCCCGCACGGTCATGGTCCGTAACGGCCAGGCGTACCCCGACACCCTCGTCGGCACCGACTCGCACACCACCATGGTCAACGGCCTCGGCGTGCTGGGCTGGGGCGTCGGCGGCATCGAGGCCGAGGCCGCGATGCTCGGCCAGCCGGTCTCCATGCTGATCCCGCGCGTCGTCGGCTTCAAGCTGACCGGCGAGCTGCCGGCCGGCACCACCGCCACCGACCTGGTGCTCACGATCACCGAGATGCTGCGCAAGCACGGCGTCGTCGGCAAGTTCGTCGAGTTCTACGGCCAGGGCGTCGCCGCCACCTCGCTCGCGAACCGCGCCACCATCGGCAACATGTCGCCGGAGTTCGGTTCCACCGCCGCGATCTTCCCGATCGACGACGAGACCCTGAAGTACCTGCGCCTGACCGGCCGCGACGCCCAGCAGGTCGCGCTCGTCGAGGCGTACGCCAAGGAGCAGGGCCTGTGGCTGGACCCGGCCGCCGAGCCGGACTTCTCCGAGAAGCTGGAGCTCGACCTCTCCACGGTCGTCCCCTCCATCGCCGGCCCGAAGCGCCCGCAGGACCGCATCGTCCTCGCCAACGCTTCGCAGCAGTTCGCGCAGGACGTGCGCAACTACGTCAGCGACGACGAAGAGGCGGGCAAGGAGTCCTTCCCGGCCTCCGACTCCCCGGCCACGACGAACGGCGTACCGACCAAGCCCACGCTGGTCACCCTCGCCGACGGCACCTCCTTCGAGATCGACCACGGCGCCGTGACCGTCGCCGCGATCACCTCGTGCACCAACACCTCGAACCCCTACGTCATGGTCGCCGCGGCGCTCGTGGCGAAGAAGGCGGCCGAGAAGGGCCTGAGCCGGAAGCCCTGGGTCAAGACCACCCTCGCCCCGGGCTCGAAGGTCGTCACCGACTACTTCGACAAGGCCGGCCTGACCCCGTACCTGGACAAGCTGGGCTTCAACCTGGTCGGCTACGGCTGCACCACCTGCATCGGCAACTCCGGTCCGCTGGACGAGGAGATCTCGAAGGCGATCAACGAGGCCGACCTCGCGGTCACCTCGGTGCTCTCGGGCAACCGCAACTTCGAGGGTCGCATCAACCCCGACGTCAAGATGAACTACCTGGCGTCGCCGCCGCTGGTCGTCGCGTACGCCATCGCGGGCTCCATGAAGGTGGACATCACCAAGGACGCCCTCGGCACGGACCTCGACGGCAAGCCGGTCTTCCTCGCGGACATCTGGCCGTCGGAGGCCGAGGTCAACGACGTCGTCGCGAGCTCCATCGGCGAGGACATGTTCAGCAAGTCCTACCAGGACGTCTTCGCGGGCGACGCGCAGTGGCAGGCGCTGGAGATCCCGACGGGCAACACCTTCGAGTGGGACCCGCAGTCCACCTACGTCCGCAAGCCCCCCTACTTCGACGGCATGACGATGGAGACCACCCCGGTCTCCGACATCGTCGGCGGCCGCGTGCTGGCGAAGCTGGGCGACTCGGTCACCACCGACCACATCTCCCCGGCCGGTGCGATCAAGGCCGACACCCCGGCCGGCAAGTACCTCACCGAGCACGGCGTCGAGCGCCGCGACTTCAACTCGTACGGTTCCCGCCGCGGCAACCACGAGGTCATGATCCGCGGTACGTTCGCCAACATCCGCCTGCGCAACCAGATCGCGGAGGGCACCGAGGGCGGCTTCACCCGCGACTTCACGGTCGAGGGCGCCCCCGTCGCGTTCATCTACGACGCTTCGCAGAACTACCAGGCCGCCGGCATCCCGCTGGTCATCCTGGCGGGCAAGGAGTACGGCTCGGGCTCGTCCCGCGACTGGGCCGCCAAGGGCACCGCGCTGCTCGGCGTCAAGGCCGTCATCGCCGAGTCCTACGAGCGCATCCACCGCTCCAACCTGATCGGCATGGGCGTCCTGCCGCTCCAGTACCCGGAGGGCGTCACGGCGACCTCCCTCGGCCTCACCGGCCAGGAGACCTTCTCCTTCACCGGCGTCGAGGAACTGAACAACGGCACCACCCCGCGCACGGTCAAGGTCACCACCGACACCGGCGTCGAGTTCGACGCGGTCGTCCGCATCGACACCCCGGGCGAGGCCGACTACTACCGCAACGGCGGCATCATGCAGTACGTGCTGCGGAACCTCATCCGCAACTAAGCACATCGGCACCAAAGGGCCGTATCCCCGTTAAGGGGGTACGGCCCTTTTCGTCGTTCCGGACCACCTCCGGGCGGGCGGGCCAGGTGACGGTGAGGTCTCAACTCGGAAAAGCCGAAGGTCTATGCTGTGCATGATCTTGCTCACACGAGCGGAAGTGGACTATACCTGTGCCCGTCCGGACTACCGCGGCTCACGCGGCGCCGGACCGGGGGACGGGCGGGGACCTGCGGTGTTGTCCGCATGCACGGCAGCTGCCGTGACTTCCGGCCTCCTTCACACTTCTGACGAAGGCGAGGACATGAGCATGGGTTCCATCTCCGCCCAGGGCGAGCACAACAACGGTGAGGGCCTCGGCCGCCGCGACCTGATCCGGCGGTCGGCGGCACTGGGTCTGATCGCCGTGCCGACGATGAGCTTCCTGTCCGCCTGTGCCTCCGGTGGCAGCGACAAGCCCTCGGACAGCACGTCCAAGGCGCCCACCTCGAAGGACAACCCCTTCGGTGTGGCCAAGGGCAGCAAGATGGACATCGTCGTCTTCAAGGGCGGCTTCGGCGACGACTACGCGAAGGCATGGGAAGCGGCCTTCGACAAGAAGTGGGGCACCACCAGCACCCACCTCGGCACCCAGGAGATCACCGCCAAGCTCCAGCCGCGCTTCAACGGGGGCAACCCGCCGGACGTCGTCGACGACTCGGGCGCGCAGCAGATCAAGATCGACGTCCTGGCCAAGGGCGGTCAGCTCGCCGATCTGACCCAGGTGCTCGACGCGCCCTCACTCGACGACCCGAGCAAGAAGGTCCGGGACATGCTGATCCCCGGCACCGTCGAACAGGGCACCCAGGAGGGCAAGTTCGTCGCCCTGTACTACGTCTACACGCTCTTCGGCCTCTGGTACTCGGGCAAGCTCTTCAAGGAGAAGGGCTGGGCCGAGCCCAAGACGTGGGACGAGTTCCTCGACGTCTGCGCCAAGGCCAAGGCGGCCGGCATCGGCGGCCTCGCCCACCAGGGCAAGTTCCCGTACTACATCAACGTCGTCATCATGGACCTCATCGCCAAGAAGGGCGGCATCGAGGCCGTCAAGGCGATCGACAACCTGGCGCCGAACGCCTTCGCGGACAACCCGGCCGCCCTCGCCGCCGTCGAGGCGGTCTACGAGGTCGTCGAGAAGGACCTGCTGATGCCGGGCACCAACGGTCTGACCCACACGGAGTCGCAGACCGCCTGGAACCAGTACAAGGCCGCCTTCATCCCCTCCGGCTCGTGGCTGGAGAACGAGCAGCTCAAGCAGACCCCGGAGGACTTCGACATGAAGTTCCTGCCGGTGCCGGTCCTGGCCGACAGCAAGATGCCCTTCGAGGCCATCCGCGCCGGTGCGGGCGAGCCCTTCATCGTCCCGGAGAAGGCCGGGAACAAGGCCGGTGGCCTCGAGTTCCTGCGCTCGATGCTCTCGCGCGAGTGGTCGACCCTCTTCGCCCAGCAGGCCAACTCCCTGACCGTGGTCAAGGACGGCGTCGACCCCAACGTCAAGCTGCGTCCCGGCACCCAGTCCGCGGTGACCTCCCTCAAGGCGGCCGGCACCAACACCTTCGCCTACCTGTACCCGGACTGGTACAGCCAGATGGACAACGACATCCAGGCCGCGTCCAATGAGCTGATGGCCAAGCGAATTCAGCCGAAGGAATGGATCAAGCGGGCCCAGGCTGCGGTAGACAAGGCGGCCAAGGACCCCAACGCCAAGAACAACCACCGCAGCTGACGCCATCGCCCCCGGCCGGTCCCCCGGCCGGGGGCACCACCCAGCGGTAGCTGGGGGAACCATCAGGGACGGACACCATGAGTCACGTAGCCCGGGGCAAGGGGCAGGTCGGCTTCATCGCCGGCTTCCTGCTCCTGCCGCTCGCGCTGTATCTGACCTTTGTCATCTGGCCGTACATTCAGACGTTCGGATATTCCTTCACCAACTGGTCGGGCCAGTCACCGACGTTCGACTTCGTCGGACTGGACAACTACTCGACCCTGATGAAGGACGAGGTCTTCCGGGGCGCGCTGTGGCACAACCTGCTGCTCCTGGTGTTCGTCCCGGTCATCACCATCCTGCTGTCCCTCTTCTTCGCCTTCATGGTGAACGTGGGCGGGCGCAGCGGCGCCGGTGGTGTCCGGGGCGTCCGGGGCTCGGCCTTCTACAAGATCGTCTACTTCTTCCCGCAGGTCCTCTCCCTCGCGATCCTCGCCGTGCTCTTCGGCGCGGTCTACCGCAGTGACGAGGGCGGCCTGCTCAACGGCCTGCTGACCAAGATCGGCCTGGTCGACCCGCAGCACCCCATCGAGTGGCTCAACGAGCCCAACCTGGTGCTCTGGTGCATGCTCGGCGTGGTCGTCTGGCACGGGGTCGGCTTCTACCTGGTGCTCTTCTCGGCCGCGATGCAGTCCGTGCCCAAGGACATCTACGAGGCGGCGCTGCTCGACGGCGCGGGGCGCGCCCAGACCTTCATCAAGGTCACGCTGCCCCTGCTGTGGGACTCCGTACAGACCTCGGCGGTGTACCTCGGCATCGCCGCGATGGACATGTTCGTCCTCGTGTCGACGATGACATCGGGCCAATTCGGCGGCGGCCCCGACCACCACAGCGAGGTCATGGCCACGGTCCTCATGCGCAACTTCCTGTACTTCGGCAAGAGCGGCTACGCCTGCGCCATGGGAGTCGTCATGCTGGTCCTCACCATGATCCTGTCCCTCATCACGCTGCGCGCCACCCGCCGCGAGCGCATCGAGTTCTGAGCGGGAGACCCCCATGACCACAGTGATCAAGGCACCCGAAGAGCCGGCCGAGGAGCCCGCCGCCGAGCCGACCGCCCCCCGGCCGCCGGTCAGGAGCGACGTCCCCCGCGGCTCCGAGGGCGCGGTGCTCAACGTCTTCTCGCACGGCTTCCTCGCCGTGTGGGCCGTACTGATCGTGCTGCCCCTGATCTGGCTGGCGCTCGGTTCCTTCAAGACCGACAGCGAGATCGGCGGCTCGGCCCTGAGCTGGCCCACCAACTGGCACTTCGACGCCTTCTCCCGCGCCTGGGACAAGGGCATCGGCGACTACTTCGGCAACACCGTCATCGTTATGGTGTTCTCGGTCCCGCTGACGATGCTGCTGGGCTCGATGGCGGCGTACGTGTTGGCCCGCTACCCCTTCAGGGGCAACCGGCTCATCTACTACTTCTTCGTCAGCGGGGCGATGTTCCCCGTGTTCCTGGCGCTCGTACCGCTGTTCTTCATGGTCAAGCGGCTCGACATGCTCAACAGCTACCAGGGCCTGATCCTGGTGTACGTCGCCTACTCGATGCCCTTCACCGTCTTCTTCATGCATTCGTTCTTCCGCACGCTGCCCACCGCGGTGCACGAGGCGGCGGTGATCGACGGGGCCTCCGACACCCGGATCTTCTTCCAGGTGATGCTGCCGATGGCCAAGCCCGGGCTGATCTCCGTCGGAATATTCAATGTCCTGGGCCAGTGGAACCAGTACATCCTGCCGGCCGTGCTGATGCAGCCGCAGTCCGGATCGGACCCCGAGCGCTACATGCTCACCCAGGGCCTGATCCAGCTCCAGTACCAGATGGGCTACGAGACGGACCTGCCGGTGCTGTTCGCCGGCGTGACCATCGCGATGATCCCGATGCTGGTGGTGTACCTGTCCTTCCAGCGCCAGATCCAGGCCGGTCTGACCTCGGCCACCTTGAAGTGACGGCGCGGGGGGGGGGGGGGGCCCCGCCCCCCCCCCCCCCCCCCGCGCCCGGCCCCGGCGGGGGGGGGCCCCCCCCCCCCCCCCCCCCCCCCCCCCGC
>NZ_JBITDP010000006.1:0-397435 GCF_044454405.1 Streptomyces sp. NPDC051555 | reverse complement strand
GGGCGGTGCCGGGCTCCGGCCGCGTGCTGGTGGGCCCGGCAGGTGGTGGAGTCGATGTTGACCGCCCACGAGCCGTCCGCGTCCACGGCGGTGGCGTCGGCGCCGGCTTGCAGTGCTCGCAGGATCTTCGACCAGGTCCCGTCGGCCGACCAGCGGCGGTGGCGCTCGTACACGGTCTGCCAGGATCCGTAGCGTTCGGGCAGGTCACGCCAGGGAATCCCGGTCCGGGTCCGGTACAGCACTCCGTTGACCACGGTCCGGTGTTCGGCCCACCGACCACCTGGGCTACCGGTCTCCGGGAGCAGCGGGGCTATGTACTCCCACTGAGCATTCGTCAGTTCATGCCGACGCACCATGACCGACTCCTGCCCGGAACGGCAGTAGATCCACCATCCGGGCGAGAGCCATCAGACACGGCCTAGCGGCTGCGGTTGTGGGCGAGGAGGTCCTCCGCCTGGTCCGCGTTGATGCCCAGCGCGGCGCCGACTTCCTCCGGCTCCCGCGACCGGCCCGCGATGTGGGCGGCGTCGTATCCGTTGCTGCGGGCGAGGATCTCCAGCCGGCTCTCGGTCTTCAGCGCCCCGGCCGGCTCATCGTCCACGAGCCGGTTGAGTGCCACGGTCAGCTTCGCCAGCAGATCGTCGACCTCGGCGGGGAATGCGATAGTCGACTCCTCGACAGTCTCGATGTGCCGGTCCCAGTCGTCCCGGCAGCGCGCCGCGCCCTCGTGCGCCGGCTCGTCCTCGTACAACGGCGTATCACCGATCCGCTCCCGGTCCAGCAGGCACCGGGTACCACTCCAGCCGCACACGCACACCGCGCGCAGCACCTCGGCGCGGGGCCCCTAGAACGGACGCCCGCTACATCCGGCCCAGAAGTCGCCCGTGTGCCCCACCACGGAGTTCCCGTCGAAGTACACCGGCTCCGGCACACTCCCGTCCTCCGGCAGCACACCCACCCGGCCCCGGTGCGACGTCCCGAACTCCTCCGTCGTCCACGACTCGTTCCGCATCCCTGAACTCCCTTCCGCCCCGCACGCGCGGCCGCGGGCGCACCCCGACCCTCCCGCACTCCGCACTCCGCACCCCGCACGAGGGGAATTCAAGAAGACGGCCACCCCGCGAGCGTGGCCACGCGGGACTCGCCCCTGCCGAGGTATCGATCGGACCCGCGGGGCCATCTCGTGCGCCTGGCTACGGGTACGGATCCCCCGGGCCCCCCTTGACCACCTTGAGTTCGAGGGCGGTCAAAGGGTTGACCGCCTGCGGATCATTGGCGGTCAAGGGGGTAGTCACCTTCGTTCCTCAGGTGGGCAAGCCCGGCTTGCCCAGGGTCGCCTGAGGCTTGCCCACCTCGCAGCGGCCGGTGGCCGGGCGGTCAGTGGCCAGGCGGGAAGCCGCCCGAGCCAGTCGTTCGCGCGGGTGCACGGCCGGCGAGAGCGTTCCGGCCAGCTCCGGGCCGCCGGGTCCCAGACGGTGATGCCCACGACCTTGGAAGGCGTCCCGTCCTACGGCCCGGACGCTGGGCAGGCCCTCCCTGCGAGGGGCTTGCCCAGCAGGGCGCCATGACCGGTCAGCTGCCCGAGCACGACCAATCCGCCGCCCGCGATCGGTCAAAGAGCACGTCAGCGCCGTGGCCGACCCGTGCAACTCCCTCCGCGCCGGTGACCGGTCATCGGCCAGCTGCGGCCTCGCCGGAACATCCAGGGCTGAACGTGACCGATGCCGTCTCCTCCGTCCGGCGGGGTGGGCAAGCCGGTGCTCGGGGTGGTTTGCCCAGGCTTCCCTTGGGCTTGCCCAGTGTGCGTCGCGGTCAGCCGCGGCGCCGGAAGAAGCTGCGGCTGGGCCTGGCCGGCTCCTGGTCCTCCTCCAGCGGCGGCACGGTGGCCTGACGGCGGGCGGCTTCCTCGCGGGCGACGTCGTCGGCATGACAGGTCCCGCACACGGCCAGGTTCCCGGTCGCCCAGGCGCCGCCGCGCACGGTGGTCTCCTCCCAGCGCTCGTCGGTGAACTTCCGCCCGCACCGCTCGCACACAGGCCGCTGCGCCTCCCGCTCCGCGACCCGGCGTTGTTGCTCGTGCGCGTCGACGCGGGCGGCTTGGCCGCGGTAGAGGGTCTCGCCGTCGGGGTTGTCGAGGGCGACCGTCAGCGTCTGCTCGCCGGCCGTCCCAGCCTCCGCCACACCGCCCCGTCGGCACCGTGCTCCTGGAGCTGCTCCAGGGTGGTCACGAGAACGGGTACCGCCTGCCCGTAGTCCCGCGCGGTGATCCTCCGGTGGAAGGTGTCGTACCGGCGCGACGCCCAGTAGCGGCGGCCGGCCTCCTCCAGCACGGCGACCGTGTTGGCGACCTTCACCTCCGTGGTGTCCGCGAACACGAACGCCACCGGAGGCAGACCCTCCCGGCCGGTCGGCGGGTAGAGCCGGC
Source organism: Streptomyces sp. NPDC051555 (assembly GCF_044454405.1). Taxonomy (NCBI): domain Bacteria; kingdom Bacillati; phylum Actinomycetota; class Actinomycetes; order Kitasatosporales; family Streptomycetaceae; genus Streptomyces; species Streptomyces sp. NPDC051555. Next base: position 395,010 of record NZ_JBITDP010000006.1, on the reverse strand, counting down.
GCCACAGCCGCTTCTCGTGGTCGACGTCCTCGATCGCCTCCGGGCGGGAGCGGACCAGGTCCACGGTGCGCTTGTCCGCGTCCGACGGCAACAGCCGGCCCCACTCCCAGTACCGGCGCAGCTTCTGCACCAGCTGGTAGGCGTCCTCGGTGCGGCGGTCGATCTCCAGCAGCAGCGCCGGCACCCCGGCCGCCGGCGCCCTCACCACCAGGTCCGCCAGCTGCACGAAGCCGTCGCCCAGCCGGTACCCGATCTCGGTCTGGAACCCGAGCCGGTGACCGATCCCGGCACGGTGGAGCTCGGCGGCCGGCGAGGTGACCGCCGCGGCGTGGTCGTCGTATCCGGTGCCGAGCAGCTCCCCGTGTCCGGGTCGTACTTCTCCTCGCGCAGCACCGAGACCCGTATGCCCTTCGGCTCCAGCAGCTTCCTCGCCTCGCCGTGGCCGCGCTTCGTCAGCACCCACACCTGCCGCTGGTCGTCCCGGACCGTTTCGATCCTCACCAGCTGGTGGTCCTCCAGATCCAGAAGGTTGGCCCGTACGAGCTTGTCGTGCCGGTTGTCCGGTCGGGTCAGCTTCGACGGCTGGTCGGGCGTAGCCCGCTGGAAGATCCCCAGCGCTTGCAGCAGTTCCCGACGTTGAGGCTCGGTCGAAGTCCTCCGGTGCTGAGGACTCCTTCGGACGAGAGGGTTGTCGGACCTGCGACGGCCTTCCGTACGCCGGGTCTGACCTGCGGAAACGCCCGGACCTTGACGTCGGGGCGCGGAGGGGGGATGAAGGGGGCATCGGGGGGGGCTTTGTGGCCTGGTCAAGGGGCTGCTCGGGCTCGTCTGCGGTGCTCGCCACAGGGTGCTCCTGGAGGGTGGGGCGGGCCTATCCCGCCACTCACTCTCTACAGGTCCGGTTCTGGGCCTTCGTGTGACGCCGGCCTTCAAGAACTTCTCCGCCGCGACCGCATTGTGATCAACCGTGACCTCTTGCAGCGAAGGTTGAGCGCTGGCCGGCGCCGCTACTTCATGAGCTAGTCGGTACTACAGCCCATGCCTCGATCTCGACCCGGAATGCGGGGTGTACCAGTCCGACCACCTGAACAAGCGAGCAGGCCGGGGGGTGCGCAGGGTTTTGGTGCTCGTCCCGTACCCGGCGGAACGCCGGAAGATCCTGCAGATCGGTCAGGTAGACGGTCAGTTTGACCACGTGTTCGAGGGTCGAACCCGCAGCCTCAAGGGCCGTGGTCAGGTTCGCGTATACCTGGCGCACCTGCGCCTCGGCATCGCCTTCACCCACCAGTCGGCCTTGGCCATCCACCGGGACCTGGCCTGAGACCGCTACGACAGCTCCCGTGAATACCACCGCGTGGCTATAGCCGTTCACGGGCGGGGCTCCCTCGGGTCGAACAAAATGCTGCATCATCACGTCTCCAGTTCAGCCAGTAACAGGCCACTACGATCAAGGATCGTCCCGGGCACGGTCAACCTTCGGTGAGAACGCTCTACCTACGCTGCGAGAGGTCAAACCGCAGGGGGGTTCTCACCCCTCAGCGGCCGGGCTCTGTCCACAGGGTCGCCATTGAAGGCTCCTCTTGAGGCCACCGCGATCAGCGCGGCGGCCGCACGTGAGGAGCTGTCATGCCCGAGAACACCGTCACCGCACCGCTCGCCCCGATGACCCCGCGCGCGGTGATGAGCGCCTTCAACTACCTCCGGGCGATCGAAGCCGACGACACACAGGCCGCTACCGAGTTCGCCGATGCCGAGCCGCAGATGGCCTCGCTGCTCGTGCAGGTCGCGCAACGCATCGTCATCCCGGTCACCACCCTGGCAAACCAGGAGCAGAAGGAAGCCCGTGCGACGACTCGTTCGTGCTCTTCGAACTGGGGCTCTGCTTCCTGGCGACCCTGCGGTCCTGGCCTTTAGCTGTCCCGCAGGCGAGGCGGCTCCTTATTACACACCCCCTTCGCCGCGACCTGATGGGCGGCCGAGACCACCTCTGTCCAGGGGAAACGCTCCGGTTGCCAATGTAGTCAAGGGGTAACGTGCAGCCCCCAGAACTGGTCAAGGGGTCTCCGGCCGACCGGGTCCGACCCGGACAAGGGATAGGCGATCCGCCGCCCCGGACCGGGACAAGGGGTAGGCGATCGGCCGGTACGCCTGGCGGCCAGCAGATGAAGTTCCCCGCGGCCCTCGGCGGACGCACGGTGACCCTGTGGGCCGACCACCCCGGCATTCACGTCTTCCTCGACAGCGAACTCCTGCGGACCCGCCCTTCTCGGTTCACACCCACAGACTTGAAAGCTCTCGTGAAGCGCGGCGGGCGGATCGCCGGCCCCGAACCCCGCTGCAGCCGCCCTGGCGACAGGTTCGACAGCGCCACCCCTCGCAGTGGTCGAGGTCGACCGGATCGTCGGCCGGGACGGCGACGTCGGCCTCAGCGGCGTGCGGTCAAACTCGCCTCCCACCTGGCCGGCCAACGGCTGCGGGTCGGCCGCAGCCACGCTGGAAAGACCGTGGTCATCCTGATCGAGGACACCGTCTTCCGCGCATCGACGGAGATGTCGAGCTGACCACACACGCCCGGACCACCGACGAGCCAGTCACACAGTTCAGGGCGACCGCTCACACCCGGGACTGATCGCCGTTTGAAGAACATCTCCTGATGACGTCCAGCATCTCCTGGAGCCAGGCTGTCCAAGATCTCACGGGACCTCACACCGTCAAACGATGTAGCCGAACTTCAGCAGCACCTGATTGCTTGCCTCGGAAGGGTGTCGTGTGCCGATCTGCCGGGGCGGACTCCGTGCCTGGCAGCGTGCCGCGTACGGTCAGCGAATGCACGATCAGCGAGACCAAAATCGAAGCGTTGGCAAGCCGGAGCACCGGCAGTCCACTCTGCCTGCTGACATCACCGACGGGGCCGCAGAGGCTGAAGCGGTGGTGTTCGTGTGCGCAGCATGCAGAGCCCGTCTGACGGGGCCACTCACACGGCTGCCCGAGGTTCCCGAGGCTCCCTACTACGCTTGGTGGGACGCCGATGAGCCTGGTCCGTCGCCAGCGACCGTGCCATCAGGCTGCTACGCGATCGAGACGGAGCCGTACGGCGGGCCCTTGGTCGTCGCCCAGGTGCCCGGCCCGGTGATGCCGCGCCACGGAGGCCACTGGAACGTGGATGGGAAGCCCTTGGTGTCGCAGGGCCCGCGAAACAACATCGTCATCAACCCGGACGACGCCCGCGGCCTGGAGCTGCAGCACGCATCCGCCGCCTGCTGCGGAGCGACCCCGGATGGCGGAATGAACCAGCTGTGCGCCTGTGGAACCCTTGTCGCGACCCTCTGCTCCGACTGCTGCCTGCCGTACGAACTCCATCTCTCAGCCGACCACGTCCGGGCCGTTCGCCCCTGAGGTGGGCGCAGGTCGCTGCTACTTCTCGGTTCTGGCACAGATCTTGGGGAGCCATTACAGAGGGTTACAGTGTCGTTCGATAGGGGGGCCGCCGCGAAGCCCGGCTGCCTGACTCGAACGCTCGCCGCGTAGCCTCCGTGCATGACCGTTGATCCGTTCCAGTGCCGCTGCGTCCTCTGCCACGACTACGGAGATCGAGACGAAGCGGACCGCGTGGATCTGACGATCATCGAGAACGTCCAGCAGCACGGATGGCACGTCGTGATGGTTCCCGAGGACGAGATCGGTCCTGGGTTCGCCTATACGATCGGCCTCGCCCACACTCACGGCGCACCTGAACTAGCCATGTTCGGACTCGATGTCCACGCCATGCACCGCATGCTCAACCGGCTCGGAGCGAAGGTCGCCGCAGGTGCTGTAGTGGCTGGCGGCCAGAGGCATCCTGACGTTATCGAGGGTCAGCAAGTTGCGCTCAGGAATGTGGATCTCCGCTGGTACCGGACCTTCTTCGGGCGGGCCATCGGGTTCTACCGACGACCGCCTTTCCCTGTGTTGCAAGTAGCGTGGCCCGACGCGGACGACCGCTTCCATTGGGAAGAACAGGTTCAGGAGGGGCGTCGCGAGTCACAGCCTCAGCTGTGGTTGCCGCCCAGTGAGCACCCTGTGGGGATCTGGACGACCGAACTCTGACCTCGGACGTGTCGGCCAGCGATAGCCCCGCGTCGGCGCGAGGATCTACTGGAGCAAGATCATCTTGCGGAGCAGTTCGAATCCGGCTCGACCGTAGAGCTGCCTCTTGATCTTCTTGATGCGGTTCACGGCGCCCTCGATACTGCCCGAGCTCCAGTCCAGGGTGAGTCCGGCTGTCACGGCGTCGAGGTCTCTGAGCAGGTGGATTGCGAAGCCGGTGAGGCCGGGTAGCTGGCTGGTATCGACTGCGTCGATCCAGGCGGGGAGCGTGTGGCCGAGCCGGCTGCTGAGTATCTCGCCGAAGTCGCGGACGTGTCCGGCGGCCGTGGCCAGCTCGGGGCAGCGGGTCAGAACGTCTTTCAGAGCGGTGCTGTCCTCCTCGGTCAAGGTGGCGGGGTGACGGGTGAGCCAGCCGGTCACCTGTCGCACCGTCGGCGGCCGGGGCGGCGCCGTGGGCGGAGCATTGCGCAAGGTCGCGATGTGCGCGCGGACCATGCCGTAGGTGACCGGGGCGTGCTCGGCAAGCAGCTCGCCGTGCAGTTGTGTGACGCTGGTGCAGCCCTCGGCGAAGCGTTGCTCCAGGTAGGGCTTGTAGGCGTCGAGTCTGCTGGGCCGGGGCCGGTTCTCACGGAAGGTGTCCTGCCAGTGAGCGGCGTTCGCGTACCGGAGCACGGTGTTGAGGCCCCAGCCCAGGTGCCGGGCGATCGCCCGGCGCGAGTGACCTTGAGCGAGGAGCTCGTGGACCAAGGCATGCGCTGCCTTCTTTCGCTCGGCCCGCCGGCCGAGGGGTGCCGGGTCGTCCTGCGGCCGACCGGCAGCCAGTCGGGTGGCCTCCGCCAACAGCCCGCTGAACGAAGGATTACGCAGACAGCTGCGATGGGCGGCGACACAGGTCTCCACGGCCCGGCCGAGGCCCTGCCACAGATGGAACCGGTCGGCGACCTGCAGGGCGTCGGGGGCCCCGCGGCGGGCACCTTCGGCGTAGGCGCCCGCCCGGTCCCGGCAGATGATCTCCACGCCGGGGTGGCGGATCAGCCAGGCGGCCAGCGGCTCGGCTTCACGGGACGGGAGCACGTCGACCACGCGATGGTCTTCGACGCTGGTCAAGACGGTGGAGTAGGTCTGGCCGCGGCGGATCGCGAAGTCGTCCACGCCCAGCACACGCGGTGTGTCGAACAGTGGGTCGGGCAATGCCATGACCCTGCGTAGCAAGGTCATCCTTCCCGCGCGGAAGCCCAACTGGGCAGCCAGCCGAGCGCCGGCCCGCCCGGCCAGCGCGAGACCCACCCGCTCCAGGGCTTGGTTGAGCCGGGTCGTGAACCGTGCGTGCGGGGCGGCGAGCCGGGAGAACGGCTCGGCGAACGTCCGGCGCGGGCAGTCAGCCGACCCGCAGATGAAGCGCCGGACCGTCAACCGGATCACAAAGCCCTGCTCAGCGAGCGGAAGGTCCTTCAGCCTGCGCTGGTACCGGTCGTGGACCCGGCCCGAGAAGCACCCGCAGCCCGGACACGCCGCCCCGGGCGCGCGGCCTCTCGCCACCACCTCGACCGTGCCGAACGCGGCCGTAACCGCCTCGACGTCCACCTCGTCGATCCCCTCGAACACCAGCAAGTCCCAGAACGGTGCATCGGTCTGCATGACCAGCACCATCACCGGCCACAACCCGCCGCAGCAGCGGGCGACAGGAATCTGATGGAGCGTCAAATCTGTTCGTCGGACGACAAGGCGTACGCGGTCTCACGCGAACCGTCTCCTCGCAATCGAACATCGTGATAACACTCCGTGACGACTCCCCAAGATCTGTGCCAGAACCCAGATCTCACCTACGCAGCCACCAGCTTTGCCCCGGCCTCGCCGAACAACGCGAAGTCAAGGCCGGACGACCGGCATCGTGCCCTCCCGGGCCGCGCCGGGAAGACTCTCCGGCGCCATCCTCTCCAGGCCCGAGGACGTGGCGGGGGCACGCGACGGCCTCGCCCGCACCAGGAAGACCTGCGGCCCTCCCCCACCTCGTCGGCCAGCCCGGCATATCGCCCTGCGCCCAGCAGGGGGCGAGGTCGTGCGTGAGACGGATCAGGGCCGCGCGGTCGCGCGGCCCTGATCGTGTACGCCTCAGCTCTCGGAAGCGCCCGGGCGACGTCCGGCCGACCGCCGCTCCACGGACGGGTACGGAGTGCGCACGGGTGTCCCGGCGCTCCTGGTGCCTGCCGGCACCGGGGCGGGCCCCGGGAGTTGGGGGGTCAGGCCGGGGTGATGTTCTCCGCCTGGGGGCCCTTCTGGCCCTGGGTGACGTCGAACGTCACGACCTGGCCCTCCTGGAGCTCACGGAACCCAGAGGCGTTGATCGCCGAGTAGTGGGCGAACACATCCGGGCCGCCGCCTTCCTGGGCGATGAAGCCGAAGCCCTTCTCCGCGTTGAACCACTTCACAGTTCCCGTAGCCATATCCATGCCTTCCAGTCGATGAACGCCTCCCGCACGATGCGGAAGGCGGAGGTGATCGCCCTGGTTCCTGCGGCACAGCACAGCAAAACACCCACGCCTGAGGCGTGGGCACAGGGAACTTCCGAACCACGACAGCTGGCTCAAACGCTACACGCCCACAACGGCCAGTCACCAGAGGAAACCGGGACACGACACGCTCCTGGCGCCGCGCTCTGCCGTAGAGGCACGGTCGAGCGGGTCACCGTTCGGGGCTGGTCCCTGTGGTGGAGGGGAGTGAGGCGTCGGTGAGGTTGGCGCCGGTGGCGGCTTCCCGGGGATGCGGGTCGCGGGTGCGGACGATGAGCTTGGACAGGTCCACGGTGTCGGCGTTGCGTTCCAGCATGCCGTCCGTCAGCATCACCAGTCGGTCGCCGGGCCGCAGGTCAAGTGACTGCACCCGGTAGTCACGGGGGCTGAGGACGCCGAACGGCAGATCGATTTCCGGAACGATCTGGGTTACCGCGCCGTCGCGCATCCGCAGCGGCCAGGGATGTCCGGCGTTGATGCACTCGGTGGCGCCGCTGAGCAGGCTGATCCGCAGCAGCTGACCGGTCACGTAGCCCTCGCGGCCGTGCTCGCGCATGGGAAGGCGATCAACGCCTGGCGTATGCCCCCGCATTCCGGCCGGGCTGGTCGGCTCGCTCGGATCCCCTCCCGCCCCCGACGCAGGGGTGCGGGACATTCCCGAGGCCGTGACGGCGATCGGCTCCCGCGCCGATTCGGACCGGATACGGCCACTCGCTGTCCCGGCGCTCACCGTGCCACTCAGCCGGCACAGGCATCAGCCCCAGTTGGGTATCCGCACCGGTCACGGCCAGGACACGGGCGACGATCGGCTGGGGAGAGCCGCTGAGGTGAAACCCGATCCCGGCGCGAGCCGCTTCGCCCTTCGCCCACACCAGGGCGCCGATCCCGGAGCAGTCACAGAAGGACACCGCACCGATGTCCATGCGCAGGAGCGCGGGCCGACCCTGGAGACAGTCGCGGACCGCGTCGCGAATGGCGGGCACGGCCTCCAAGTCGAGTTCCCCAGCGAGACTGACCAAGCCGTCACTGCCGACCGAGGCCACCGTGCAGGTGGCCCGCCGAGGAGACGGCAGCCTCCCCGGCTCCCGCAGGGCCCCTGGTGCAACGCGATCCATCGAATCCCTCCTCCTCAGGCCGCGGCTGACGGGTTCGCCACTCCGCGACGGCGGTACTCAGCATTGATCCGCTGGGCCTCCTCGAGCTGGTCTTCGAGGATGACGATCCGGCAGGCAGCCTCGATAGGGGTGCCCTGGTCGACGAGCTCGCGGGCTCGGGCGGCGATGCGCAGTTGGTAGCGGGAGTAGCGGCGGTGTCCACCCGGTGAGCGGAGCGGGGTGATCAGGCGGTGCTCTCCGATCGCGCGCAGGAAGCTCTGGGGCACACCGAGCATGTCGGCGGCCCGGCCCATGGTGTAGGCGGGGTAGTCGTCGTCATCGAGACGGCCGAACGAATCGTCTGCGGTCATCACACCTCTCTGTTGAACACGCGGAGGGGCCCTGGTGCCTATGGCACCAGGGCCCCGAAGGAACTGCTACACCATCTGCCGGCCCTGGTACTGCGCCGGCCTTCTGTTTCCGCCTACCCGACCTGTACTTCGTCGGGGTGCGGGGATCGCGAATGCGTGACCGGAGACCACCTCACTACCGATGTCCTGCGGTACCCGGACTCAAGACTTCCGCCCGGGCGATCCTGATGATGCTCGGCTCCTCCGTTCTTTCCCTCTGGATCGAGCACTTACCAAACGGGAACTGCGCACTGCTGATACTGCGAACTGCTTGTACTGCTGTGTTGCGTACTGCTGGTGGCCTGTCAAAGCGCCGTTTCGACAGCCAGCCCCGTCGCCCATCCTGCGTCTGCTCTGGCTTAGAACCCCACTGCCGAACCTCCCGGGTGCGCGCGCCCGCAGCCGACGCCTTCACCGAGGTACCACTCCACTCAACTTCACTGCTGGGTGCTGCTCAACTGCACTTACTGCGGGTACTGCCACTGCGGTACTGCTCGCGGCGGCCCCTGATCACTGCGGGCCACCCGGTCCGGTCGTCAGTCCCGTCGCCGTCCTGCAATCACCTGGCTTCGGAACTCCACCACCGCACCGTCCTACACACTGCAACCACTGGTACTGCGGGTATTACTTGCCCGGCAGTTGGTTCTGCCAGGCCCTGCGATCTCTCTGAGCTACGTAAGAAACCATAGCCACGCCACTGGCCAATGTCTACTCCAGCGGGCACAGATTTTCATGGGTCCGGCACAGAGGTAACCGATACCGGACAGGAGCGGCGCATGGCAGAGCCCGACTCCGACCTCTGCATCACCCCGCCCGCCCCCGCCGCGCAGCGGCCGAAAAGGCCGAGCGGCAGACTTCCCGAGAAAATCGAACACATGTTGCAATGGAGGGGTGAGAGCACCATTCCGCTTCCCCGATGACCTGCTCGCCCTCCAGCGGGCGTGGCTGGCCGCCTACGCCGATCTCGCCCAGACTCCCGCCGCCGCCGGAACGACTTCGCAGCGGCGTCGGCTCATCGCCCTCTCCCAGAGCCTGCACACCCACCCGTACTGGAACTCCCCCGCCGCCCAGCGCACGGGCGCCGTAGCGCTGCGCCGTGCGGCCCGCGCGCTCCCTCCGGTGGAGCGGGGGGCGGCATGAGCGAGCCGGCGGCGCCGGAGCCGCCGGCGTGGCTGGTCGAGCACGGGATAGGTGTCGGTCGGTCGGCCACCCAGGTCCACGCCGGGGACTGCTGGGCCACCGGAGGAAGCCGCGTGCGCGGCGCGGGTGGCGGTGTAGGCCGTTATGCGGACGAGGTCGTCGTACAGCAGCTGCGCGAGTTCCGAGGCCGCCCACATGCCGAAGGTCAGGGCCATCTCGCGGGCGTCCTCGACCTGATGGTCGTCGCGGACGTACAGCAGGTACGGGCCGCCGATCCGCGCCAACCGCAGTTTGTCCCGGCCGCGCGCGGCCGGGCCTTCGCCGATGAGCACCGCGAGGATCTCCACCGCGGTCGACCCGGCCGGGTGGAGGTGCTGCTGGGCGCGGACGACTTCGTCGCCGAACTCGGCCAGCCAGAGCTGGACCGCTGCCTGGTCGCCGAGTTGTTGGTAGCGGTAGGCGGTCAGCTCGACGGCGAGGTGCTCCACCAGCAGCAGGGAGTCCTCGCGCAGCGACCCCGCGTCGTGCCAGTGCTCCAGCGCGGCCGTCAGGGACCGGCGCATCCCCCACTTCGGTGCCAGCTCAGCGCCGCCCGCACGGGCGGCCTCGTCCAACGCCGCCGCCTCCAGCAGCTCGAAAGCCACCACGGCCGGCTCGCGCCGGATACCCGTCTCGGACATCGCGCTCCCCACTCCTTGTGACGTCAGGTCCTCCTCCACCGCGCGCTCCCGCGCGTTCACGGGCGCGGGTAGTCGTGCCCCGGCGGCGGGTACTCCCGGCCCGGGAGTTCCACCACCCCATAGAGCACGATGCGCTCGAACTCCGACAGCCCCCCGCCATCCCGGTCTCGGCGGCGCCGTCGATTGCCTGCAGCAGGCGCAGCGAGCGCTCCTGGTCCGCCTTCTCCTCCGGTGGACGCGCCCGCGGGCGCGCGTCGTCGTGCGGGGTGGACGGTGCGGTGCGTGCCCGCCCCAGAGCTCCGGATCGCCAAGCCTCGGTCACGACCACGGCGCCGGCCATCAGCAACAGGACGAGCCCGGTCACCAGATACCCGGACCAGTCCGCCCACCAGCCTCCCGCCGCCAAGACCACGCCCGCGCACGCGCCCCACCACGCGGGCGTCGAGGTGGCCCATCGCGGCCGCAATGTCCGGCCAGGCCGGGGAGGCGAGGATCGCGTCGCGGACCAGGCCCTCGGGCAGTGTCGCCTCCAGGAGGTTGGCCCACCAGTCGGTGCCCGCCGCGTTCGCCCGCGCGAGGTTCGCGGCGACGGCCTGGTGGACGCCCGCGGTCATGCGGCCCATCTGCGGCAGGAGCGTGCCGAGGTCGACTCCGGACTGCTGGAGGCCGACGAGCTGACGGGCCAACTGCGGCCAGTCCGCACCCCGCATCAACGCGGCCAGGATGTCGTCGCCGAGGACGCCGCGCAGTTGGTCGGCCGACCAACCCGGGCCATCGTGGCCGCGTCCTCGCCGAGCTCCTCCCTCCTTGCCCATCAGGCGCTTCCGGGTGGCGCGGCGCACGGCGTCGGCGATGGTCATCATCAGCCGGTAGGCCATCGCAGCGGTGTGCGCGGCCTCCCCGAGGGCTTCGGCTAACGGCTCGGGTTGGGGCGGGTACGTCATCGGCAGAAGGCTCCCTCGGGTGAGGGGCAGCGCGTACGGGACGGCCCCGGCCGTCCGGGATCCGGGCGTGGCCGGACCGGTGAACCGGTAACGGGCGTAGTCCCGAGCAGGCCACGGCCGGCGGTGCGCACCACCCGACCGGTCCGCGGCTTCGCCGTCGGGGGCGGCGCGACGGTCCTCCCGCAGCAGCACGGCGGCTTCGCCGGCGGCCTCCACCGCCTCCACGAGCGCGAGCAGCAGCGTGAGTACAACCGCGGCGCCGCCCGCCCCGGGCCGCGCGCGATGCCCGCTCCAGTGCCCGGGTCGAGGCGCGCCATCCGGCCCGCGCGCGGCCCTCCAAGGAACAAGCGCCGGGGGCGCGGGCGGCCTGCTCGACACGCGTCGGCCGCCGCTTGTACGCGGTCACGTACGAGGGCCGGGGCGTGGGCGGCGGCGACGGCGACAGCGACAGCGACAGCGACAGCGACAGCGACAGCGACAGCGAGAAGGTCGCCGAAGGCGGCGACGTAGCGCGCGCCTTCGTCCTGCCCGGTGCGGCCCAGGAGCAGGGACGCTTCGCGGATCCGGTGCTCGGCCAGCGCCCAGTCGGCCGCGGTGACGAACGGCGTGAAGCGTTCACGGACCAGGGGATCGCGCAGGACGGACGGCGACTGAAGTCTGCGTCCACTGACGCCCCCGCGGGCGCTGGCGGAGTGTGTTGGGAGGCGGGCGCCTCTCCCCCTTCCGGGTGAAAGCGCGCCGCGCCCTGGGGTCGGCTTGTCGGGGAGATGGTGAGGTGCGGGCGGGTCGGTGCTGACGGGGATGGGGAGCTGGGGCCCCTGGCACGGTGGCTGTCCGGCCTCTGGTCTCAGGGCCTGGTGGTGGGCGAGGGTTGTTTGCCCTTGGCAAGGGCTTCCGAGAGAGTCGCGTCATGGACGTTCTGCCTCCGCCACCTCCGCGCCCGCCGGGCTGGGGTGATCCGATTGCCGAGACCCTCGAACTGGCGGGCGCACGCTGCGTGCTGACGCGGGGTTTCACATATGCGGGTGCGTGGGCTCTGTCGTTCCCACCACCAGGGCGGCTCAAGGTCCACGCGGTCCTTGAGGGCGTCACCTGGCTGGTGATGGACGGCATCGATGAGCCGCAGATCCTGCGGGCGGGTGATGTGGTGATCCTCGCTGGGGATCGCCGGTACGTCTTGGCGAGTGATCCGGATCTGGCCCCGGTGGAGGCCCTGCCGCTCTTGAAGGCGACTGTGGAGCCCTACCACCACACAGGGCCGCCAGGAGTCCGGGACGTCACGGCTCTCAGCGGCCACGTCGAACTCGAAGTCGCGGGCAAGGACTTACTCCTTGGAGCCTTGCCGCCCCTGATACACATGAGGGCGGGATCCGTCGAGGCTCCTGCCGTCTGCTGGCTCCTCCACCAGGCTTTCCACGAGATGCGCGAGGACCGGCCAGGGGCCTCCTTCGTGGCCGATCACCTGGCCCAGCTCCTTTTCGTTCAAGTGCTGCGGACGTACCTCGCGGAAGCGGACACTTTCCCGGCCGGCTGGTTGCGGGCGCTGGCCGACGAACAGATCGCCCCGGCGCTCAGGCTCATGCACGGCGACCCGGCCCGCCAGTGGACCCTGGTCGAACTGGCACGGGCCACATCCATGTCACGGACCACCTTCGCCGACCGGTTCAAGACCGTCGCGGGAGCGCCGCCCCTGACGTACCTCTACAACTGGCGCATGCGACTGGCCCGGCGCAGCCTGTGGCGAGAGGACACACCGGTGAGTGAACTCGCCTCGGCCCTCGGGTACGCGTCGGAGAGTGCCTTCAGCAACGCCTTCAAGCGGACCACCGGTATGGCCCCGCGTCACTACCGGTGTTTCGTGCGTACGGACAACGCCAGGCTGACGCCGGTGCCAGTCGTAACGGGTCAGGCATTCCCGACAGGGGCCCGCCCGCCGGGCCCCTGAGTCCATTCGCGTCCCCTGAGTCCGCCCGGCAGCGCGGGCCGGTGAACGAGCAGGTGGGGTTAGGTGTAGCGGCTGGAGCGGGGTGCCCAGTCGTAGGGGGCGCGCATGACCGGGTGCAGGGCGTCATGGATGTAGCGGTCAAGGACGGTGCGGTCGAGGGGCGCGAGGTCCGCCGCGCTGTCGGGAGCGGACAGTTCGTCCTCGACGGTGCGGAATCGGTTGAGGCGGGCGTGGAGCATGCTGAGCACGGTCGCGAAGGTCGTGTCGTGGTCGGAGCCGTGCTCGCGCCGCAGGATGAGGAGCAGGTTGTGCGGATCGGAGCCCGCTTCTTCCTTGGCCAGCGAGTAGACGTCGTTGTGGAGGGAGTCGATCTCGGCGGCCAGGGTGCGCAGTGTGGCGACGGCGTCGGAGCCGAAGAGCGCGGCGGGCAGTTCGTAGTGGCCGATCCGCTCGGCGAGGTCGAGCGTGGGCTGCACGCCGATGGTGTCGCAGCGCAGGCGCAGGTGCTCCGCCGTGGTGATCGCGGCGCCGTGGTGTCGGTTGGCCGCCTCTTGGACGTGCCCGTACAGGTAAGCGCGCCAGTGAGCCGCGGCGCGGCCGCGCCAGGTCGGCGACATCCCTTCGCTGCTGCGCAGCCACAGGTCCCGGAAGGCGCGGACGAGGGGTGGTGCGTCCGGGGCAGGTACGTGGTCCAGGGCGTGGGCGACCGCGTCGACGAAGAGGCGGGCTGGGCCGGGGTGGGAGCCGGCCGGGCCGTCGAAGGCGTCGTCGAAGCAGAAGAACCAGCTCATCTGGTCGACGCCGAGGTCCAGGTCGGCTCCGGTCGCGGCCGGGTGGAAGCGGGCGGCGAGTTCCGCGTAGTGGGCGAGGGCGTGGCGTTCGGCGGCCTGGTCGGTGGGGAGCAGACCGAAGGAGCGGGGCCACTGGAGGTGTTCGGCGGCCGCACGCGGGGCGTCGGGGCTGATGCGGGCGGGAAAGGGAATCCGGATGCCGGCGCCGTGTCCCTGGTCAGCGCGCTGGTTGTGTGCTTGGCGGGGTTGCGGGGACATGAGCAGCAGGCTGGGTACAAGAACGGCGCCGGGTACTTCGCGTGGGGCCTGCGGGGAGAGGGGGCGCAGTCTCCAGCGGGAGGCGATGGTGGCCACGACGGTGGCCATCTCGGTGAGGGCGAAGTGGTCCCCGATGCATTTGCGGGGACCGGCGCCGAAGGGCAGGAAGGCCCAGCCGCGCGGGTCGGCGGTCAGCCACCGGTCCGGGTCGAACTCCATCGGGTTCGGGTAGAGCTCGGGGTCGCGGTGGAGGGTCAGCGGACTGAACAGCAGCTCGGTTCCGTCGGGAATCTCCACTCCGCCCAGGAGGACGCCGGGCCGTGCGGCCTGGCGCATGAGGATCCAGGCAGGACTGCGCAGCCGGAGCGTCTCGCGGACGAGGTTCTGGGTGAAGACCAGCTTCGGCAGGTCGTCGAAGGTGACCGGCCGCGATCCGAGGACCTCGTCCAGCTCGGCGTGGAGCCTGCGCTCGATCTCAGGTCGCGAGCCGACTTCGTGGAAGAGCCAGGTGAGGCTGGTCGAGGCGGTCTCGATCCCGGCGGCCATGACCGTCATGACCTCGTCGTGGAGCTGGTCCGGGCTCATCGGCTCACCGGTGTCCGGATCGCGGGCGGCCATCAGCATGCCGAGGAGGTCTTCGCGGGGTTGGCCGTCGTGGAGGCGTTCGCGGATCAGCCGGTCGACGACCGTGCGCAGCCGCACGCCCGATTCCTCGAAGCGACGGTTGCCGGGGGTCGGAAGTCGGTCGAGCCAGTCCACGGGAGAGAGGACGCGGCGCATCAGTTCGTGCACGTAGGTGGGCAGCCAGCGCCGGATCAGGCGCACCTCCTCGTTGCCCGGCGCGCTGCCGAACAGGGCCCTGGTCACGGCCTCGCTACCGATCGCGTACATCTCGGTGCCCACGTCGACCGCGCCGTCCGGTGTCCATGCCTCGGCGTACGTCGTCGCGCTCAGCCGCATGACATCGGTGTACGCCTTGAGCTTCTCGCGGTGGAACGCAGGGATCATCAGGCGTCGCTGGCGCCGGTGGAAGTCGCCTTCGGAGTTGGGCAGTCCGTTGCCGAGGAAGGGGCGGGACTTCTGGAAGTAGCGGCCCTTCTCGTAGGAGACGGCGTCGGTGACCAGCATCTCCTTCAGGAGAACGGGTGAGTTCACGGCGTACACGCGCAGCGTCCCGACCCGGAGCTCGACCAGGTCGCCCAAGGGCCGGATCGATTGGAGCACTCCGATGGGATCGCGCAGCAGCGCGAGCGAGTGTCCCAGCAGGGGCAGCCGCCGCGGGGCGACGGCGATCCCGCCTGACGCGGTGGGGGTGGAGGTGTGGTTCGTCTTCACGTTCACGTTCACGTTCCTGGTCCCGGGGGTGTGCGTTCGCACGGCGGGGTGACGGCGCCCGTGCGGGGATCGAGAAGAAGCCGGTGCGCAGCGGTGGCGGCCTGCGGAAGGGCGACGGTGTCGTGGTCGGGTCCGGTTCTCCCCGCGAGGCTAGGGTCTCCGGAGGGTCCGCGTGAATGCGTACGCGTCCGGTCTTCTTGCGCGAGGGTCCGCCGCGTTCTGACGCGACCGGCACCCCCGCCCTCTTAACGAAAACCATCGTTTCGGTTTAGGGTGAGGAGGTGCCCAGACTGAACGAAGAGACCATGGAGAAGCGGCGCCGTCACATCCTCACGAGCGCGTGGAGCTGCTTCTCCCGCGACGGCTTCCACGCCACCTCGATGGACGACGTCATCGCCGCGACGGGCATGTCCTCCAGCGCCGTCTACCGGTACTTCCGCAGCAAGGACGACCTCATCGACGCCGCCGCGGACGAGGCCCTGACCCTGGTACGGGACATGTTCGGGCAGCTACTGGAAAGGCGCCCCACCCCGTCACCGGCCGAGGTCCTGGAAGCGATGGCGGGGGAAGCCCGCGACCGAGGCGAGGGCAAGCCGTACGATCTGACCCGCATCGCGATCCAGGCGTGGGGCGAGGCACTGCGCAGCCCGGAACTGGAGGAGCGCACCAGGACCTTCTACCTGGCCGTGCGCGGGAGCCTCGCGGAACTGGCCCTGCGCTGGCGCGAGGAAGGGTGCCTGCCCTCCACGGCCGACCCGGAGCAGGTCGCGACCATCCTGATGACGCTCATGCCCGGACTGCTGGTCAGCCGCCACCTGGTGACACCCGTCAGCGCGGAGCAGCTGATCGGCGGCCTCTCGTCCCTGGCCGCGGCGATCGGCACCGCACCGTCCTCCTGATGGGCACGGCTGGTGCGGCGCCGACCGTGCGGCGCTCGGCACGCTCACGGGCGGTCGGGCCGGGTGCTCAGCGCCTGATGGCCGGAAGGGCGACCGGCTCAGCTGCCCGCCGCGCCAGGAACGCGGCGGACACGCTGCCGAGGCCCTTCACCCAATGGCCGACGGCTTCGGCCACGCCGTTCGATCTGGCGGCGGCGGTCATAGCGCGGCTGAAGACCGTGATGATGGCCGCTTCCGGGTGCATCCCCGCACTCATGCCAGGGACGCCGCTGCAGGCTGCCTCGTGGCCGCCGCTGCGCTGTGGCGCTCAGGACGGCCGGTCTACTGGGCCTTGGCCAGGTGGGTCCTGAAGAAGTCGGTGAGCTTGGAGACTGCGGGGCCGACGTACAGCTCTTTGTCGTAGAGGTCGACGTGGCTGGCTCCGTCGATCCAGTGCAGTTCCTTGGGGCTGCGGGCGTTCTGGAACGCTTCTACTGTCATCCAAGAGGTGACCGCTTCTCTTCCTACGATCATCAGCAGCGGGCAGGGCGCGATCAGGTCGACAAAGCGGAAGGCATCGAAGCCGACCTGGCGGTCGACGCTGGACCAGGTGAGAAACTGGGCCGAGCGCGGGTGCCGGGCGCGGTTGGTGCGGTAGTGCTCGAAGCCCTCGAAGCCGTGCTTCCCGCCCAGGGCGCGAGCCTGCTCGCCGGTGTCGGGGAAGACCTGGAAGCTCTGCACGCACTCGCCGCGGGCCACGCGCCGCCCGCGAGTGCGTCGCGGTCCTGCGGATGGAGGCCGGACGCAACCCCGACGACCGGGTGCTCACCGACCTGGTCGGCGAACTGACGGTCCGGGATCCGGACTTCCGGACCTGGTGGGCAAGCCACCAGGTCCGCGGGCCCAGGCAGCTCACCAAGACCTACCGCCACCCGGTCATCGGCACCGTGACCCTCGACGTCCAGCAATTCGGCGTCGACACACAGCCCGACCAGCAACTGGTCGCCTACACGGCCCCACCGCACTCCCCCTCCCAGGAAGCGCTGCGCTTCCTCCTCCAGTGGTCCGCACAACTGGACGACCACACCACGAACCGCAGCCGCCACTAGCCCGTGCCGCACGCCCGCAGCTGTGCCCGAATCATGATCGGAAAGGCAGTAGTGCTTTCTGAGCTGGGAATGGGGTCCTTTCAGGGTCTCGGTAGTACCAGCATGAAGGCAATCTCTGCGTGCACGCTCCTCGGTCACGTCCCAAGCACATGGTCTCGTCGGACGGCCGCTGGGTGGTCGGTCACGCCGGCTCACGGACCGTTCGCAGGGCTGTTTGCTGACCTGTGACGGTGTGCGACGCCGAGGAGCACGGCCTGGTCGAACACCTTCGTGTGAAAGGCGTCCGCGCTGGACTTCTTCTTCCCGGGTGACCCTGAACCGGTCCAGGCGAGGGTGCAGGGGTGCTTTTCGGTGCCCGCGTGCGGGGTCAGTGTTCGGGGCACGGCACGAGTGTCCGCGTATGTGGCGGCGAGGCCGCCAGTTGTGTGGCACGGGTGCGGAAGCTGTTCATGTGGATCGTTGCGCGGTGGGCGTCCAGTGCCTGCTGGCCGGTCCATTCCTCGTAGACGATGAAGGTGTCGGGTGCCTGTGGGGTGCGGTGTACCCGGAAGGCAAGGCACCCGTCCTCGCGGCGGGTCGTATCGGCGAACTCCCTGAGCAGGTTCTCCAGTTCGCGGTCCGCGCCGGGCCGTGCGGTGATCGTGGTCATGATGCGGGGTGCCGGTTCGGCGCTGGGGGCGGTGCTGGGTGCGGGGCCGGTGCTGAGCCAGGGCGAGTCGTACTCCACGCGTGCGGGGTCCAGTCCGTGGTGCGTGGTGGTGTAGAAGCGCAGGCGCTGGCCGTCGGGGTCGGGGACGACCAGGAGCCAGCCCGCCAGGGCCACGACCGGCGGGGAGTGGAGGACGCCGAGGGTGTCCAGGTGCGTCATCCAGGTGTCCAGGGCGGTGCGGTCGGCGACGGCCAGGGTGAGGAAGTCGTACCCCTTGAGGGCGCTGGCGGTTGCCGGGTCGAGCCGCAGTTCGAGGTGGGTGCCCAGGCCCGGGGCGTCGAGGATGACGGCGAAGAGGGTGCCGTCGGGGCGGCGGTGGTCCAGGTCCGTCAGGCGGCGGGCGCCCAGCACTTCGGTGTACCAGTGTGCGCTGCGTTCCAGGTCGGTGACGGGAAGCTTGACGTGGTGGATGCCCGAGGGCGTGGGAGATGCGGCGGGGTTCATGGGGTCACTCCTCGGGCTGTGCGGCGCGGGGGGCCGAGCGGTCGACGGGTGTTCCGCGGCGCCACAGGGCGGTGATGTCGCGCAGTGCGGTGATGTCGCGGGTGGGGTCGCCGTCTACGAGCAGCAGGTCGGCCCGCAGTCCGGGGGCGACGCGTCCGCGGTCGGTGAGGCCGAATGCGGTGGCGGGTGCGGCGGTGGCGGCGGTCAGGGCCTGGGTGGGGGTGAGGCCGGCGGCGACGAGCAGGGCGAGTTCGCCGTGGTAGCTGATGCCGTGGGTGGTGGGGTGGCCCGTGCCGCCGGTGCCGTCGGTGCCCGCGAGCAGGGGCACGCCGAGGCGGAACATCCGTAGGGCGGCGTCAGCGGCGTGCCGGGGGTCGACTCCGATGGGCCCTACCCGCTGGCCGGGTTCGGTGGTGCGGATCTTGTCCAGGTCGGCCAGCCATTGCGGGTCGGCGTAGGGGCGCAGTCGGGGGTCGTCGGCGAGTGCGTACTCGGCCGGGGTGTGGGTCATGCCGGTGAGTGCGGTCAGGGTGGGCATGACGAACACGCCCTTTTCGGCCGCTGCCTCGATCAGGGCCTGGTCGCTGGGGCCGTCGGCGGGTGAGTGGGCCAGGCCGTCGATGCCGCAGTCGATCGCCTGGAGGGCGGCGGTGCGGGTCAGGGTGTGGGCGACGGTCCGCAGCCCGCGCTCGTGGGCCGCCCGGACCAGCGCGGTGACCGTCTGCGTGGACATGAGGGGCATCGGCTTGCCGATGGCGGTGCCGTCCTCGATGAAGATCTTGAGGTGGTCCGCTCCCTCGGCGGCCCGCGCGGCGACGAACGCGTCGGCGTCGTCCGCCCCGGCCACGGTGGGGAAGGGTTCCAGCATTCCGATGTCGACCAGCTGGCAGGGGTGGCCGCCGGGCGCGGTGGCGCCGGTGGTGGCGACCCGTACGTCGGCCAGGTCGTCGCGCGCGTCGGCGGCGGCCCGCATCCGGCGGGCGGTCTCGGGAGCGCCGCCCATGTCGAGTTCGGTGGTGATGCCGAACAGCAGGGCCTGGCGCAGCTGAGAGGTTTCGGTGGTGTGGGTGTGGGAGTCGATCAGGCCGGGCAGCAGGGTGCGGCCGGTGCCGTCGAGGACCGTGGCTCGGTCTGGTGCGTCCAGGCGGGGGCCGAGGGCGGCGATGGTGGGGCCGTCGATCAGCACGTCCTGCGCGGGGTGGAGCCGGGTGCCGTCGAAGACGGCGACGTGGCGGATGAGGGTGGGCGAGGTGGTGCGGGAGGTGGTCATGTCGGTGTCTCCTTGAACTGGAGCTGTGCCGAAGGGGGTTACCGCGACTGCGGGAGGTACTGGCCGAGGCGGGCGGCGGTGTCGTACGGGTCGGCCGGGACTCCGGCGGCGGCCAGGTAGCCGTCGGGGCGTACGAGGAGCGTGGTCGTCAGGCCGGCGACGTGCCGGACGGTCAGCGGCCCGTGCCGCATTCCCAGGTCGCGGGGGTGCTGTGTGGGTGCACTGGAGCCGGGCAGGGCGAGGGTCCAGCGCAGGCCGTCCGCGGGGACGTCCGACGGCGGGACGCGGGTGCCGGGGCGCGGTGTGCCCTGGTCGGGCTCGCTGCTGTAGCCGATGTCGAGCTGGGCGAGGGAGCGGGCCAGCCAGTCGGTGATGCCCGGCGCCGCTGCGGCGGCGGCCAGCAGGGAGTTACGCAGGCGGCCCATGGCAGGGTCGGTGAGGGTGGCGGCCCGGGCGAACTGGCCGGTGAAGGCGATGAGCCTGGCGGCGACCGGCCACCGCTCGTCGTGGTAGCTGTCCAGCAGTGCGTCGGGGGCAGTGCCGGTGAGTACGGCGTGGAGTTTCCAGGCCAGGTTCCCGGCGTCCTGGATGCCGGTGTTCATGCCCTGGCCGCCCGCCGGGCTGTGCGTGTGGGCCGCGTCGCCGGCCAGGAACACCGGGCCGGCGCGGAAGCGTTCGGCCACCCGCTCCTGCGTCCGGTAGGTCGACGCCTCCACGACTTCCTCGACCCGCGCCCACCCGTCCGCCGGACCGCGCCGGGCCAGCAGGTCTTCGATGTCGCCCGCATCGGGCGCGCAGGAGCCGGCGGGCACCGGCGCGACGAGGCGGTGCAGGCCCTGGGCGAGCGGGGACAGGAGCAGCAGCCCGGCCTCGGAGAGGAAGAAGGTGGTGTCCTCGTGCGCCGCCACCCTCGGCCCGGGCTTCAGGCGTACGTCGGCGAGCGCGAACAACTGCTCCGGCGCCTCCCCGGGAAAGCCGATCCCGGCGGCGGTGCGCACGGTGCTGTGCAGCCCGTCGCAGCCGACCAGGTACCGGGCGCTCACCGCCCGCAGCACCCCGTCCGGCCCGGCGACCGTCGCGGTGACCCCCGGATGGTCCGCGGTGAAACCGAGGAGACGGTGCTCGCGGTACACGGAGCCGCCGAGAGCCTCCAGCCGCCGCGCCAGATGCTCTTCGGTGGTCTGCTGGGAGGCGAGCAGGACGTACGGGTGGGGCGTGTCCAGAGCGTCGTACGAGACCCGCAGCAGCGGCCGTTCACCGTCGTGCAGGCAGAACCCGCCCCCCTTCCTGCCCCCTTCCACCAAGGTGGCGCCGACGCCGATCCGGTCCAGGTACTCCAGGGTGCGCGGCTGTACGGCCGCGGCCCTTGAGCCCGGCCGGACAGCGTCATGGCTATCGAGCAGTACGTGGTCGACGCCCAGCTGGCGCAGGCTCGCCGCGAGCGCCAGCCCCGTGGGGCCGGCGCCCGAGATCAGGACGTCCGTCCGGCAGGGAAGGGCGGGACGGGTTGACGACTTCGACATCGTGCGCTCCTCACCGTCCGATGCGGCGGCCGCGGATGGCGCGATGCCGACTCGGACCATCAAGCGAAAACGTACGTTTTCGTTACGTTGAAAACGTAGCACCCCGAGCGCGCGTAACGCAAACGCTCGTTTCCGTTTGACGTGGGTGGGGTGCTCAGCGCCCTGCTACGGGGCGCACAGGGCGTTGAGGGCGTTGACGTCGCGCTGGAGCGCCTCCTTGGCCGGGCTGTCAAAGGGGTGGCTGCTGACGAACCTCTGTGCGGCATCACGGACTGCCTGCCAGCCGTTGGCACTCGTCGGGGCGCCGGCGTTGTTCAGGTCGACCTTGGTCCGGACGACCACGTCACGGCAGCTGTCCAAGGGGGCTGCCACGGCGGCCGGAGCGGATGCTCCGGCCGCTAGGGCTGCTCCGAGAGCGGCGGCTGCTGCGGCTGCGTACAGGCGGTTCTTGAAAGTCTTCACGCGGTGTGACCTCCTGTGGGGCGGAGCCCCGTCCGGGATGTGTGCGAGCCCCCGGGCACCCGTCAGCCGGTGCCCGAGAGCGGCGCTACGTTGCACCATTGATCATTCGCACTGGTCAGCCGCATGTGAATGCTCGTCAGTCCGGACTACTTGTGTCTGCGTCCGGCACGTGCCCGGCCGTGTTCGACCCCGGGGTGGGCGGGGCCTGCCGCAGGCCCACGTGAAGAGCGGGGAAGGTCGGGTCGGTCACCACGGGCAGCCGCCGGGAGGCCCCGACCTGTCGGCGGGGGCCACACGGGCGGCGGACGGTTCGGGGCCGTCCTCCACATCGACGGCTGCGCTCCCCGACTGGTTCGAGCGCCACCGGCCAGTCAGCGTAGCCACCCGAGCGCACGGACGAGCGCGAGACCCCCGAAGGCGTGATCCTGCCCCTGGCGTTGACCTGGCTTGAACCGGTACGGTCAGCCCGCGCCCGGGCGGGCGCCGTTGCGGCGGCCCGCCGCGTGGAGGGGCCCCAGGAGTGCGAGGGAGTCCGCGTCCGTACTTCCGGTCTCGGCCGTGCCGACCAGGAGGTACTGGCCGGAAGCGTCCTGTACGTCGAACGCCTGGTAGGTGAGGGTGATCCGGCCGACGTCGGGGTGGTTGAAGACCTTGGTCTTGCGGCCCAGTCCGCTGACGCTGTGGTCCTGCCACAGGGCGGCGAACTCGGGGCTGTCGGCCAGGAGTTCCCGTACCAGTGCGGCGATCTCGGGATCGCGGCGTTCCTGTCCGGCGGCCAGGCGCAGGGCCTCGACGGAGTCGCGTGCGACGGTCTCCCAGTCGGCGAACAGTTCGCGGGCCGCCGGGTCGTGGAAGAGGGAGCGGACCATGCGGCGCGGGTCGGCCAGAGGCGAGAGCAGGGCGTCGGCCAGTGCGTTGGAGGCGAGGACCTCCAGGCGGTGGTTGATGACGTAGGCCACGGCCGTGGGGAAGGCGTCCATCAGCTGGAGGAGGGCCGGGTGCACAGGGGTGTGCGGCGCGGCGGGCGCCGTTTTCGGGAGCAGACCGGCCAGCCGGTAGGCGTGCCAGCGGGCGTCGGTCCCCAGCCGCAGGGCGTTCGCGATGGCGTCGATGACCTGCCCGGAGGGGTTGGTCTCCCGGCCCTGTTCGAGGCGGGCGTAGTAGTCGGCGCTGACCCCGGCCAGGACGGCGACCTCCTCGCGCCGCAGCCCGGCCACGCGGCGCGTGCCGGACGTGGCCATCCCCACGTCCGCGGGACTCACCCGAGCGCGACGTGCACGGAGGAACTCGCCCAGCTCCTGGTCGCTCATCCTCGCATCGTACGCCGCTGCCCGGCCCGCACCGCGAGCCCGCAGGGCAGGGCCGGCCGGGCGTCGCCCTCGTGGCCCCGATGGCTTGGAGCCCCCAGCGGCTTCCGGTGGAATCCGGGCAATCGTTCCAGGGTGTGGCACTCCTAGGCAGACCTGGCCTTCCTGGTACATGGCGAGCAACGGATAGTCGGTGGTGTGCCGTCCCCGCGACCGCGGGACGGCGGCCGGATACCGGAACCGGCCCGTGGGGCCGGTCCGAGGGTCCGGTGCCGGGCCGGTAGGCCGTCCGCCGGGCTGCCGCGCTTCGGCACCATTCACCACCGCACCAGGAGATTTCCATGACTACCGGCTTCACCATGACGATCGCGGGCGAGGCGGTGGCGGGAGCGAGCATGTACGACGTGCTCGACCCGGCCGACGAGACGATCGCGGGACGCGCGCCCGTCTGCTCGCCCGAGCAGCTCGACCAGGCCGTGACAGCGGCGCGGGCGGCACTCTCCGGATGGTCGGCGACCCCGTTCGAGGAGCGCCGGGGGCTCGTCCTGGCGGTCGCCGATGCCGTCGAAGCGCAGCTCGAACCCCTCAAGCACCTCCTCACCCGCGAGCAGGGCAAGAGCCTGGACGACGCCGCGGGCGAGATCCTGGGCTTCGGCTACTGGCTGCGCGGGACGGCCTCGTTGTCCCTGCCGGAAACGGTCAACGAGGACAGCGCGGAGCGGCTCTCTGTCACCCGGCGGATCCCCCTGGGCGTCGTCGGGGCGATCGTGCCGTGGAACTACCCCGTGGGCAACGCCGGATTCAAGCTCGCCCCGGCGCTGCTCGCGGGCAACACCGTGGTGTGGAAGCCGTCCCCCTTCACCCCGCTGGTCTCACTGCGGGTCGGCGAGATCCTGCGCGACGTGCTGCCGCCCGGCGTGCTCAATGTCGTATCGGGCGGCGCCGAACTCGGGCCGCGGATGACCGCGCACCCCGGCATCGACATGATCAGCTACACCGGCTCCACCCGGACCGGCCGCCAGGTCATGGCCGGCGCAGCCCCCACGCTGACCCGGGTGACCCTGGAACTCGGTGGCAACGACCCCGCCATCGTCCTCCCGGACGTCGACGTAGAGGCCGTGGCAGAGAAGCTGTTCTGGGGAGCCTTCGCCAACAGCGGTCAGGTCTGCCTCGCGATCAAACGCCTCTATATCCACCGCGACGTCTACGAGCCGCTGAAGCGGGCCATGGTCGCCTACGCCGCCACGGTACGGACCGGCCCCGGCACCGAAGCGGGCGTACGCCTCGGCCCGGTCCAGAACCGCCCGCAGTACGACCGGGTCCTCGACCTCCTCCACGACTCGCGGGCACACGGCCACACCTTCGCCCTAGGCGGCCCGCCGCAGGATCAGCACCAAATCCAGGACGAGAACGGCGGCCGGCCCGGCTACTTCGTGCCGCTGACCCTCGTGGACAACCC
Organism: Streptomyces sp. NPDC051555; assembly: GCF_044454405.1. NCBI lineage: Bacteria > Bacillati > Actinomycetota > Actinomycetes > Kitasatosporales > Streptomycetaceae > Streptomyces > Streptomyces sp. NPDC051555. Next base: position 370,656 of record NZ_JBITDP010000006.1, on the reverse strand, counting down.
CCCGGAGGACTCGCGCATCGTCCAGGAGGAGCAGTTCGGCCCGGTCCTGCCACTGCTCCCGTTCGATGACATCGAGGACGCCGTCACCCGGGCCAACGCGGGCGAGTACGGACTCGGCGCCTCTGTCTGGTCGGCCGACCCAGAAGCGGCCCTGGCCGTCGGACAGCGCCTGGACGCCGGGACGGTGTGGATCAACGAGGTCCAGCACCTCACCCCGGACGTCACCTTCGCGGGTCACAAACAATCCGGTTTCGGCTCGGAGAGCGGATCCGAGGGCCTGCTCGAATTCACCACCCCGCGGACCATCACGGTGCGACGTGGCGGCGCTGGCACCGCCCCGCTGCCCACCACCTGACATCCCACATCGAGGAAGGAGCCGAACGTGCCCACGAAGAAGCAAGTCGAGAAATGGGTGGCCGCTTACGAGCGCGCCTGGCGCAGCAACGCACAGGACGACATCGCGTCCCTCTTCGCCGACGACGCCGAGTACCACGAGTGGCCGTACGAAACCCACTGGATCGGCCGCGAGGAGATCGTGAAGGGCTGGCGCAGCCGGGAGGCCTGGCAGCAGGGCGGCTGGGACTTCGAGTGGACCCTCTTCACGATCAACGGAGACACCGCCGCCATCGGAGGCACCGGCGTCTACAAGGAGCTCGGCACCTTCGCCAACCTCTGGACCGTGACCTTCGACGAGCACGCCAAGTGCACCGTCTTCCGCATGTGGAACAACCAGGTCTGAGACGACGGCGCGGCGAGCCACGGCTGCGCCCAGGATTCACCAAGGAGAAGAGACGATGGTCGACTACGCCGAATTCGAGGCCCTGGCCCCCTTCATCCAACTCGTCGAAGAGTCCCTGGCCGGTCTGGCGGGAGTGGCCGACGGCGACCGCTACTTCGACCTGTTCGCGGACGACGTCGTCATGGAGTTCCTCTACGCGCCCCCGGGCACCCCACCCGCACTCCACGGACGCCAGACGATCATCGACTCCTTCCGCGGCTACGGACGCATCATCACCCTCGACCGCATGAGCGACGCCAAGGTCTACACGACGACCACACCGGGCGTGGTGATCCTGGAGTACGCCAGCCACGGCACCGGCGTGACCACCGGTAGGCCCTACCACCAGCACTACGTCTCGATCGTGACGATCCGCGACCGCCGGATCGTCCACTGGCGCGACTACTCGAACCCCCTCGTCGTCATCGACACGATCGGTGACGGCCAGGCGATGGCGAAGGCCATGTTCTCGGGCGAGTGACGCTCCGGCCCCGCCCACCGACCCTCGCCCCGCCCCGAACCCCCGGCGCTCACTCCGGGGGTTCGTAGCGACCGTCGACGGCCGTCCACCCGCCGTCGACGGTGAGCATGCTCCCGGTCACGTAGCTCGACGCGTCGGAGGCCAGGAACACCACCGCACCCGCCATCTCCTCCGGCTGGGCCCAGCGGCCCAGCGCGGTCTTCGCCGCGTAGGCGTCGTAGCGCACGGAACCGGAGGGCACCCAGGTCGTCATCGGCGACTCGACGACCCCGGGGGCCAGCGCGTTCACCCGTACACCCAGAGGACCCAGCTCCGCGGCGGCCGTACGGAGCAGGGCCACGAGGCCGGCCTTCGTCGCGGAGTAGATCCCCTGGCCGGGCTCGACGGTCACAGCACGGATCGAGGAGACGCCGATGATCGAGCCGCGGCCGCGCGCGGCCATGGGCCCTCCGAAGGCGCGCAGGAGGTCGAACGGCGCCCGCAGGTTGAGGTCGACGATCCCGTCGAACTCGGCGTCGGAGTAGTCGACCAACCGCCTGCGAACGTTGGTCGCCGGCGTGAAGACGAGCACGTCGACCTCGCCCAGCGCGGCCGGAGCCGCCCGTACGGCCTCGCGATCGAGGAGATCCAGCAGATAGGGCTCGCCGCCGATGGCAGTGGCGGTCGTGGTGGCCGCGGCGACGTCGACGTCGGCGCACACCACGGCGGCCCCATGCGCGGCGAGAGCCCGGGCGCTGGCCGCCCCGATGCCACTACCCGCGCCGATCACCACGGCCCGCCGGCCATCGAGGCAGAAAAGGCGTTCCGGTCCGCCCGACGGCGCGGGGGACGTATTCGCTGCGTGTGTGGGGGGCCGGTCCGTGTACTCCGTCGTCATGACTCATTCCTCCCTAGAAGGGCCGCATGTCGTCGCCTCGATCATGCGAGCGTCCGGAAGGCTGAGGAAGGCCGTGTCTTCCCCGGTGCGCCACGCCTGGGAACAGAGGTCCGTAAACCGTGGGCGAGTGTCCGGTCGCGGCAGCTGACGAGCGTCGTCCGGCTTGCATATTTTGATCAGGTGGGTGCGGTTGGGTGGCTGAGGCCGGTGGGGAGGGTGACGCAGATCCAGCGACACCGCCTCCCGCCGCGGTCGTCCGCCCCGGGCAGCAGCCGGCCCCGCGGCCCGGGACTCCGCCCGCACCGGCACCACGTGGCTGGGGGCGGACTGGCTCGGAACCAGCAGACGCTGCCGGACGGAGGGCCAGCGGCGGGTGCTGCGCGCAGGACGGTGCGGGGCGGTTGCAACGCCTACGGTGCGCGGATGGTTGCGGACCATCCGCTGCGGCTGAGGTGCCAGGTACCGTCCGGGTCGATGCGTACCGCTGCGCCGGCCACGGGTAGATCACCGTCGATGACGAGCCGGGTTCGGATACGGTCCAGTTCGTCCCACAGCCGACGGGGGCCGCTCTGGTGGACGGTGGGTACTTCCCGGGCCCCGGTGCCGTGGCCCTGGCCCTGGCCCTGGCCCTGGCCCAGGAGCCGTCCGGGTGCAGCATGTAGGCGGTGCGGGAGCCGTCCGGGGCCGTCTCCGTGCGGTGCTCGATGTCGGGGACGGTGAGCTCGAGGGTGGAGCGCACGTCCCAGATGCTGCTGACCCGCATCACCGGGTAGCGGCCGGTGGTGACGGTTTCTCCGTCGGCCTTCCGCGCGGTGGCCCACAGCTCGCCATTGTCGGGCGCGGCGTGGCAGTCATCGCCCTGGCGGGTCCTCATGAAGGCCGCGTGCTCCGGAGCGATCACGCTGGTGGCGCCGCCGTCGGTGGTCCTGTCCACGACGATGAGCAGCCCGGTGCCCGACAGGGTGGTCACCAGGCGGCCGCCGGTGGTGAGTACCCCCAGCCACGAGGCGGGGATGGTGGGCACCGAGACGGTGGAGACGATGCGGTCGTAGACGCCGGGCAGCTCGCCCGTCGCGTCGCAGACCTGTAGGTGCGGCCGGTGGCCGGCCGCGGCCAGGCGCTCTCGCGCGGCGTGGATCAGGTACGGGTCCACGTCCACGCTGGTGACCTGGTCGTCGCCCAAGCGCCGGCACGCGAGCGCGGTTCCGCAGCCGCTGCCGCAGGTCACCAGGAGGCGGGAGTCGTCTCCGAGGAAGGCGTGCCGGCTGCCGATACGGCTACTTCAACGGACAGGAGCCCTCCGCCCAAGCAGCTGCGGCCATGCCCGCGCTGATGAGCTCTCGCGCAACCGCCCGACGGCCTCGGTGCCTGGCTCGTGTACGCCCGTCCGCGGTTCCACCTGCACTTCAACTCCGACCAGCGCATCCTGGCTCAACCTGGTCGAGCCGTGGCTCGCCGCGCCGCCCCAGAGGAAGCTCACGCGTGGCGTCCACCGCTCCGTCCAGGCACTCAGACACGACATCCGAACCTGGCTCGCCGACTGGAACGAGCACCCCAGACCGTTCATCTGGACCAGGACAGCCGACGAGATCCTCGACCAAGTCGCCTCCCAACGAATCTCTGACTCAGGTCACTAGTGCTGTGGCCGGAAACCTTCACCGGGTCGGCACTCAGGATGTGTCGGCGGTGGGCGTCGAGATGCAACTTACTTTTGACCTCAAGGTCAAAAATGGTGTTACGGTGGCACCATGGGCAGGCCGAAGCAGTTCGATCCGGACGTGGCGGTGGAGCGCGCGATGGGCGTGTTCTGGCGCAAGGGGTACGCGGCGACGACGCCGCAGGACCTCGTGGACGAGATCGGCATCGGCAAGGGCAGTCTGTACAACACCTTCGGCAGCAAGCACGCATTGTTCGAACGGGCACTTGCGCGCTACCGCGACTCACAGGCCGCGTGGCTGGAGGCGCTTCTCGATCACCCCGGTTCGGCGAAGGATCGACTGAGGGGTGCACTGGAGGCACTGGTCGAGCTCGACCTGGGTGACCCGCATCGGCGCGGCTGCATGGCGGTCAACACCGCCGCCGAGTTGGCCACCTCGGACGCCGAGACGACGGACACGGTGCGCAAGATGTTCGCGCGTACGGAGAGTGCGTTCCGGGCGACCGTTGAGGAAGGTCAGCGGGCCGGCGAGATCGCCGGCGGCCGCGACGCGGCGGCGACGGCTGCCTGGTTGCTCGCGACAGTGATCGGCATGCGGGTGCTGGCGAAGACCGCCGTGGATGACACGCAGTTGAGGCGGGTCGTGGACGCGGTGATGGGGTCGCTGTAGTCCGACACCGCCGGTCGATGCCGTCCTCATTTTTTGTGGCCTCATTTTGTACCTGTGATTCAAATATATTCAAGGAGTCTGACATGGAGCTCGATCTCGCCGGGAAGACCGCGGTGGTCACCGGGGCCAGCCGAGGCGTGGGCCTCGCGATCACAAGGCAGCTCGTCGCCGAGGGGGTCCGCGTGGTGGGTGCGGCCCGCACGATCACGGCCCAGCTGAAAGAGACCGGCGCCCACCCGGTCGCGGTCGACCTGAGCACGTCGGAAGGTGCCGAGGAGTTGGGGGTGCGGGCGCTCGTGGAACTTGGCGGCGTGGACATCCTGGTCAACAATCTGGGCGGCGGTGACACGTTTACCCTGGACGGCTTCCTCGCGACCGACGACGCCCTGTGGGCGCAGAGCTTCGAGGTCAACCTGTTCGGCACGGTCCGGGTCACCCGTCGGCTGCTGCCGAGCATCCTGGAGCGCCGCGGTTCGGTGGTGAACATCTCGTCGATGAGTGCGCGCCTGCCGGGCACGGGCCCGATCGAGTACGGCGTCGCGAAAGCGGGTCTCAACGCGTTCGGCAAGGCGCTGTCCGAGGAGTTCGGCCCCCAGGGTGTGCGTGTGAACACCGTCTCTCCCGGTCCGACGCGTACCGGTATGTGGGAGGACGCCGACGGCTTCGGCGCCCGCCTCGCAGAGGCGAACGGTGTCGGGCACCGCGACTTCGTGGCCGGGGTGCCCGCGGCGATGGGTATGACCACTGGCCGCATGGTCGAGGCCGACGAGGTCGCGGCCGTCGTCGCGTTTCTCGTCTCGGACCGCGCGGCGAGCGTCACCGGCGCCGATTACGTCGTCGAGGGCGGCGGCATCAAGACGGTGTGAGACGACTGGCGCGCTGGGGCGGTGAGGAGACGTCCGCCCCAGCGGATGCCCGTATCGCTGCGGACGCGGGCACCCTCGCGCCGCTGTGCGGCCAGCACATCGGGGCTCCGGGCATTCTGGTTGCGCCAGCGCAGGTAACAGTGCAACTCCCGTGTCGGGCAGTGTGGTTGGGGTGATGGGAGTTGGCGAGGGTGAACTGCCGAAGTGGTCCGAAGTACGTCTCGATCGGGTGCCCAGGACGTGTTCGTCGGCGTGAAGCACAGCTCGACCTTGTTCTGGGCTGCCCAGCGCAGGATGCGCGCGTTCTTGTGGGCGGAGAGGTTGCCCAGGATCACGTAGATCGGGGCACCGTCGGGACGTGCTGACCGCATGGTCTTGAGTGCGGCCCAGGTCGGAGCAATGCCCTTGCGGCGCCGGTTGATGCCCCAGAGCGCGTCATCGCCGATCGAGTAACAGCCGTGAGAACCCCGTGGGTGCGCTGGCAGGTCGCCGACAATCGAGGTCGGGCCTGCCCTCTTTGGCCCAACAGGACCCGCCGGTCGGGCGGATGCCGAGCGGCCCGAACTCGTCGAAGGCGAAGGTGCGATCGGGGCGATCGGGGCGATCGGGGCGATCGGGGCGATCGGTCAGCGCGTACTCGATCCGGTCCAGCTTGGCGTCGAAGTCCGGGTCGTTGGATTGCTTCCACGTCTTGGTCCGCTGGAACGTCACATCGCGGCGCGCGAGCAGGCAGCGCAGCGCCTCGCGGCCGATGCGTATCGGACGGGCGACGTTTGGCCGTCTTGTACGCGCTGACCTCGCTGAAGAGGGCGGGCAGATCACGGACGTAGAGGCCCGAGACCGGGTAGCCGACCGCCTTGAGGTTGCGCTCGGTGAAGGAGTACACGATCCCGGGGCGGGCGGTGACTGAGGCGACCCCTGTGTGGACACTCTGACAATGGATCTTGATGGTCCGAGGAAGAGGTGTCCTGGTGGGACGTAGGTCTCCGTATCCGGAGGAGTTCAGGAACGATGCGGTGGCGCTGTATCGCGCCGCTGGTGGCCAGCGCACGTACTCGTCGGTCGCGGCGGATGTCGGGGTGAGCGGCGAGACGCTGCGGAGCTGGGTGCGTCAGACCGACGAGCAGGCGGGCCGGGTCTGTGGAGGCGACGGTGGAGGGCCGGGACGAGGAGCTGGCGCGGCTGCGGGCGGAGAACGGCCGGTTACGCAAGGCCGAGAAGGAGTGGGAGCTCGAACGGGAGATCCTGCGGCGGGCGGCCCAGTATTTCGCCAAGGAGATGAGGGCATGACCCGCCGCTGGGACTTCATCTCCGCCAACCGCGCCGTCTTCGGTGTGAAGCGGATATGCCAGGCTCTTCGGGTCTCGCGGTCGGGCTACTACCGGTGGGTAGCCGGCGCCGCGGTCCGGGAGGCGCGGCAGGCCGGCGACGACGCGCTGGTGGCCCAGATCCGCGAGATCCACGCCGACCACGAGGGGACCTATGGTGTCCGGCGGGTCCATGCCGAGTTGCGGGGCTTCGAACCCACGGTCAACCGTGAGCGCGTCGAACGGCTGATGCGCCGAGAGGGGCTTGAGGGCCGGCACCTGCGCCGGCGCAAGCGCACTACGGTCCCCGACCGGCTCGCGCCGCCCGCGCCGGACCGGGTCCGACGCGACTTCACCGCCACCGGCCTGGACGAGAAGTGGTGCGGCGACATCACCTACGGGCAGGTCAGCGGCACGTGGCTGTACCTGGCCTGCGTTTTGGACGCCTGCTCGCGCCGGGTGCTCGGCTGGTCGATGGCCACCGTATGAGGACCGAGTTGGTCATCGACGCGCTCACGATGGCGGTGGCGGCCCGCGGCGGCCACGTCGACGGAGTGATCTTCCAGTGGCTCACCTACTACAACGCCCGCCAGCACCACAGCTCACTCGGCTACCTCTCACCCACCGAGTTCGCACAACAGCACCAACGAGAACGTAAACTCACACTCGCAGCATGAACCCCCGTGTCCACACTCCGGGGGACGCCTCACTCCCTGGACGTCACCGCCCTGATGGTCACCCACGACCAGCCGTACACCCTGGAGCTCTGCCCGCGCTCGGTCATCCTCAGCGAGGGCGCCATCGCCGCCGACGGGCCGACGGGCCGACGGGCCGACGGGCCGACGGGCCGACGGGCGGGATCGTCGCCGACGCAGAGCTCTTGGCCCGGCATCGCCCCTGGAGCTGCCGCTCGCCTTCGTGCCGAGCTCCGCCGCCTGACTTTGGTCCGACCGGCTGGATGTACCGGTGGTTCGTGCCGGGGTGCCCCGCGGCGCGGCAGAGTCGAGGGTATGAAGGGAATCGAACGAAATCGGATGAGAGTTCACCATCCGATCATTCCCGGATATCAACCTCAGGAGTCGTATGATGCGCCCCATCAGAGCGGCCTGCCTCGGCACGGCCACGCTAGCCACCCTCCTCGCCTGCACCTCCGTCGCAGCCGCCGCGACGGACACCGGTTCCGCCCAGGCCAGGGATAAGGCCCGGATCATCACACTCCTGGCCGAGGTGCAGCAGCTGACCCGCTTCCCCGTCACCCCCGGCAGCGTCTCGCAAGGCGATCAAGTCGTCGTCCGCTCGGACCTCTTCGACGAGGCGCACAACAAGGTCGGCGAGACCCACGGCACCTGCACCACCACCCGGGGCGGCGCCGATGAAGCGGAGCAGTGCGTCGTGACCTACACCCTCCCGGGCGGCCAGCTCACCACGCAGGGGGTGTACTTCAACTACCTCGACCAGGGTCCCTTCGACAACGCGATCACTGGCGGCACCGGGGAGTACAAGAAGGCTCGCGGCTGGGTCCACTCCGACACGATCGCCACAACCCCCAAGGTCGTGAGGCGCTTCACGATCCACCTCGCCTGACGGACCCGGACGTCCACATAGCCCCGGAATCCGGCCTTCTCCCCTCACGTTGCACCATTGGAGACGGTCGTACGAAGGGAAGTGTGGGTCAAGGGTTCGTCCAGGGCGGCTCACCCTTCAGATCGTCAAACGCACCGACGAAATGAGCGGGTTCGTGGTGTTTCCACGCAGGTGGGTGGTGGAGAGGATGCTGAGCTGGCTGATGCGCTCGCGGCGCCTTGCCCGGGACTACGAGACCCGGCCCGAAAGCAGCGAAACCGCCGTCCTGTGGTCGATGACCGTGCTCATGGGACGCCGCCTCGCCCGCCACCGGACCGAAACGTCACCCGGCAGCCCGTCTCGGCGTGAACACCCCGGGACGCTCCTCGGCCAGCCAGCCCCGCTCCACCAGCCGCTACACCTTCGACCGCACCCCCTCGACCTTCGCCGACACCGCTTCCAGGCCCAGTCGTGCGGCCAACTCCCGTGCCCGCAGCCCGGACCCGCACGCCTCCGCCTCCAGCACGCCCACCAGCCGCTGGTAGTCCGGCGCGAGCACCTCCATCGTCAGCCCCACCCGCCAGTGCGGCACCACCGACCCCGCCACCGGGGCCTCGGCAACGGCCGGCGCCGACTCCGGCGGGTGGCCGGTCTCCGGCTCCGGCTCCGGCCCGGACAGGGCCTCGGCCAGCTCCACGCGGGCGATGGCCCGCCGCTCCAGCACCGCCTCCGCCTCCTCGCGGAGCCCTTCGACCCGCACTTGCGCGGCCGTCTCGCGCGCCTCCAACAAGCCCATGCCCGAAGCCATCGACAACCTCCGTGTCATAACCGACAGGCGTGACGGCCCGACTCTTCCTCGATGCCACGGAGTTCACGCCTGACCAGCGGAAACCCGCCGATCAAGTCCGGAAAGACAACGGCTACTGACAAGAGCCCAGAGCTGCGAGCGGGCCGGACTCTTGGCTGCGGAAACTGGCAGGGAACGCTTGATGAGGGTTCTCTCGACGGTCCACCTTCATGGCAGGCCGGAAAATCCCTTGGCGGTGGGCCCGGCGGACCGGCTGGCCGGGATGCCGCGCGGCGACACGGCCACAAGGCCCTGCCGCGTCAGGCTCTCGGGTGCGTTGGCTTCCTCACGGACATCGAAGCGAGCCACCACTCCGGTCATCACCTCCAGCACCTTGCCGAACCGCGCGGGACCCGGACCCGACAACGCCACCGTGCGCGCGCTTCGGCCTCGACTCCGCCCCGCCGCCTGACGGTCGGCACTACCCGGGTGGCCAGAAGGTCCGGCCGGGTGACCTGCGGGCCTCACGCGGCACGCCCTGCTGGGGCTGACCGCCGCACTGGGCGAGGATGCCCGAACCCCTCGACACCTTCCGTGATGGAGATCCCGTGAAGGCCCGCGCGGTGCGCGCGAGCTCGCCGATGACCACGTGCTGATCATGCGACAGCTTCCGCAGCTGCTGGCCGTCCAGCGTGCGGTGCGCGGTGCGGAGCGCCTCACCGAGCTGGACCAGGCCGTGCGCCTCGTTGCGCCGGCGGCGGGCCAGCAGGCCGGCCGCCCACACCGCAACGGTCGGCTTGCGCAATGCTCCGATCGCGGCGGCCAGCTGCTTGTCGCCCGCCTTACGGGCCTGGGCCACGAACACGTCGCGAGCCGCGGTGAACTCCAACGGCCGCAGCTCATACAACTCCACCGCTACCGACTCCACATCCATGACCGGCAGTCTCCCGCCCACTCCCCCGGGCGACACCCTGCAGCACTCCGCGCGTCGGCCCGTCCAGGTCATTGCTGCTGCGGCGGCCCGGTTCCCTCGAACCGGGGCACGTCCTCGACAGCCACGTCCCAGCGCAGGCGCACGTATGCGGAGCGGATGGCGCCAGACGCCACCGCGGTCCACGGAGGTGTCGGCGCTGACCTCCGCGACGAGCTCGGGCTGGACGAGCATGGGGTCGAGGACGTCGCGTGGCGCGGGTCTTCTCCACCACGCGCTCACAGGCGTTCACGGGCGCGGGTAGTCGTGCCCCGGCGGCGGGTACTTCCGGCCCGGGAGTACCCGCCACCCCGTACAACACGATCCGCTCGAACTCCGAGAGCTCTACCGCCAGCACCACATCCGCGCACGCGCCCCCACCCGACGCGGCGCAGCCTGCCCGACCACACCACCGCCATCCCCCATAGGGCACACGTGTCCCTCATAGGGAACGATGGAACACCCCGGACCATTCGGTTCCCGGATCTGAGAATCGCTAGTGCTGTGGCCTGACTTCCGTACGAGCCCCGCGGTGTTCTGACGGTGCGCGGGCACCACGGGCTCGGCCGGAGCGGCGCCCTCCTGCCTGAGGGCCGCGGTCGGGGGCGTGGCGGAGCGGGAGCAGGCCGCCGCCGCGGACACACGGAACCTGCGGACGGGCGGGTCCGGGGTTGGCTGCCGGAAATCCGGACACACGCGGAGTGTGCTGAAGACTCTGCTGGTAGCCCTGCTCACCACGACGGCCGCGGGAACATCGGTCGCCGCCGTTCTCCTCTCGCCCTGGTGGTGGGCCGCCGGCGGGCCCCTGCTCCTGATCGCGCTCGTCGCCGTGCACGACGTGGTGCAACGGCGGCACTCGGTTCTTCGGAACTATCCCGTCCTGGGGCACTTGCGGTTCGCCCTGGAGGCGGTGCGGCCGGAAGTCCAGCAGTACTTCGTCGAGCGGAACGTCGACGGCCGCCCCTACGACCGCGACACCCGCAGCATCGTCTACGAGCGCGCCAAGGGCACCGACGCCGAGGAGCCCTTCGGCACCGAGCTCGACCTCTACCGGCCCGGCAGCGAGTACCTCATCCCGTCCATGGCGCCGCGGCCGGTGCGCACCGACCCTCCCCGGGTACGGATCGGGGGGCCGGGGTGCACCCGGCCGTACGACATGGCCCTGCTCAACGTGTCGGCGATGAGTTTCGGTTCGCTGTCCGCCAACGCCGTCCTGGCCCTGAACACCGGTGCGCGACTGGGTGGTTTCGCCCACGACACCGGTGAGGGCGGCCTGTCCGAGCACCACCTGCGCCCGGGCGGCGACCTGGTGTGGGAGGTCGGCACCGGATACTTCGGGTGTCGCACCGCGGACGGCGGTTTCGACGAGCGCCAGTTCGCCGAGAAGGCCGCACATCCCCAGGTCAAGTGTGTGTCCCTCAAGATCAGTCAGGGTGCGAAGCCCGGTATCGGCGGGGTCCTGCCGGGCGCCAAGGTCACCGCGGAGATCGCGGAGGTCCGCGGGGTGTCGCAAGGGGAGACCGTCGTCTCCCCGCCGTACCACCGGGTGTACTCCACCCCACGCGAGCTGGTGCGCTTCATCGCCCGCATGCGCGAACTCGCCGACGGCAAACCCGTCGGGTTCAAGCTGTGCGTCGGCTCGCGGCGCGAGTTCCTCGCCGTGTGCAAAGCCATGGTGGAGGAGGACACCACCCCGGACTTCATCGTCGTCGACGGAGCGGAGGGCGGTACGGGAGCGGCGCCCATGGAATTCGCCGACAACGTCGGCCTGCCGCTCACCGAGGGTCTGATCACCGTGCACAACGCGCTGGTCGGCACCGGGCTGCGCGACCGCCTCCGGATCGGCGCCTCGGGCAAGGTCGCCACCGGCAGCGACCTCGTCAAGCGCCTCCTCCAGGGCGCCGACTACACCAACGCGGCCCGCGCCATGATGTTCGCGCTCGGTTGCATCCAGGCGCAGCGCTGCCACACCAACACCTGTCCCGTCGGCGTCGCCACCCAGGACCAGCGGCGCGCCCGCGCGCTGGTCGTCGGCGACAAGGCCGAGCGCGTGCGCCGCTACCAGCGGTCCACCGTCGAGAGCGCCCTGCGGATCATGGCGTCGATGGGTGTCGAGGGCCCGGGCGACCTGCGCCCTCACATGCTGCTGCACCGCGTGGACCCGCACACCGTCCGCTCGTACGCGGATCTGCACACGTGGCTCCTCCCGGGGCAACTGCTCGCATCTCCGCCGCAGGAGTGGGCAGGCGATTGGGCGGCGGCCGATCCCGACCGCTTCGCCAGCTGACACGGTCCCCGCGCCGACGCGCCCGTACCGGACCTGCCGGGACAACACACCTGGCCCACTGACCTCACAGAAGGGACACCCTGTGGCACGCACCGTCGCCCGCGTGATCGTGGACGCACTGGAGGAACTGGGCGTACAACACGTCTTCGGAGTGGTCGGGGACGCCCTGAACCCACTGACCGAGGCCATCCGCACGAGCGACGGCCCGCAGTGGATCGGTTGCCGGCACGAGGAGGCCGCCGCCTTCGCCGCCGGCGCCCAGTCCCAGCTGTCCGGCACCATCGGCGTGTGCATGGGAACCGTGGGGCCAGGCTCCGTGCACCTCCTGAACGGTCTCTACGACGCGGCCAAGAGCCACGCCCCTGTCCTCGCCATCTGCGGTCAGGTGCCCCTCGCCGAGATCGGCAGCGACTACTTCCAGGAGGTCGACAACGACCTCCTCTTTCGGGACGTCGCCGTCTACCGGGCCACCGTCACCTCGCCGGAGCAGATGCCCCGCCTGCTGGAGTCCGCCGTGCGGGCCGCAGTGACCCGGGGCGGCGTCGCGGTCCTGACCGTCCCCGGCGACCTGGGCGACCGTGAGCTGAGCGAGGACCGCCCCACGCGGTTCGCCCTGGACCGCGCCGTCACCCGTCCGGACGAGCCCGCCCTCCTGCGAGCCGCGGAGCTGCTGAACCGGGCGTCCCGGGTGACCCTCCTCGTCGGGCAGGGCGCCCGCGGTGCCCGCGCCGAGGTCCTTGAGCTGGCTGAGCTCCTCGCCTCGCCCATGGTGCTGACCTTGAAGGCGAAGGAGGGGTTCGAGGGCGACAACCCCTTCCAAGTGGGCCAGAGCGGCCTCATCGGCAACCCCGCCGCCGTCCACGCCCTCGACAGCGGCGACGCTCTGCTGATGTTGGGAACTGACTTCCCGTACCGGGAGTGGTACCCCCGGGACGTGGAAGTCGTCCAGATCGACACCCGGGAGGACCACCTGGGGCGCCGGACCCCCGTGGACGTGGGCCTCGCCGGCGACGTGGGCGCCACGCTGCGAGCCCTGCTCCCGCTACTGGAGCCGGTTCCCGACCGGGCCCACCTGGAGGACGCCCGCCAGCGCTTCGTCCGGTGGCAGGAGGGCCAACAGCGACTCGCGGATCCCGCGCACGAGCGCCGCTGGAGCGGCCGGCTCCGCGCTGCCGTGGACAACCGGGACCACGAGGTCCGACCCGAGGCACTGGCCGCCGCCATCGACGCCTACGCCGACGACGACGCCGTGTTCACCTCCGACACGGGCATGGCCACCGTCTGGCTCTCCCGCTTCGTTACCATGCGCGCCGACCGCCGCGTGATCGGCTCCTACAACCTCGGCTCCATGGCCAACGCCATGCCCCAGGCCCTCGGCGCCCAACTGTGGGCACCCGAACGGCAGGTCATCGCCCTGTGCGGGGACGGCGGGCTGAGCATGCTCCTCGGCGACCTGATGACGATCAGGACGCACCGGCTGCCGGTGAAGCTGGTCGTCTTCGACAACCGCCGACTGGGCATGGTCAAGCTGGAACAGGAGCAGACGGGCCTGCCCGAGTTCGGAACCGAGCTCGACAATCCGGACTTCGCGGCCGTCGCGACGGCCCTGGGCCTGACGGGAATCCGGATCACCGACCCGGCCGACCTGCACGACGGAGTGCGCCGAGCACTGGATACGCCCGGCCCCGTGGTGCTCGACGTCCTCACCAACCCCGAGGAGGTGGCCGTCCCCGGACGGCCGACCGCATCACAGGGCTGGGGGTTCGCCGTGGCCAAGGTCAAGGAGATCCTCCCGGGCCGCCAGAGCTGAAGGGGCGGGAGCCCGGGCCCTCCCGGCCCGCGGCGTACGCGGTGGGCGGTGGCCGGTCCGCCCCTGAGGCGACGTGACGACGGCATGCGGTCCCCCGCCCACCTGCGGGGCGGGGGCCCGGCACGAGGTCCGCGCGGCCGAGCTGAACGAATACCTGCGAAGCGGCTCCGGCACGGACCTCACGGCCAAAGGGCTTCCGGACGTGGCGCACCACCATCCTCGGCGCTGTGTCCGCCGGGGCGGCTCGGTCGGCCGGCGCGGCCGGTGCGGGTCCGGCCTCCGGGCTGGAGCAGCATCTTCTCGGATTCCGATCGGGTCTGCGGAAGGGTCGCAGAACGGGAGTCGGCGTCGGGCGCTCCGGCCTCGGCCGGGACCTCGCGCACGGGGCCCTCGTGCTGCGGCGACCGCCCTCGCTGTCCTCGATGCCGCACGAGCTGGAAGCGGGCTGATACGCCTGTCGGGGGCTCGACTGCGGGGCGGGGCGGGGCGGGGCGGGGCGGGGCGGGTGAGCCTGCTGCTGGCGCCGGGCCCCGGGCGGGCCCGCTCGTGCGGGTCCCGCGATCGACGCGCCCCCGCACCCGGCTCGGCGAATGGCCGGAAGTGCTGCCGCACCTCCGGCCGGCCCACCGGCCCCGACCACGAGAGCTCCACCGGGCGGAGCAGGCCCCCGAAGCCCGCCCGCGGCGCGTCCGCACCGCCCGCCCGCCCGCCCGCCTCCGGTTACAAGGGCCGGGCGTGCTCCCTCGTGCAGCACCGGCTCGCTCATCGTCTTCCCGGCCTCGGCGGCCAGAGCGCGAGCCGTCCGCGCGAGCTCGCCGATGACCACGTGCCGCTCTCATGCCGCCTCCCGCAGGCCCCTCTCGACCTTGCTTCCTCAGATGCACGTGCCCCGGGTCGTCCGGATCAAGCAGTCACCTCCGGACGTGTCCACCCCCGTGCCCGGACCGACACAGCTCGTCACCAACGGGAACGTCCGCGCATCAGTGGCCGCTCGGGGGGCAGTCGCCGGACATGAACCGACCTTCGAACGACGGCCGCTCGTACTGGATGCGGACGGCCGACATGCCGTCCTTCGCTCCCCTCTCCGGGACGGCGGAGGCTGACGCGGCGGTGATCGGCAGTGGCATCGTCGGGCTCAGCGCGGCATGGGAACTCGCCCGCGCGGGGCTCAGTGTGGTCGTCCTGGAAGCGGATCGGCTCGCGGGAGGCGTCACCGGGCATACGACGGGAAAGGTCACCGCCCTGCACACCGCCGTGTACGACACGCTCCGCACCAAGCACGGCGAAGACGCCGCGCGCCGGTACGCCGCCTCCCAGAGCGCGGCGTTGCGTCACGTGTCCGACGTGGCCGCGGAACTCGGCATCGACTGCGAACTGGAGGGACGCCCCGCCTACACGTACAGCCGTGATCCCAGCGGGGTGGACGCCCTGCGCGCGGAGGCCGAGGCGGCCCGGGCAGCAGGCCTGAGCGCTTCCTTCGTCACCGAGACGGGTCTTCCGTTCCCGGTCGCCGGAGCCGTGAGGGTGGAGGGCCAGGCGCAGTTCCATCCGCTCAAGTACCTGTCCGGCCTCGTCCACGACATCGTCGCGCTCGGCGGCAGCATCCACGAGGGCACCCGCGTGACCGCCCTCGACGACGGCGATCCCTGCCGTCTCACCACCGAATCGGGTGCCACCGTCTCCGCCCGGCACGTCGTGGTGGCGACCCACCACCCCGTCTTCGACCATGCCCTGCTCGCCGCCCGGCTGAGCCAGCACCGCGACCTCGTGATCGCGGGCCCCGTTCCCGCCGACCTCGACCCCCGGGGGATGTACATCACCGAGGAGGGCGGCAAGCGGTCGGTCCGCACGGCGCCGCTCGATGACGGCAGCCGCCTCCTGATCGTCACGGGAGAGGCGTTCACGCCCGGCGAGGGGGAAGACACCGAAGCCGGGTACGCACGGCTGCAGGCCTGGGCCGAGCAGCGCTTCCCCGGCTTCACGACCACCCACCGGTGGGCGGCACAGGACAACAGCGTCACGGACGCGCTGCCGCTCATCGGCCGACTGCCCGGCGGTGGCGAGAACGTCTACGTCGCCACGGGGTTCGCCGGCTGGGGCATGACGGGCGGGGTCCTGGCCGGAACGGTCATCGCCTCGCTGGTCGGCGGCGAAGAGGACCCGTGGGACGGACTGTACGATCCCGCACGCGTCGGCTCCGCGCTGCGCTCCGCCCCAGAGCTCCTCAAGGCCCAGTGGGACACCGGGAAGCACTTCGTCAAGGACCGCCTCGATACGCTCGGCGGCGGCAGCAACGGCCCCGTGGCGAGCCTGCGGCCGGGCGAAGGGACGGTGGTCAGGGCCGGCGGCAAGCCCTGCGCCGTGCACCGCGACGACCGGGGCGGGCTGCACTCCGTATCCGCCGTCTGCACCCACCTGGGATGCCTCGTCGCCTTCAACAACGCCGAACGGACGTGGGAGTGCCCCTGCCACGGCTCCCGTTTCGGTATCGACGGGGACATCCTCCAGGGACCGGCGCTCGACCCCCTGGAACAGCTGGATCCGGGAGAGCTCTGACCTTCTCCGACCCCGCACCAACCTGGACCGCAGGCATCAGCCCTCGACTCCGGTCGAGGTGTGGGCGGTGCCCACGGGCT
The DNA here is from genome assembly GCF_044454405.1 of Streptomyces sp. NPDC051555. Lineage (NCBI taxonomy): Bacteria > Bacillati > Actinomycetota > Actinomycetes > Kitasatosporales > Streptomycetaceae > Streptomyces > Streptomyces sp. NPDC051555. The sequence continues at coordinate 353,967 of NZ_JBITDP010000006.1, read as the reverse complement.
TGGATTCGGGTGAGCCCCGCTGGCGCAGGTACACGGAGAGGATGACCATGGCCGCGACCGCCAGCAGCTCGGACTGCCAGTTCTGCAGGGTCCGGCTCCAAAAGTCGGGCAGCGTCAGATACGTGCCCCAGCCGACGGGATCCTGGAGCTGCCGCAGCCGCTGCTCGTCGTAGGCCGCCGTGCCGGAGACTGACTGGGCGAGCCAGGACCCGGCGAACAGGAGCGCCATGACCAGGCCCAGCGAGGAGGAGTACAGCCGCTGGCGCCAGTCCTTCGTGCCGGCCCAGCGGGGTGAGTCCACCTTCGCGTGGTCGCCCAGGCGCTGCTCCCGATCGGATTCGGTACCGGACTTGTGCAGTTCCTTGGATTCGGGGGAACCTCGCTGGACCAGCCACACCGTGCCGATGATGTAGAGCGAGAACTGCAGGAACTCCGACTGCCAGTTCTCGGTGACGTCGACGGCGAAGTCGGAGGTCGTGACGTACTCGCCCAGGCCGATCCGCTGAAGGCCGTCGATGGCGAGCTGGTCGTTGAACTCGGCGTGTCCGACGAGCGCCTGTGCGGCCAGGACCATGAGGAAGGCGGTCCCGAACGCCAGGGTGAGGCTGTTGTCCCGCCAGAACCCGCCCCGCCGCTGCTTCTCACGCGTGTCGTCGCTCATAGGTGCATCGCCCCGATGGCAGTGAAGTAGGCGAGCCCGCCCACCACGACGACGAGGCAGGTCACGAACAGGAAGCGCATCCTCAGCCGCCCTTCAGCGCGCACTTGTAGGGTCGCTCCCGCTGAGGAGTACAGCCGGCCGCCACGATCTTCCATCCCGCAGCGAACTGCGACAGGAACAGCGTCTCCCCGTCGAGGCGCAACAGGGCCTGCCGCCCGTACACCTCGATCGCGCGCACCGCACCCGCCCTCGGCAGCCCTTGCGCCGCGATGGCCACCGCGCAGGACTTCCGCTCGTCCTGCTCCAGCTGACCGAGCGTTTCGGGTGCCAGGAGCCCACAAGCGGATGTCCCGTCCCCGGAGGCCAGGGCCCGCTCGAAGGCGTCGCCGGCGGTCCGAGCCCCGTCGACCCTGGCCGTCGGTGCCCCGCACCCACCGATGAGCACGCCCACCAGGCCCGCGCACAGTGCTGTGCGGACGGCGGCCCCCTTTCTCGTTCGCCCCGTCGGCGACACCGAGCACGGCGGATCCGGGTCGGCGCCCAATCCCAGGGGGTACCACGACAGCGGCATTGCCCATATATGCCCTGCCCACGGCCGGGCACCTGCCCTGCCCCCGCGGACCACCCGTCTGGCAGACCCCGAACCGGTGTAGCGGCTCCGGGCCCGACCCGCGCGGTACGCCCCACAGCGTGCCCATGAGCACCCGAGGGGTGCGCCGGTCGCGCCGGGCCTACCGTGGAGGCATCCGGTCCTGCTGATCGGCAGACGAAGGCGGCCGCCGTGGCGAAGTCGAGCCCTGAGGTGTCAGGTTCCCGTTGCGGGGGCGACGCCGCCCGGCGGGGCGGGCAGGGAAGAGCCCGGTGACCGCGCGGCTGCGGACGAGCGACCCCGCGCGGCCGGGCTTCGGCCGGGTCCGGCACGGCCGTGGATTCCGGTACGTCGACACGCGCGGGAAGCCCTTGGCCGATGCGGCCGACCGGGATCGGATCCGGGCCCTGGTCATCCCGCCCGCCTGGGAGGACGTATGGATCTGTCCCTGGCCGAACGGGCACGTCCAAGCCATCGGCACCGATGCCGCGGGCCGGCGCCAGTACCTCTACCACTCCCGCTTCCGGGAGCAGCAGGAGGCGTCCAAACACGAGCACGTGCTGGCGGTCTCCGCGCGGCTGCCCCGCCTGCGCCGGCAGATCGAGAGCGACCTGGCCGGGCGCGGGCTGAGCCGCGATCGTGTACTGGCCTGCGGTGCACGCCTGCTGGACCTCGGCTTCTTCCGGGCCGGCGGGCAGGCGTACCGACGCGACCACGAGTCGTACGGCCTCACCACCTTGTTGCGCGAGCACGTCACCTGCGGCCGCCAAGAGATCCATTTCAGCTACCGGGGCAAATCCGGGCAGGACCAGAGCCTCACCCTCGTCGACCCGGATGCGTACGCGGTCATCGCGGCGCTCCTGCGGCGGCGTGCGGACGGTCCCCAGCTCCTCGCCTACTGGCGGGGCGGGGCCTGGCACGACGTCCAGGCGGCCGAGCTGAACGAGTACCTGCGGGGCGCCTCCGGCACGGACCTCACGGCCAAGGACTTCCGGACGTGGCACGCCACCGTCCTCGCCTCCGTGGCCCTCGCCGTTTCCACGGAGGTCGTCGGCGAATCAGCGACGCGCAGGCACCGTGCCGTCGTGCGCGCCGTCCGTGAGGTCAGCGACTACCTGGGCAACACACCGACGGTGTGCCGTGCCTCCTACATCAGCCCCCGGGTCGTCGAGCTCTTCGAGAGCGGCACGACCATCGCCCCCGTTCTGGACCGACTGGGCAAGGACGTGGAGTACGGCCAGCCCGCCACCAGGGGCGTCGTGGAGAAGGCCGTCCGCAAGCTCCTCGCCTGAGCCGGCGAGGCCCGGCCGTGACCCGACCCGGCAGACCGCGTGAGATGCGGCCCAACCGGGGTACGCGCACCATGACCGTGACACCGCACCGTCTACGAAGGGTGACGTCATGCCGCGAGGATCCGGTGCCAAACGCGAGCGCCAGTACGAGCACATCAAAGAGTCGGGAGAGAAGCGCGGAATGTCGGAGGAACGGGCCACGGAGATGGCCGCCCGAACCGTGAACAAGGAGCGTGCCCGATCAGGTGAGAGCAAGACCGCGAGCAGCACCTCGACCCGGGGCAAGTCCGCTTCACAGCGCGGCGGCGAAAAGTCCCGGAGTGGCGGCAACTCGTCCGAGCGGACCAAGGACGACCTGTATCGGGAAGCCAAGAAGCGCGGGATCGAGGGCCGCTCGACCATGAGCAAGCAGCAGCTCAAGAACGCCCTCGGCCACTGAGCCGAGCTGGACGGGACAGGCAATGTTCTTCGCCCGGCCGATTCCGTGCTGAGCGGTGCCGAGCCGTGCACCAGGGCAGCAGGAGACGACAGCAGGAGGGGTCCTCGTGGCCGTCCGTCATCAACTCATCCGCCGGCCCCCCGGTGCGGTCTGGGCCGTGCTCGCAGATCCGACGCTGTACGGGGAGTGGGTCGTGGGCCCGTCCGAGTCCACACCTCTCGATCACGACTGGCCGGCACCGGGCTCCCGGTTGCGCTACACGATCCGGCTGGGCCCCTGGTCCACTCAGGGAACCACGACCGTCCGCCACCGGGAGACCGGCAGGGAGCTGGAGCTGGAGGCGTCCTTCAAGTCTCTCGGGACGGCGCGGATCTTCCTCCAGCTCAGGCCCTGGGGTGAGGAGACCCTCGTCATCTGCGACGAACACCCCCTGCGCGGCCTCGGCGGGGTCCTGCACAACCCGGTCAGCGAGGCGGCCCTCCAGCTCCGGCACCGAGGCATGCTGGCCCGCCTGGCCACGGTCGTCGAACAGCAGCCGGCCGGCAGGCTCCGGGCCTGACGCCGTGGTGCCGCGCCCTGCTCGTGGTAGCGGTCGACCGGGCCGGCGGAGGGCCACCTGTTCCGCACGGACCACCCCCGGCGGTGAGGGGGACTGCTCCTGGGGGCGAACGGTCGTGGCGCCATGGTGGCGTGGACCGCGGCCGGCTATTCTCCTTCCCCCTGCCGTGGCGACGTTCGCTCCCTCTACGGCGATGGTGGCCTTGCGGGGGACGGTGCACCGCTCATTGCGCGACTGCGCCCAGTAGCCGTAGCCCCAGATGCCGCCTCACTCATCGTTCACATTCCGCTTCTCCTCGTCCGCGCCGCGCCGGCCCTCCGGGCCGACCCAGCGCCGACGTCCCGTCGCCGGGCCCGGTGCGGGTACCGGCCGGTCCAGTCGGCTCGCCTCGTCCGTATCGGCCGCAGCGGTCCCCTCGTCAGCACGGGGCGCGTGTCGCCGACCGGCCGGCCGTGAGCTCCCTACATCGTGCTCGGGTACGCCGCCAGTACCACCTTGCTCATCCATGACTGCCTCCGATCTCGCCTTGCCTTTCCTGGCGGCTGCCCGTTCCCGGCCGGGGAAAACGAACCGGGGCGCGGGCCGGTCTCAGCCGGGCCAGGTTCCGGTCAGGCGCCTGGCGGCGACGGCGCCGGAGCGGTCGACGATCGCCTTGACGACGGCGAAGATCGCCCCCTGGATGGCCGCAGCGAGAAGGATCTCGCGCCAGGTACGTTCCTCGTCCGTAGCATCGGGTGCGTCACCCGTGCCCTCCACGGCTTTCCATGCCTGACGGAACACGGCAGCGCCGATCGCGCCGCCGGCGGCTCCGAGCACGAACCCGACCGGCTTGTACGCCACAGCGGAGACGTTCATCGGCGTTCACGGCGGCGGCGCGCCAGCAGGAGGACAAGCAATGCGGCGCCGACGGCCAAGACCGGCCCTCGCCCGGCGTGCCCCACCCGGGCCACTTGTGTCCCCTCCTCGGCCAGGGCGGCGGGAGCAGCGTGGTGTACGGCCCGTACGGCCTCCCCAGCAGCTTTCTTGATCTCCTCCGTCACCAAGGCGGTCTTCCTGACGGTTTCATCCTTCATCCTGGTCGTCCTCTCCTTCGCCAATGCGGTCCGCTGCCTGTCCCGGCCGCGCCCGCTTTCGTGGTTGCCCGCGGGCCGGCTCATCACGCCGGGCAGGGTCGTCCGCCCGATCCACCGGTTCGGTCTCCTGGCGCCGCCCGGGCGGCACGGCGCCGCCACGGGCGCGGTCCACACGGTCCGGGTCGGCCGCCGGACCATCCCCCGTGCCCGTCCGGGACGGGACGCCCGGCGGGCGGCCGTGCTCGTCCACCGCGTCCCCCCGATCGGGACGCCTCGCCTGCCCCGCCGCAGATTGCTTCTTGCCCACGTGTCCACTCCTCTGCCTACGCCTACGCCTACTCGGAGCGGGTGCCCGGTACGACGCGCTGAAAACCGATCCTTGTCCGGCGCCGCATCCCTCGCGCGGACAGCCGAAAGCGGGTTGGAACAGCGCTCGTAGAAGGCGGAATGCCGTGTCGTTCCTTGGTCTGGGGTATTGGATGAACCTCCTGGCACCGCCTACCGCACGGTTCGCCGTCAAACGGCCGGGCCGCCGCGACGTTTGTCCCGCGGCGCCACGGGCAGCTGCCGACCGGGGGTTGTCCGTCCCTTGGGAGGTGCAAGGTCCATGTCGTCGTTCGGGTACTTCCTGGCCTGCGAGGAATTCACCCCGGCCCAGCTGCTGGAGCAGGCCCGCCGGGCCTCCGACGCCGGTTTCACCCGGCTCGCCATCTCCGACCACTTCCATCCCTGGAACGAAGCCCAGGGCAACAGTCCACTGGTCTGGTCGATGATCGGAGCCCTGTCCCAGACCGTGGACCTGCCGGTGACCACCCTCGTCACCTGCCCCACCGTGCGCCTGCACCCCGCCGTGACCGCCCAGGCCGCAGCCACCTCCAGCCGGCTATTGGAGGGACGCTTCGCGCTGGGCGTGGGTACCGGCGAGGCACTCAACGAACACGTCCTCGGCGACCGCTGGCCCTCCTTCGACGAACGCGCCGACATGCTGGAGGAAGCCGTCGCGGTGATGCGCGAACTCTTCACCGGCCGTCAGGTCAGCCACCGCGGCCCGCACTACACCGTCGACAACGCCCGCCTCTACACCACACCCCACGGGCGCCTGCCCATCCACGTCTCCGGCTTCGGCCCCAAGGCCGCGGAACTCGCCGGCCGCATCGGCGACGGGTTCGTCACCATGGGCCCCGACGAGGACGCCATCGGCCGCTTCCGGGACGCCGGCGGCGAAGGAAAGCCCGTGCTCGGCGGCCTCAAGGTGTGCTGGGACACGGACCGGGACCGGGCCGTGGACACCGCGCACCGGATCTGGCCCACGGAGCACCTCCCGGGCGAACTCGCCCAGATACTCCCGACGCCGGCCCACTTCGAACAGGCGAGCCAGCTCGTCACCCGCGACCAGGTCGCGCAGGACGTCCCCTGCGGCAACGACGTCGAAGAACACGTCACCGCCGTACGGGCCTACGTGGACGCGGGCTTCGAAGAGGTCTACGTCGGACAGATCGGCCCCGACCAAGAGGCCTTCTTCACCGCCTACCGCGAGAAGGTGCTGCCCGCCCTCGCCGGATGACCGGCCCCGCCGCAGTGTCTTGGCCCCGGGGGCGGGGCATCGCCACCGGATCCTCGGGAGCGGCCTCAGGGCGTGCTGTCCACTGGCTCGGCTGAGTGAGCGCTTTCGTCCGACGCCTACCTCGCGCAGCAGGCGTCACGCCCGTCCCATCCCGCCAGCCGGGGATGCCGCCGGCCCAGCCACTTCAGGCCGAGCCGATCACGGGCCAGGTCGGCCGCAGCCGCTTTCCGCCGTGGGTCGGTGTGGCGGCCATGGTGCGGGGTGATCATGAAGGAGCGGGGTAGTCGCGCAAAGCGAGGAACTTGGGGGCGCAGCCCCGGGCACACGACGCCGTCCACGGCCGGCGTCCTGCGGACGCTGCGCCCCGCCGATCGCCTTCGATCATCACATGAAGGTCATCATGAAGGAGCGGCCCCCATGGGTGGAATGCGGGACAAGCACCAGGAGCCGGGTAAGGGGCGCGAAGAACAAGAGCGCACGGCCCGCCCTGGACAAGGCTCCGTCGGTCCGGAAGCCGGCCGAGAGGGAGCCGGGGGCGTGAGCCCCGAGGAACTCAAGCAACGGGCCGACGCGACGCGGCGCGAGAGCCGCGAGCGCGAAGTGGGAGAGGGGGAATCCTGACGACGAATCCCAACGCGTTCCACACGCGGAGACGACAACAGGCCGTGCATGTTCGCAGGGTGATGGGGCATGCGGGTCTTGGAGGTCGGTAGACATGGTTCCCCTTCTTCTCGTACTTCTGCTGGTTCTGATCCTCTTCGGCGCGGGCTTCGCGTTGAAGATCCTTTGGTGGGTCGCCATCGCAGTCCTGGTGTTGTGGCTGGTCGGGTTCGTCGCCCGGCCGAAGGGAGGCAGCGGCCGCTGGTACCGCTGGTAGCTGGGTCTGTCCGCCGTGCGCACGGCTCGCACGCGTGATGGCTGTGGCCTGGCACCCTGTCGAGCAGGGTGCCAGGCCACAGCCATCACGCACGTGCGGGGAGGGGTTTCGGATCCCGGTCCGCGGCAAGGCGCCGGGTATGGTGCGAATCGGGTACACGATGATGATCGAGCCAGCAGGTGCACGCGATCTGGTGTCCCCATGGTGGGGCGGAGCGGGCCGGATTCGGCTTCTCCGTGATCTTCGAGCACCCCTGATCGCGCTGACGACGTACGTGACCTGCCCCACCTTCCGCTACCTCCCGTGAGCGACAGCGGAACCGCTGCCCGCACTACGGAAGCTGTGCGGAGTCACCCATGAACCGCGCGGCCCTCTTCGACGTCGACGGCACCCTCACCGACACCGACCACCTGCACATCACCTCCTGGTGGGAAGCGTTGCGCCAGGCCGGACACCGCGTCTCCATGCACGCCGTCCACCGGGCGATCGGGCTGCCCGGCGAGGATCTCCTCGACCACCTGCTCGGCGAGGACCGGGACCGCTCGTCCGCCCGCTGGGCACCCCGTCAGCTCGCTGACGTAACGCCGGAACCGAGCAACGGACCCACCTCCCACTCGTCCACTACGGTCCCCCTGGCTCGGAGCTACCGTGCCGATGGACCGGCACAGGTCGGCGCAACCACCCAGGACACGTCGACCGCCGTGACGGCGGCACCGGCGTACGACGTGCAACGCAGCCGCTCGCACCGGTCACCCGGCTACTGCCCCGAGCACGGCCTGCCATGCGACCTTGGCGATCGGCCCGCGCAGGGTCCGCTTGAAAACGTGGCGTGGAGCCAGGCGCCATCAGGAGGGCCGCGCAGCCCTGCCCCACCGCAAGGAGCCCGATCTGTCGGATGGCAGGTGGCAGAGAGGCGGGCATCGGCGGCCTGGTCCCTGGTTTCCCCCTATGCGGACGGGCTGGGCTGGGGAGTGCTCCGATTGGCGCATGCGTGTTCCCGCCTGCGTCGATAAGAAACAGGTAAGTTGCGTGTGCATGTCCAGCGTGTGGTGGGGCATGCGGTGCTTCGGAGGTTGATAACTATGGTTCCCCTGCTTCTTGTTCTTCTGCTGGTTCTGATTCTCTTCGGTGCGGGTTTCGCGTTGAAGATTCTCTGGTGGGTCGCGATTGCGGTCCTGGTGCTGTGGCTGGTCGGTTTCGTGGCCCGTCCGAAGGGCGGGAGCGGCCGCTGGTATCGCTGGTAGCCACCTGATGTTCACGCAGTTCAGATGCGGTATGGCTGTGGCCTGCCACCCCCGACTGGCGGATGGCAGGCCACAGCCATGCGTGCCGCCGTGCGCTGACCCTGATGTGCCGATACCGGGTGAAACCGAATATAGGGGGTAGCCGGTATAGCGCTGGGGCGGTCGCCGTGACGCGGCAGGGAACCTGCTCACCTCCAACGATCGACGGCCGTCCCGGTATCCAATTCGAACGGGGTGTGTGCGGGTCCGAATGCGGGGCAGGCGAAGATCTGGCGGAGCAAGGTTCCCGCCGCGCACGCAGTACGGAAAAAGGGCAAGAGCGGCAGGGAGTTGTTTCCCCCTTCCGCCTCCCGTTGACCGGAGGAGTTGTTTATCGCATGACTGAAAATGTGTGGGGTTACCGCGGGACGTCCGGCCACCTGGCCGGTGCGGATCTGACGGGTTACAAGGTCGAGGCGACGGACGGTTCCATCGGGAAGGTCGACAAGCACTCCGACGAGGTCGGATCGGCCTACATCGTGGTCGACACCGGTCCGTGGATCTTCGGCAAGGAAGTCCTCCTGCCCGCGGGCACGGTCTCCCGGGTCGACGCGGCCGACGAGAAGATCTACGTCGACCGGACGAAGGAGCAGATCAAGAACGCTCCCGAGTTCGACAAGGACAAGCACCTGGGTAACGCGGACTACCACCGCCAGGTCGGCGGCTACTACGAAGGCCCGCACCACCTCTGACGGACGGGTACATCGCCACCGCGGGGCGGGGGCGACAGCCATTCGGCTGTCGCCCCCGCCCCGTCGCTGTACCGCCCGGGCGGCGATGTCGGAAGGGGCCGGGCGCGGGCTAGCCCCGAAGGAGTCGGCTCGGTCGCGCGGACCACACGTGAGCCTCCCCAGGATGCTGCGAGGGCGACCGCAACCCGGGCCAGCGAACTCGCCGCATCGACTACGACTGGGACCCGCGCGAGCTCGGTGGACCGTCGACTGCCAGCGGCACTACGCCTACCTCCCCACACCCGCCGGTGGGGCGCGGCTGCGGGACATCACCCCCCGGGGGGGGCAGTCGGCACGGCGAGGACATCAGACGCCGCTCTCCACCCAACGACACGGCTGGGACCGGCTCAACTTCGAGCAGCAACGCCTGCTCGGCGAACTCGGCGTCACCAAGGCGCTGCGGGCATCAGCCCGTCGCGCGCCGAAGAAGCCGCCTGGAGAGGCAGGGGCCGCGGCCGGGTGGGCCGCGGCGACGTTCGAGACCGGCGTGCAGGCCCTGACCCCATCCCTGGAGGGGAGGGCTCCGCTCCGGCACCGCGTGCGAGGCGCGTAGCGTGGTGTAGGCGGTGATGCGGGCGGGGTCGTCGTGCGGCAGCTGCGCGAGTTCGCCAGCTGACTACAGGCCGACGGTCATGGCCGTCTCCCGGGCGTCCTCGACCTCATGGTCGTCACAGACGTACAGCAGCCAGCCGCAACCCGTCCACCCAGTGCGGCCGGGCCCTCGCCGGTGACTACCGAGACGATCTCCACCGCGGTCGGCCCCGCCGGGTGGACAGGTTGCTGGGCGCGGGCGGGTTCGTCTCGGCGGCCTGCGCGAGCATCGCAGTGATCGGCGGAACCAGCACCACGTTCGGTGCCTCCTCACTGCTGACCGGCTCCGCGCCCTCGAAGTCGGGTCGAGCGGCGGTCGTGACAGAGCCCGGCCGTGACTACGGGCACCGGCCGGGTCCTGCACGCGTGGGAGACCCGCCAGTGTCATCTCCCGCTCCCCCGCCCTCCCCATAGGGCCCACCGAGTTCCCACCTGCCAGGCGGCTCGTCAGAAAGATTCCCGCGCAGCAGGTTTGGCGTGGGGTTCCCGGAGCAGACGGGTCACGACGGTGCGGCGGCCAAGGGCGGACGCCCACCGGGGATGGTGAGCACAGGCGGCACCCCCCTCCCCCCCTGGGGTGCCGCCTGCCCACCGCCCACACCCTGTAGAGCGGCCCGCGCCCGGCCCCCGGCACTACGAAGGTGGCCGGTATTCACTCCCCCGGGCCACGCCCTCGCCTGGCCACCCACGACGCTAGCTCCAGCTCCGTACCCCGCGCGTGAACCAACCCGGCCCCGCGCCCTAAAACGTCGTTTCTTTTGGTGGTTCTCGGGTCGGGCTGTGCAGGATACTGCTGGGGTGCTGTTGACGTGGATAGCTGAGGTGGCGGCCGAGCCCCTGGTCCTGGAGCCGGCTGACCGGCGGGTGGAGTGGGAGACCAACACCTGGTCGCTGAGTACGGCGGACGAGGACAGGAGTTCGTTGTCCGTCGCCGCGGTGGTGGCCGCCTTCGAGCGGACTGCTGCTGCCATCCGGGAACGCGTTCGCGATCTGGGCTTTCCCGGTGTTGCGACGTTCTACGTGTGGCACGACAAACAGGCCGGGCAGCTTCGGTGCTCGACCGGTTCTGTGCCCCCGGATGCGTTGCCGTTCAGCGGTACCTATGTGGCTTCCGACGACCTCGGTCCGGTCGTCGAGGGCTTTCTGGCCGACAGGGAGCCGGGCTCCATCGCCTGGTCGGGTCTGGACGACGTGCAGAGCGTCTCGGTGAAAGCCGGGACCGAGCCGGAGATCATGACGTTCGGTGTCTGGGTCGCCGGTGTCGGGGCCTCACGCTGACTGTTCCTGCCCGTCCACCCGGACGAGTCTGCGATGGCAGATGAGGGCTGTGACTATGCCGGCGAAGGCGAGGAAGTGTTCAGCTTTGTGCTCGTATCGGAGAAGGGCATAGGTGCCCGAGGCCCGTGTCCGCGCGCACACGCTACGAGGCAGGTGCCGGGTTCGCTCCGGAGCGAGTCGGTGCAGCGCCACCCGCTCCTCGGCTGTGGTCAGTGCGCCGTGGACGGTGCGCTCGCCCATCAGGACGCACAGGGTGTGGGCGGCGTCCGCCGGCACCGCGCGCAGGCTGGGGTCGTTGGGGGCGGCTAGGGCGCGCCAGCGGGCGGCCCGCGGTGGGTCAGGTGCTGGCGCGGGATCGCGGCGGGTGGGAGGAGCAGGTTCGCGGGGTAGGTCGGCGGTCGGCGGGCGGCGTCCATTTCGGTACGCAGGGCGCGTTCGAGTACCGGGGGCACCGCGGTGTCCCCGGTACATGTGGCGGTCACCGCGGCCGCGGCTTGGGCGGGTGTCGCGCCCGCGGTGCGGGCGGCTTTGGTCACGATGAGCTCGGCATGCTCGGCGGTGCAGGGCACCACCGCCATCAAGATCCCCACAGCGGCCCCCCAGCCAGGTCCCCCAGATCGACCGACCGCGGCTCCCGACGCCGCAGGCGCCCCGTGATACCGGACGACACCGCCGCAGCGGATACAGAAGGGCCGCAACCGGCCGGGCAGCCGATCGGGGCCGGGCCCGGGGCCAGCCGGGGGGGGCGACCGCGGGTGTTCCCCGATCGAAGTCCGGTTCGGTATGAGCCGGAGGAGACCGCTCGCCGTCGGACGGGCAACGAGCGGCTGACTGCCGAGGACCACGCGGAGCAGGCCAAGGGCGCTGCCCGACAGGCCAAGGAAAAGATCAAGGACACTTTCAGGCACCGGCCTTCCCGCGACGGAGCCGGGACCGCAACAGCGGCCCGGCCCCGTTTCGCACGGTCGGGTGCGCCGCGGGTGCCGGTCAGGCGGCGGCGTTCTCGCGCTGGCGCAGCTGGGCTTGGCCGAAGAGGAGGGCGTAGCCGTCGGGCAACTGGCGGAGGATCCGGGCGAGGAGGTCGGGGCCGGCCAGGCGCGTGACGACGGCGAGGACGGCGCCGGTGTCCCAGCGTGCGACCGCCGGGCTGACGCCGGTACGGGCCGCCTGGTCCTTCACGAATCCCCAACCGGTGAGCTGTTCAGCGTCGGGGATCTGAGCGGCCAGAGGGAGGGCGGCCTCGACGGGCAGGCACTGCGCGAGGTCGACGCGTTCGTCACCGGTCAGCTGGCGGCCGAGGGCGCCCAGGACGGTGCGGACGGCTTCTTCCGCGCGTTCGCGGGTGGGGTAGGCGCCTTCGTAGCGCACGCGTTCCAGCATCTGCTCGAACGTCATGGCGGGGGTGGGCCGGTCGGGTCGAGGCTGGTCGTACATGGCTGTGGATGCCTTTCTCTTCGAAGGGCCGGAACGGCGATCAGGGGCGGGGACAGCTGGGTCGAGGGTCGGGAGGGGTGAACGTCAGGAGGGGTGAACGTCAGGAGGGTGTGGTCAGGAGGGTTGGGGGTGGCCGAAGAGGAGGTCGTAGCCGGGCGGCAGCTGGAGCAGGACCTCGCGGGTGAGGACGTCGCCCGCGGCGGTGGCCACCGTCGAGAGGACCGCGCCGATGTCCCCCAGGGCCGTCTGCTCGGTGGCGCCCTCGATCCAGGCCGCCGTCGCGCGGACGAATCGCTCGGGTGAGAGGGGTTCCGCGGCCTGGAGCGGGTTGAGGAGGACGAGGGCGTACGTTTCGGGAAGTCGCGCGGCGAGCCCGGCCCGTACCGCGCCGGCAAGATGCGCGCCCAGCAGGGCCAGAATGACACGGGCCGCCCGTTCGGCTTCTTCCGTGGTTTCGTACTCGCCGCGTTCTTGGACATGGGCCAGGAAGGACTCCCTGCGCATGGGCACCCGGGCCCCGCGGGGGTGGGTGTGGGGGTGTGGTGTGTATGGGGGGGGGGGGGGGGGGGGGGTGCCGGAGGGGGAATGGGATGCCCCCGCCCTCCGCTGCCGACAGAACCGGAAAGGGCTCAGCCGGAGATCTGCTTGCGGCCGGACTCGCCGCCGATGCTGACCTTGCGGGGCTTGGCGCGCTCGGCGATCGGAATGCGCAGGGTCAGGACACCCGCGTCGTACTCGGCCTCGATGCGCTCGGTGTCCAGGGTGTCCGCGAGGACGATCTGGCGGGAGAAGACCCCGAGGGGGCGCTCGGAGAGCTCGACCTTCACGGAGTCGGCCTTCGCGACCGGGCGGCGCTCCGCCTTCACGCTCAGCATGTTCCGCTCGACGTCGATGTCGATCGCCTCGGCGCTCACACCGGGCAGATCGAAGGCGATCACGTACGCATCGCCCTCGCGGTAGGCGTCCATCGGCATCACGGACGGCTTCGACCACGTCCCTGACGTACCCGAAAGCTGCTGGACGATCCGGTCCATCTCACGGAACGGGTCAGTGCGCATCAACATCGCGAAACACCTCCAGTTAGCTGCGGCAGAAACTGCCAATGCGCTTCAACGTGCATCCGTTGTAACATGTCATCGAAACGATGACAAGTGAGACGTCATCCAGAAGGCGACATCAGCAGGGAGCGCCATGACCGAGTCCATTCCACCGGCACCGCAGCCCTCCTTCCCCGCGGCCGCCGCAGCGCTGGAGGCCGTCGACCGCGCCCTCAAGGCCGCGCACCAGGCATCCCCAGGCAGACCGGGATCCACGGTGGAACCCACGCCAGCGGCGGGGCCGGACCCGCTGACCGCGCTGCTGATGCTGCGCGAGATCCGTGAGGAGCTCGCCGGTTGGGAGAGCGGACTGATCGAGACCGCCCGTGGGCACGGTGCGAGCTGGGCCGACCTCGCCGGGCCGCTCGGCGTCGCCAGCCGGCAAGCCGCCGAACGCCGCTACCTGCGCCTGCGCCCCGGCGCCGCCGGAAGCACCGGCGAACAGCGCGTCCAGGCCACGCGCGACACGCGCGCCGCCGACCGGTCCGTAACCGCCTGGGCCCGTGACAACGCGGCCGACCTGCGCCGGCTCGCCGGGCAGGTCACCGCCCTCACCGGCCTCCCAGCCGGAGCGGCAGGTGCCGTCAGCGACCTGAACCTCGCCCTCGCCGACAACGACGCCGCCCACCTCGTTCGCCCGCTGGCCGACACCCGCCCGCACCTGCGGTCCCAAGACTCCGAGCTGGCCGACCGCATCGACGCCCTGGCCCGGCACACCGACCGGCTCCGCCAGGACACCCGCGACCAACGCAGTACCTGACCCGAACCCTCCCGCCCGCACCCGGCCAACAGGTGCCGGGGAAAGGCCCGTAGAGCCAAGGAGCGCTCCACCATGGTCGAACATCTCCCCCTGGAGGCAGGCGGCACCGACATCAGTGTGGAGGTTCTGGACCACGCGGTCGCGGTCCGGCCCACCGGTGAGATGGACATCGAGACGGCCCCCTGTCTGCGGCTCGCGCTCAGCGAAGCCCTCTCCCACGCCTCACCGTCCAGGCCCGTGGTCCTCGACTGCAGCCGCCTCACCTTCTGCGACTCCACCGCGCTCAACGCGCTCCTCGCGGCGCGCCGGGCTGGACAGCAGAGCGGCGCCGTCATCCGGCTGGCAGCCCCCGCCGCCCAGCTCCAGCGGCTGCTGGAGATCACCGGCGCCCTGGCCCTCTTCCCCCTCGACCGGACACCGCCGTTAGCCGGACGCCTTGCCAAGGCGCGCCCGGACGGGCTCCCGCAGCAGGATGGACCGTGACGGGGGGACTGATCGGCGTACGGCGTAGGAGGGCTACCTCGTCCGGCGCGCGCCACGCTACCGGCCGGACGGCCGACCTGCCCGGCGCCACCAGGGGTGCCGGGCGGGGGGCCGGTTCAGCGCAGCACCTCCAGCTCCGGCCAGTCGTCGCCGGGCCGGTCGAGGAAGTCGGTGGGCCGCCCCGTCAGGTACCGCGCGAAGAAGGCGGCGACGGCGGTGCGTTGGGCGGCGAGGGAGCGCCGGGGGTCGACGGTGCCGATGAGTCCGGCCGCGTCGGGGAGCGGGAGCCGGCGGACGAGCTGGGGCAGGAGGATCTGGAGGTCGGTGTACGAGCCGTGTGCGGTGTTCCGTAGCCGCAGGGCGTGCCGGGGGCCGATGGACGCCGCCCAGCAGGAGGCCCAACTCGGTTCGGTACGAAGGGTCTTCGTACCGGAGGCCATCAGCAGGAAGGGCTCGGCGAGGCCGCTGTCGGCAACGGGTTCGAGGAGGGCGCCGTCGAGGTCGGCCGCCGCACGGACGCGGGGCTCGTCGTGGGCGAGCTGGGCGGCGACGGAGCCGCCGAGGGACTGGCCGAGCACGCCGATCCTGGCCGGGTCGGTGGCTTCGGCGAGCCCGTCCGGGAGCGGGCCGGTACCGGTGTCGGGGCGGTCGCCGCGGGCGAGACGGTCGAGTGCGCCGAGGACGAAGCGGGCGTCGGCGAGGCGGGCTCGGGAGTGCCCGGCGAGGAGGGCGGCGATGACCTCCGGGGTGAGGTCGTCGGGAAGCGGGAGGGCCCGTTCGACCCGGCCGCCGGGGAACTCGACCTGCTCGGCCTCGTACGTGGAGTCGAGGGCGACGACGAGGTGTCCGCGGCTGGCCAGCTCCTCGACCAGGGTGGTGCCGAGGGCCCGCGAGCCGCCGTCGCCGGAGGAGAACAACACCACGGGCAGCCGGCCGGCGCGGCGGGCGACGGGCGCGCCGGTGCGGGCGTGGGTCCTGATTCCCCGCCAGTCGGCGGCGCCGGTGGGGATACCGAGGGCCGGTGCGGAGTGCGCGTCCCAATCGGCCGCCGCGGCCGGGGACAGCCAGGGGGCCGTCGGGTGCCCAGTGCCGGGTTCCGCCGGGTACCAGAAGCCGGCCATGAGCTCCCGGTAGGGCTTGGCGGGGAGGAGGGGGTCGGGGCGACTGTCGTCGACCAGGTGCAGCGCGACGGTGCCCACGGGCCAGGGCCCGGTGGGCGCGGGCAGGCGCAGCGGGACGGGGGTGCCCAGGGCGTGCGCGGGGCCGTTTCCCCCGGCCGGGGCGGCGGGGCGGCTTTCCGGGGCGGGGGCGGCGGCCACGGTGGCGAGCGCGGCGGCGCCGAGCGTGCCGAGCAGGGCGCGGCGGGTGGGCGGCATGGGCGGGCTCCTCGGGTGGTGCGGACACGGGGTCGCCACCAGGGTTGCGCCGCCCGGGGGTGCGGGGCGCCCTGCCGGGGGACGATCCCACGGGTGGACGCGGGTCGCCCCAGGGCGCGTCCGCTCCTCCGCGAGGAGGAGACCCCGGTGTTCCGGGGTCTCCTGCGGTCTCCGCCGGTGGGCGGACGCCTCAGCGGGCGCCGGGCCCTACCGTGGGGCTCCGGCGAGGACGCCGGACGACGCGGACGCGAGGACGGACACGATGGCCGAGACCGGCGCGGTACGGACGGGCCCGCCGGGTGCCCTCGCCTGGCTGCCGGGGCGGGTGCCGCCCCTGGTGGCGGACGCCGCGCTCGCGGCGGCCCTGTTCCTGGTGACGCTCGGGCCGGGGCGGGTGGCGGACGATACGGGGTTCGCGCTGCAGACCGCTCTGGTGCTGCCATTGGTGTGGCGGCGGCGGGCGCCCCGGGTCGCGTTCGGGCTGATCGCCGCCGCGGGGCTCGCGCAGTGGCTGCTGGGTGTTCAGCTGCCGGCCGACGCGGCGTTGCTGGTCGCCCTCGGAACGGTGACCGCGCGGGCGCCGTACCGGTCGGCGTGGGCGGCGGGTCTGGTGGCGGTGGCCGGGACGGTGCTGGCGGCGGCGCGCTGGGCGCCCGAGGGCCGGTTCCTCGCCTCGGCCGCCGCGATGACGGCGGCGGTTGCCGCGAGCGCGCTGCTCGGGGCCAACGCCCGGATCCGGCGGGCCGCGCGGGCGGAGCGGCTGGTGCGCCTGGAACGGGACCGCGACGAACGGGAGCGTCGGGCGGTGGAGGAGGAACGCGCCCGGATCGCGCGGGAGTTGCACGACAGCGTGACGCACGGCCTGTCGGTGGTGGTGGCGCTGGCGGACGCGCTCGGGCACGCGCGGCCACCCGATGCCTCCGCGGTGACGGCCCGGATCGCGGAGACCGGGCGGCAGGCGCTGACCGACATGCGGCGGGCGCTGGGCCTGCTCCAGGACGCCGGTCCCGACGCCGCTCCCGACGTCGGTCCCGACGCGGGGCCCGGGGACGACCGGCGGTCGCCACCAGGGATCGGGCAGCTCGGGGCGCTGTGCGAACGAACGGAGGCGGCGGGCCTGGTGACCCGGCTGCGCGTGGACGGCGAGGCCGCCAGGGTGCCGGCCGCGGCACAGCTGACGGTGCACCGGCTCGTCCAGGAGTCGCTGACCAACGCGCTGCGCCACGCGCCGCAGGGGGCGCGCGCCGAGGTGCGGGTGTCCTGCGCGCCGGGGGCGGTCACGGTCGAGGTGACCGACGACGGGCGGGCCGGAGGGGCCGGGCGGCCGGGATCCGCCGGGTCCGGGCGGGGTCTTTCGGGGATGCGGGAGCGCGCCGCGGCCTTCGGCGGGGTGCTGGAGGCGGGCCCGAGGCCGGGCGGTGGCTGGCGGGTCTTCGTGCGGCTGGATCCCGGGGGTGCGCCGTGAGCGTCCGGGTGCTGCTGGTGGACGACGAGGAGCTGCTGCGGCTGGCGTTCAGCATGATCCTGCGCGCCGAGCCGGACATGGAGCCCGTCGGGGAGGCGGCCGACGGGGCGGCGGCGGTGGAACTGGCGCGGCGGCTGCAGCCGGACGTGGTGCTGATGGATGTGCGGATGCCGGGCACCGACGGCATCGAGGCGACCCGGCTGCTGCTGCGCGAGGTGCCCGGGACGCGGGTGCTGGTGCTCACTACCTTCGACCTGGACGCGTACGCCTTCGACGCGCTGCGGGCCGGGGCATCCGGCTTCCTGCTGAAGAACAGCCGGCCGCAGGAGCTGCTGGGGGCGATCCGCGACGTGGCCCGGGGGGACGCCGTGGTCTCCCCCCGGGTGACCCGACGGCTGCTGGACCGCTTCGCGCACCGGCTCCCCGCCGCCGAGGACGGCGGCGGGGGCGACGCTGAGCGGCTGCGCGTGCTCACCGCACGCGAGCGGGAGGTCCTGCTGGGGACCGCCCGCGGCCTGACCAACACGGAGCTCGCCGCCGCCCTCGGCCTCGCGGAGCCCACGGTGAAGAAGCATCTCGGCCGGGTCATGGCCAAGCTGAATCTGCGGGACCGGGTGCAGGCGGTGATCTTCGCGTACGAGTGCGGGCTGGTCGAACCGGGGTAGGCGCGGGGCCGTCGGGTGGGGGCCGGCGGCTCAGGCGAGGCTGACGGCGGCCGGGCGGTGACGACGGTGGCGTACTCGGCGCTTGTGGCGCCCACTCAGTCCAACCTTCCACTGAGTGGGGAAGCGTGAGCAGCCCTGTTCCGACCCCGAGTCGGCCTTTCACGAACTCCCGGTCAGAACCGGGTTCAAGAGCGCCATCAGCGTTCCGGCCAGGACCATCCGGCACACCCCCAGCAGTTGCGCCGCCGCCACCGCCGTACGCGGCACCGGGGGCCCGGCCGGCCGGGCCCCGCCATGACCTCCAGAACCTGCACCTGGCGCAGTCGGTGGTCGGTCCGGCTTCTCCCCCGCCTTGCGGGCCTGGGGCGCGTACGCGTCGCGGGCCGCAGTGAACTCCGACGGCACGCGCCCGTACAACTCCACCACCACCGACTCCACATCCGTACCCGGCGCTCTCCCGCCCGCACCCCCGCTGCGGCCGACACCCTGCATCACTCCGCACGTCGGCCAGTACCGACATCACTGCGACCGAGCGCCGAACGGGCACATCCTCGACGGCCTCCTCCCGGCGCAGACGCACTGAGCGGATCTCGTCAATCCGGTGGACGCCCTGCGGCGGTCGGTGGGTGGTCGCTACGGTGCCCGCCATGACGATCCCTCGCCTTGACCGCCGTCCCAACAGCCACCCCACGTCCGCCCCGCCCAAACCGCGTCCGGACACCGCCCCCACCCACCCGGCCGGACAAGAACCCACCCTTTCCTCCCAACCCGCCGCAGCCCCGGACCTGAACCGTGCCGGCCGACCGCGTGGGGAAGCACCCGTACGCGATGCTTCCCGAAGGAGTCCGCCAGGCCATCGACGATCGCGTCGGTGCGGACTGCCCCAGGACCGACATCGACGTCGGAACCGCCTCCGCGCTGTCCACTCTCTTCTTCCCGTCAGGCGCGGAAAAGGTGTTCGTCAAGGGATTGCCGCTGGATCACGAGCGGGTGGACGAGCTGAAAGCGGAGGAAGCGGTGAACCCGTTCCTGCCCGACTGCGCCCCCAAGTTGCTGTGGCGGGCGGAGGCAGAGGGGTGGCTCATCCTCGGGTTCTACGGAACGACCGCGACCCCGTGGGCGTGGTACGCCTCCCAGAGCCAGCACTTGGAACCGATCGCCACCGTCCTGTGCGAGCTGAGCGCGTACCCCGCGCCCGACATCGGCTTGCCCACAGCGTGGGACCGCTGGAGCGACTACTGCGACCCGGCCGACGAACCCCTCCTGCGCGGTGACCGGCTCGTACACTCCGACCCGGCGGCCTCGAACTTCATGATGGAACCGAGCGGGCGAGCCTGGCTGACCGACTGGTCCTGGGCGCTGCGCGGCCCCGCCTGGGCGGATGCCGCGCTCTGGGGGTTCCGGCTGATCCTGGACGGCTGGCAAACCCCGGAGCAGGCAGCCGCATGGGCGCGGACGGTTCCAGCGTTCACGCAAGCCGGCCGGGAAGCGGTGGTGGTCCTGACCGAGGCCGAAGCGCGCGCCTGGGAGCACATGCAAGAGCACGGGATGACCGAGCTGGAGGAGACGATCAAGGCCGCGCGCGCATGGGCCGGCTACTGGGCTTCACCCTGATTCCGGCGCGCGATATAACCCTAAGAACTGGAACTGCCGCCTGCTGAGGCGCCGCCTCCGGACCAGGCGGCCGGGCGCACGGCGAAGGGTCCGAGCAAGGCGCAGCTCCAGCGGGCACTCGCGGCCCCCGCGCAGTGGGTGGAGCGGGAAGGCGCCCACCGGCACGTACCCCGCAGCCACGGCGAGGAGATCACGGTCGAGGACGAGAGGGAACCGGTGATCGTGAAGCTCGGCGTTCCGAAGAAGAACCGGGATCGCATGGTCCGGCCGGGCATGCGGAGATCTAACGCAAGGGGAGCAGGTCGCCGACCTCGGCAGCGTGCGCCGTCAACTCGGCGGCCCCTGAGAGCCGTACGCGATGTCCTTGGGGCCCCACCCTACGAATTCCAACCTGATCGAGACCGTAGGGTCTTCTGACCGGCTACTCGGTCGTCTCGGGCTTTGAGGGGGTGGCCAGCGCCGCGGCGAGGTGTGTTCTGCTGTCGATCCCGAGTTTGCGCAGGGCCTTGGCTATGTGGTGCTCGGCGGTACGGGTCGAGATGTTGAGTTGGTCGGCGATGGCCCGGTTGGAGAGACCCTGCGCGGCGAGGAGGGCGGCCGCCTGTTCGCGGGGGGACAGGCTGTCGCCGTATCCGACGGGGCCGCGTTTGTTGGCCGGGGTGAGTCCCTGGCGGCGCAGGAGGCGGTGATAGTTGCTGGCGTCCCATTTCGCCCCGATTCGCTCGTACAGTTCCTGTGCCTGGTTGCTGAGCTCCTGTCCCCGCTGGTGGTCAGCGGGCAGGCTGCAGCGGGCGGCGCCCTGGAGGGCGTGACCTGTTTCGAGGGGCCTGCCGGCCCGGGTCCATGCCTGGGCGGCACGTAGGAAGAGGGTCGCTGCGGCGTCCGGGCGCCGGTCGGCTTCCGAGAGGTGGGCGCGGCAGGTGAGGAGGGAGGCGGTGGCGGCCGGCGCGTGTCGTCCCTCGATGCCGGCGGCGAAGTCTTCCACGAGCTGTCGGGCTTGGGGGTGCCAGCCGGTGCGGGTGAGTGCCTCGACGGCGATGGGGGCCAGTTCGGTGGCCCAGATCCAGCCTCCGGTGCGGCGGATGTGATCGAGGGTCTCCGTGGTGGCGGCGTTGGCGTGGTCGGGGCGGTCGGCGGCGAGGTGGATGCGTGCGAGAGCGGCGGCGGCGGCCGGTAGGACGATGCCGGTGTCGAGCTGTGCGGTGCGGGCGGCGCCCAGCAGGTCCAGTCGTGCGGCGGCGCTGTCGCCCTGCTGGTGGAGGGCGAGCAGGCCGCGGACGAGAAGGACTTCGGCGGTGAGGTCGCGGATGTCGCAGTAGAGCAGGGCGGCGCGTTGGGCGCGCTCGGTGAGGCCTTCCCAATGGCCGGTGGTCCAGGCGAGCAGGAGGTGGGCGGTCTCGGCAAGTCCCTCCAGGTAGGGAATGCCGTTGCGTTCCAGGGTCGCGTCGGCTCGGGCGAGGTAGTCGTGGGCGGCGGCGGGGTGGCCGAGCGCGGTGGTGGCGTGGGCGAGGTTGACGCAGGCGCGGGCGAGCTGGATCTCCTCGGCGGGGGAAGAGGCGGTGGCGGGCAGGGCTGCCGCCGCGTTCCAGGCTTCGGGGTCGCCGGTGAACATGAGAGCGGTGGCCCGGTTGGCGGCGATGGCGGTGCGCTGGACGGGGTCGGCGATGCGTGGGATGAGGGCTTCGGCGCGTTCCAGCCATGCCAGGTGCTGTGTCAGGGGCCATCCCTGGATGGAGGGGATGGCGATGGCGGACATGGCGCGGGCCGCGAGCTCGGGCGCCGTTTCGGTGAGGTCCTCGGCGGCCCGGGCGATTTCGGCCAGGCCGCCCAGTCCGAGGCCTGCCTGGTTGCGCATGAGGGTGCCCAGGTAGAGGCGCAGTTCGCCCGCGGCTGCCCGGGAGGGATCGTCCTCGGTGAGGATGCGGCGCAGGGCGGGGATGATGGCGTCCTCGGGCATGGCGGAGAGGGCGGCCTTGGCGAGCTTGGTCCCGAGCCGGATCCGAGCACGGGCGGAGGGGTGGTCGTTCAGCGCCGTCAGGTAGTGGCAGGTGGCGGTGCTGGTGTCACCGTGGGCGTTGGCGCGGTCGCCGGCGGCTTCGGTGTAGCGCAGGTACGCCCGGGTGCGGCCGGCCTGCCGATAGTGGTGCGCGATCTGGGTCAGGGGCGGCGGTGAGACGTGGGCGAGGACGGCTTTGGCCGCGCGCAGGTGCAGCGGGCTGCGTTCGAACTCGGAGATCGCCTCGTATGCCGACTGGCGGGCCAGGGGGTGACGGAAGTCGAGGGTGGCGCCCTCGGAGGGGTGCAGAGCGCCGTGTTCGAGGGCCATGGAGACGGCCCGGCGGATGTCGCTCTCGCTCAGGCCGGTGATGTCGGCGAGGAGGTCGACCGTGACGGGGCGGGCCGCGACGGCGGCGGCCACGACGACGTCGCGCGCCTGTTCCGAGAGGGGTGCCAGACGTTCCAGGAACACGCGCCGTACCGGGGCGGGGAGGCCGGCTTGCTCGATGACCGTGCCGTCGACGGTCAGATCGTCCCCGTCGTCGTCAGTGATCAGCCTGATGACTTCCTCGATCGCGAAGGGGATGCCCGCGGTGCGGCGGTGCAGACGCTCGGCGAAGCGCTCCGATGTGTGGTCCGCTCCCATGAGCCGGGCGGCCAGGTCTCCCGTTTCCCCAGGCGTCAGGGGGGCCAGGCGGACTTCGTGGACGTGCGCCCCGGACAGCCACGAGCCCGCCAGGGGGTGGGTCTGGGTGGCGGAGAAGTCGTCCCGGCCGGTCAGGATGACCGTCAGGTGCGCGGGGAGGCTGGTGGTCAACAGTCTCAGGAACTCGCGGGTGCTCGCATCGGCCCAGTGGATGTCTTCCAACACCAGGACTGCCGGGCGGGTCGAACCGAGCAGGGCGTAGGCGGCGCGGAGCATGCGGTGGCATTCGGCCCGCGCGTACCCGAGAGGCGGCAGCGGTGCTGGAAGGACGCCGGCGAGGGCGGGCAGTACGGGTGTGAGGGCTCCGGCGAGAGCGGGGACCTCGCGCAGCGCGCCGGCCGGGAGACAGGCGAGTGCCGCGATGACCGGGGCCAGGGCCGGCGTCTCCGCCATTTCGGCGCACTGCCCGATCAGGTGCGGCAGGTCCGTCAGGGCCGGGATCCGCAGGACCTCGTGCACCATGCGGGTCTTGCCGATGCCGGCCTCGCCGGTGATGACGATGACGCACGGTGGCCGGGCCGCTGCTCGGGACAGGCGTTGGAGCTGTTCTGTCCGTCCGACCAGCGGGGTGGGCGTGGACCGTGGTGCGTGCACGGAGTGTGGCTCTCCTCGGGTGGTGCGGACGGTGATGCGGAGGGTGGTGCGCCCGGCGGTGGTGGGCCGGAGCAGCCGTACGGGCCCGCCCCCGTGGGGCCCGTACGGCTGCGGGGTCAGCGGCGTTCCGCGCGTTGCTGCTCGTAGAGACTGGCGGGCTCCACCGGCTTGCCCGGGCTGACGATGGTCCCGGGTGCGGGCTTGGTCGGGAGGTCGTCGTCGTGCTTGCCGGGAACCTGCTTGCCGCTGATGCCGTACGCCCAGTTGTTGGCGGTGGGCGGGGTCAGGATCGTGAAGGTGGTGGCCTTGGTGTTCCAGAACATGTTGTTGGCGCCCTGCCAGCCGTGGCCGGTGCCGCCGTCGAAGGCGTTGGCGGCGATGAAGGCGCCGTCGGTGCTGTTGATGGTCAGCTGGTCGTAGAGGGTGCCCGAGGCCCAGCGCATGTGGGGGCCGGCGTCGACCTGGCCGTGGCCCGACGGGGAGGTGGCGGTGGAGTGGGTGAAGACGTTGGGGCCGGCGGCGAAGGCCTGGGTGGTCCAGGCGTGGACGCGGTCGCCGGTGACGGTGGTGTCGCGGACCAGGACCTGCTGTCCGCCGACCATGAAGGCGGGGGGCGGGGCCAGGCCGTCGGGGACGGCCATGTTCAGGTCGGCGGCCCGCTCGATGGTGACGCGGCTGGCGTTGTCGTTGACGTAGAACCCGGAGCCGAAGCTGGTCAGTTTGACGTCCTTGACCCACACGTCCCGTGCGGCGCCGATCGTCACCAGGCGCGAGGCGAAGGCGCCCGCGTCCTTGTTCTTGCCGTCCTCGAGCCGCCCGTAGTTGGGGTCCTCGGTGAATTCCTTGGCGTCCGCGGCCAGGTTCTCCACGCCCGCGTGGGTGACCTGACCGGCCAGGGTGTAGTGCCAGGCGGTGCCGCCGCCGTACTTCTTCTCGATCGCGGTCGTGATCGGGGCGTCCAGCGTGAGGGTCTTCCCGGAGACGGCGACCACGGTCCGTACCGCGAGGATGCCCGAGTTCGGCTTCCAGGACTCGCCGCCGGGGATCTTGTCCATACCGATCGCGTTGATCCACTCCTGAGTGGTCGGGCGCTGCACCACGATCTGTTCGCCAGGCTTGAAGGAAGAGGCGTTGTCGAGGGTGACCTGTGTGGCGCCGACGGGCACGTAGCCGTCGGTGATCGTCGCCCGCTGCCCCACCCGGGTGTAGGCGCCGTCCCCGCCGATGGTGATCAGGGATTTGGGGACGCCGCGGGCTTCGAGCAGGGTCCCTCCCTTGGTGATGTCGGTGCCGGAGCCGCGCAGGACGACGCCGTCCGCCAGCTTCAGCGAGCCGGCGACAGGGAATCTGCCCGGGCCCAGGAGCACCGCGCCGCGCACGCCGGCCGCGGTGGGCTTCAACGCCGCGGCCTTGTCGAGGGCGGCCTGGATACGGGGGGTGTCGTCACCGCTGCCGCGCGCGTCGACGCGTGCGACGACCGCGGCGTCCGGAAGGGCCCCGCCGGCGCCCTTGTAGCCGGCCGACGAGAAATCGGGGATGCGGTTCCTGGAGGCGTCCGGCGTGTAGGACAGCTTGCCGTTGACCAGGGCCACGGACGCCGTCGTAGCGGTGCCCGGCTGGGTGGCCTGCGCGGCCTGCTGATCGCTCTGCATCCACACGACCGCGGTCGTCGCGAGCACCGCGACCGTACAGGCGGCCGTGATGCGGCCAGGGCTCATCGTCCTGCTGTGACGTCCCTTGTCCTTCCGGTCTCGTGTCGGCTTCTTCGTCAGCCTGGCGCTCATCGCGCTGCTCCTCATAGTGGCGCGGTGTCCCACTGGCATTCAGCAGGAAATCGTAGGTCGGGAAGAAAATCCAGTCGAAGATTCTATGGTGATGGAACCGTTACGCATAAGAATTTACGGATTCAGGGTGTGGCGCCAGTGGGATCGCCACCACGTGGCCCCGGTGCCCGCCTCGCGCGGGCGCGAGGCGGGCACCGCTCCAGCCCGGGGAAGTTCTCCCGAGCTGAAGGGCCCCTCCCGGACGCGCCGCACTGGGGCAGCGCACCCTGGTCTGTCCGGGAGGAGCCGATCATCGGCTCACTCCGCAGCGCTGCGGAGTGAGCCGATGAAGTTCAGAACTGGAGGGACCAGGCGTTGATGTAGCCGGTGTCCTCGTTCGCGTTGTCGGTGACGCGCAGGTTCCAGGTGCCGTTGGCGGCCTCGCTGGAGGCGTTGACGGTGTAGGCGCCCTGGACGTTGTCCGCGCCGTCGTTGCTGTTGTAGTCCTTCAGGCGGTAGGCGCTGCCGTCGGGAGCGACGAGTTCGACGCGCAGGTCACCGCGGTAGGTGTGGCGGATGTCCACGTTCACGGCCAGGGCTGCCGGGGCGTTGCCGGTGACCCCGGAGACGATGATCGGCGAGTTGACGATGGTCTTGTCCTTGATCGGGTAGTCGGCCGTGTTCTCGAACTTCGGGCCGCTCGGCGGCACCGTGGTACCCGCGTTGACGTAGAGCAGCTTGTTCGGGGAGCCGGTCCTGGCGTCGGTGACCTTGTTGGCGGTGGCGTCGGCCACGAGCTTGTCGCGGACCTGTGCAGGCGACCAGGACGGGTTCGCCGCGAGGACCAGGGCGGCGGCTCCGGCCGTGTGCGGGGAGGCCATCGACGTGCCGCTCATGACGGTCGTCGCCGTGTCGCCGGAGTTGGACGTCGAGGTGATGTTCATGCCCGGAGCGAACAGGTCCAGGCATGAGCCGTAGTCCGAGAAGGAGGCACGGGCATCGTTGCTGTCCGTGGCACCCGCGGTGATCGCGTTCGGCGTGGAGGCCGGGGAGACGGTGCAGGCGTCGGTGGAGTAGTTGCCGGCCGCGACCGCGTAGGTGATTCCCGTGGCGATCGAGTTGGTGATCGCGTCGTTCAGCGACTGGTCCTTGGAGTCTTCGATGCTGAGGTTCGCGACGGCTGGTTTGGCCGCGTTCCGCGTCACCCAGTCGACCGCGGCGATGACACCCGAATTGGGGCCCGATCCGCCGCAGTCGAGAACGCGCACGCTCACCAGCTTGACGCCTTTGGCGACGCCGTAGGTGCTGCTGCCGAGGGTGCCGGCGACGTGGGTGCCGTGGCCGTAGCAGTCGGAGGCGTCGGAGTCGTCGTCGTCGATGAAGTCGTAGCCGCTGACGGCCCGGCCGCCGAAGTCCCGATGTGTCATGCGGACGCCCGAGTCCAGCACGTACGCGGTCACGTTCGACGCGGTGCTCGGGTAGGTGTACTTCTTGTCCAGCGGCAGGTCTCGCTGATCGACCCGGTCCAGGCCCCAGGTCGCATTGGTCTGCGTCTCGGCGATGTGGGAGATCCCGTCGACCTCCACCCGCGCGACCGCCGGGTTCGCCGCGAGCCGCTTGGCTGCGGCCTCCGGTAGACGGACGGAGAAGCCGCGCAACGCGTCGGTATAGACGTGGCCCAGCGTGCCGCCGTGGCCGGCTGCCAGATCCCCCGCCGTACGTTCCACCTCGCCCCGCCCGACCGACGCGTCCAGGGTGACGATGTACGAGTCCTTCACCACGTCGGCACGCCCCGCACCGACGATCACCCCCTCGCCCGAGGGCGTGGGAGCCGCGCCCACGGCGCTACCCGTCCCGATCAGCAAGGCAACACTCGCGAACCCTGGGCAACAGCACGCAGGCCCACAGCGTGGGAACTCATACAGATTCCTCCTAGACGACTGTCCGGACCGCGCCGGCCCGGCAACCACGGAGCAACGCCTCGCAGGCAAGGCAGTTGGAAGCGGCAGCCCGACGACCACCGCGATCCGACACCACTCCGGGCCCACCGACTGTCCGGCCGGCGCCCGGCAATTCCTACACCGAGGGGCAGGTGTGACCGCAGCCCCTTACTGCGATCACACCCGCGCTCGACGGCAACTCCTCTGGGGGAGGCTCCAACGGGACTTCCGGTCGCGCCCGAGCAGGCGACCGTGGGGTGCCCGTACGGACAAGCCGCCGACGAACTCCCTAGAGCTTCGTTCGCGCATGTGGAACCAGGCAATCCGTAGCGCTACCTAAACATTTCCCGCAGGCCTGCGGAACTGCACTTTCTTACCGGTCGTGCTGGCCGCGTAACACTGCCGACAACCCGGTGCACGACCTGAGAAGCAGTACTGCTTCGGCTCGGGAGAATCCGGTCTCGCTCGAAATCGGATCCGGTCGGTTCCCGCCCTCGGAACCACGGCGAGCACCGTCGACGAGCTCGCCGAGGCCCCGTTCACGCGGTACCTGGGGAGCGAACCCACATCACACAGGTCCGCGCCACCGCCTTGGAGAAGCCAAGGGAGCGCGGAACTCCCGTCCTGAGAGCAGCGCTTACACACGCATGGCCGCAGCATCAGCTGCGGCCATGCGTGAGCTTCGACGGCGTCTCCGCCCTGGGATGGGGGCTTGCGACATCCGGTCGTGCCCGGAGCAGCGACCGAGGGTGTCTTCGGACGTGCGGCCGTCGAGCTGCCGAGAGCATCACCCCTGCATGGGCGGCCTGGCAATGCGTAGCACTACCTATAGAAATCGGTCGCCGCATGCGTATCCGAAGCAGCGACAGGTAGCTGCGCCAGATGTCGCAGCCGTGCGGGGCGGGGCCGTCCAAGGACGCACTCCAGTCATCCCCGATGCGATGCGGCGTGCAGACGCGTCCCACACCGAGGTGACCCCGCACCCGGAGCGCTGGCTCCTTGCATGTGGTCAATCAATTCCATCGCCTTGCGCAGCCAAATAGTTGGGTAGCGCTACGCATTGCCGCGATCCGGCGACGCGCTCGATGCTCTGACCAGTCCTGCCGAGGCCGCACGTCGGTGTCAGCAGTCATCGGTGATCGCTGACGGGTACGGGCCCATGACAGGTGCATGACATGTCGGCGGTCTCGGGCCGCCCTCCCGCGCTGAGCCCGCTCACACGTCGTCCGCGCTCCACAGGCTCCACCCGGCGGATTCACCCCAGTCCGCCGGCCCCCCTCCCATAAGGAGCAGCGTGCATTCCACGCCCAGCCGTCGCGCCACCGCGACCGGCGCCCTCATCGCAGCCGCCGCCATCCTCGCCGCGAGCGTCCAGTCGGGCGCCGCCGCCGCGGACGCCCCTCGGAGCATCGCCCCCAAGTCCCAGCACGGCAGCTCGGCCAACCCCGGCAAGCTCCCCGCCGACCTCACCCCTTCCGCCCGCGCCGAGCTGATCAAGGCAGCGGACGCGGACAAGACCTCCACGGGCCGGTCCCTCGGACTCGGCACCCAGGAGGACCTGGTCGTCCGCGACGTCGCCCAGGACCGCGACGGCACCACCCACACCCGCTACGAGCGCACCTACGCCGGCCTGCCCGTCCTCGGCGGTGACCTGATTGTCGAGACCTCCAAGGCCGGCGCCCGCCAGAACATCACCAAAGCCTCTGCCGCGGAGCTGAAGAACCTGGACACGAACGCGACCGTCACCCCGGCCGCCGCCGAACAGCAGGCCCTCGGTCTCGCCCGGGCGGCGGGCTCCGACAAGGCCGCCTCCGACCGCGCCCCGCGCAAGGTGGTGTGGATGGGCAAGGGCGCGCCGGTCCTCGCGTACGAAAGCGTCGTGGGCGGTCTCCAGCACGACGGCACCCCCAACGAGCTGCACGTCGTCACCGACGCCCGCACCGGCACGAAGCTCTACCAGTGGCAGGGCGTCGAGAACGGCACCGGCAACACGATGTACAGCGGCCAGGTCACCCTGGGCACGGCGGGCTCGGCATCCTCGTACACCCTGACCGACACCGGCCGCGGCAGCCACAAGACGTACAACCTCAACGGCGGCAACTCCGGCAAGGGGACGCTGTTCAGCAACACCACCGACGTGTGGGGCAACGGCACCCCGCAGAACAAGGAGACGGCCGGCGCCGACGCCCACTACGGCGCCGCTCTCACCTGGGACTACTACAAGAACGTCCAGGGCCGCACCGGCATCCGCGGCGACGGCGTCGGCGCCTACACCCGCGTCCACTACGGCAGCGCCTACCAGAACGCCTTCTGGGATGACGGCTGCTTCTGCATGACCTACGGCGACGGCGCCGGCAACACCAAGCCGCTGACATCCATCGACATAGCCGCGCACGAGATGACGCACGGGGTCACCGCCAACACCGCCGGCCTGCAGTACAGCGACGAGTCCGGCGGCCTCAACGAAGCCACCTCCGACATCATGGCCGCAGCCGTCGAATTCTGGGCCAACAACGCCCAGGACAAGGGCGACTACCTCGTCGGCGAGAAGATCGACCTCTTCGGCACCGGCAAGCCGCTGCGCTACATGGACAAGCCCAGCAAGGACGGCAGCTCCAAGGACGCCTGGTACTCGGGCCTCGGCAACCTCGACGTCCACTACTCCTCGGGACCGGCGAACCACTTCTTCTACCTGCTCTCCGAAGGCAGCGGCGCCAAGACCATCAACGGCGTCGACTACAACTCACCGACCTCCGACGGCCTGCCCGTCACCGGTATCGGCAGGGACAAGGCCACGCTGATCTGGTACAAGGCCCTCACCACCAAGTTCGGCACGACCACCGACTACGCCGGCGCCCGGACCGGTACGGTCGCCGTCGCCAAGGCCCTCTACGGGGACACCAGCCCCGAGGTCGCGGCCGTCGAGAACTCCTGGGCCGCCATCAACGTGGGCCCCCGCTCAGGCGGCGACACCCCGCCCACCGGCAAGGTCTTCGAGAACACCGCCGACGTCTCCATCCCCGACAACGGCGCCGCGGTCACCTCGACCGTCAACGTCACCGGCATCACCGGCAACGCCCCCACCAACCTCTCCGTCAGCGTGGACATCAGCCACACCTTCCGAGGTGACCTCGTCGTCGACCTCGTCGCCCCCGACGGCTCCGTGTACAACCTCAAGCCGTTCTCCAGCAGCGACTCCGCCGACAACGTCAAGGCCACCTACACCGTCAACGCCTCCAGCGAGGTCGCCAACGGAACCTGGAAACTCCGCGTCCAGGACAAGGCCTCGCAAGACACCGGCTACATCAACAGCTTCAAACTGACCTTCCCGTAGGCCGCATAGGTCGGGACCGCGTTAGCTAAACCGGCCTGTGCGTCGCCTAATTGATCCCTCACCCCACTCCCGACGGCGGGAGTGGGATGAGGCAGCACCACTTCGCCAGACGTCCGGCGAGCAGCATCGTAGGGTCGCCTCGTGCACGCCGCGTAGTTCCTCAAAGGGGAGCGTGAACTCTTGCTGGAAGAAGCTCCCTTCGCCGTCCAGCACACCGCTAGGAGGTGGCTGGCAGGCTCCGCGCGCCGCACATGTAGGTGAGCGGACTTCCCTGCCGCGCGGGACGGCCACGATCCCCGGGGTGGAGATCAGCGTAGTCGGGGACTTCAACCACTGGAACCCCGCCGCTCACCCCCTCGAAACCCAGGGCAACGGCACCCGCACCGCCACCGTCGCCCTACCCACCCACACCACCCACTCCTTCCGCTACCTCGCCGCCGGCGACTACTGGTTCAACGACGACACCGCCGACGGCCACGACGGCCCCAACAGCCGCATCCACACCTGACCCGCCACACAGCCCCGCCGCCCCCGCTCCTCGACCCGGACCACAGCGCAGCGCACCGGGTCACCGCATAGATGATCAGGGCGAGGTGCTGCTGGCCCGCGTCCCGACAGTCCTGCCCGACGCAGGTTTCGAGGAGATCGCCACCGGTGCCGAAGACGTCAACCTCATCCCCTGCACCCCTCAGGCACTGGGGAACCTCTCGACCTTCCGGACCACCGCCTCCGCCCTCGCCCGCACCTTCGCCGCCGTGCGACCGGCCTCCCCCAGCCTGGCGGCCACATCCCTGCTCCCCGTCCGTGCCGTCTCCAGCCGCCAACTCCGCCCGGGCCGCCACCGCCCGCTCGCGGAGCGCCCGCGCCGCCCGCTCGCCGCGTCCGACTCCGAGGGCCGCGCCCGCTCGGCTGGGGACCCAGACGTCGGGGCTTTCCGCGTCGCCCCCGGCGCAGCGGCGCCGGACAGCGGATCCAGGCCCGTGAACCCCGACACCGGATCCGGGGTCTTCGCCAGCCGGCCTGCCTCCCCTTGCGCAGCAAGGCCCGCATCGGCGAGGACCGCATGGAGAATCTGCTCGACCTCGTGCAGCACCGGCTCACTCACCCTCTGCCGACCTCGACGGCCAGAGCCCGCGCGGTGCGCGCGAGCTCGCCGATGACCACGTGCTGATCGTGCGACAGCTTCCGCATCTGCCCGCCGTCCAGCGTGCGGTGCGCGGTGCGGAGCGCCTCACCGAGCTGGACCAGGGCGTGCGCCTCGTTGGGCCGGCGGCGGGCCAACAGGCCAGCCGCCCACACCGCAACGGTCGGCTTGCGCAACCCGGCGATCGCGGCGGCAAGCCGCTTGTCGCCCGCCTTACGGGCCTGGGCCACGAACACGTCGCGAGCCGCGGTGAACTCCAACGGCACAAGCTCGTACAACTTCACCGCCACCGACTCCACATCCACACCCGAAAGTCTCCCGCCCACTCCCCCGCTCCGGCCGACACCCTGCAGCACCCCCAGACGCACCGCGGTAGATGAAGGCGTCGGCGCTGGCCTCCGCGACGAGCTCAGGCCGGACGAACGTGGTGTCGAGAACGTCGCGCGCCCTCAGGTTCCGGAGAACGTCGCGCCGGTCCACGGGATAGCCGGGACCAACCGGGGCGAGGTGCTCGGCGAGCTCGCCGACCGCGTCGGGGCGCAGCGGCGGCCTGCCCCATCAGCTTCCCCGGGCGGTCGGGGGCGGCGCGATGGATACGGCCACAAGGCTCTCCCGCATCCGGCTCCGGGGTGGACCGCTGTAGTGCGGGACGATCACGCGCGGCCGCCGGTCTGGGTTTCAGATGGTCACGGGGGTTGCGGTCTGGGGGCCGTGCCAGTCGAGGCATAGGACGGTGGCGTCGTCTTTGGGCGGGTGGCCGTCGTAGGCGTCGACGACCGCGCCGACGAGCGTACGGACGACCTCTCGCGGGTGCTGGTCGGCCGTCCTGCGCAGCAGGTTGGGCAGGTCGACCGATTCCGCTTCGCGTTCCTGCATGCCGTCCGTGTGCAGCAGGAGCCGGTCACCGGGGCGTAGATCGAGGTCCTGGATCGTGTAGGCGTCCTGCATCGGAACTCCGAAGGGCAGGTTCACGCGAAGGGGCAGTTCGGTGACCGTGCCGTCGCGCAGGCGGAGCGGCCAGGGGTGGCCGGCGTTGACGAGCTGGGCGTGGGTGCCGTCCAGGGCGATGCGCAGCAGTTGGCCGGTGGCGATGCTGCGGTTGCCGTGGTAAATGAGGGCTTGGTGGACCTGACGGGCCTGTTCGGTGAGGTCTGCCCCGGCGCGGCGGGCGCCGCGGGAGGCGTTGACGAGGAGGGTGGCCATGAGGGCGGCGCTGACGTCGTGGCCCATGGCGTCGGTGATCGACAGGTGCAGGGTGTGGGTGTCGAGGCTGTAGTCGTAGGTGTCGCCGGCGATGTCGGAGGCCGGGACCAAGGCTTCGGCGAGGGCGAACTGCGGGGCCTCGCAGGCTGCAGCCGTGGGTAGGAGTTGGCGCTGGATCTCCGCCGAAAGGCTCACCGTCGTGGTGCGGTTGCCCCAGTGGTAGAGGTCGGTGAAGCGGCGGTCGGTGACGATGATGTAGGCCAGCGCGTGGGCGGCCTCCTCCACCTGCTCCAGCACGTCCGGGGTGACCTCGGCCAGGAACAGTTCCAGAACACCGACCGTGTCCCCGCGGTTGGTGACCGGGGCCAGGACCCTCTGGCCCTGCCCGCCCTCCGGCGCCAGCACCAGCCGCTGATCGCGCAGAACCTCGTCGTAGACGCTACGGCCGGAAAGAGGCACCTGCGCGGCGCGGTCCTCGTGCTCACTGGCCGCCGTGTCGTGAACCCGCAGCAGTCGCCGGCCGACAACATCGACGAACAGGAACGACACGTACAGGGCACTGAACCGGTCACGCAGGTTACGCGCCACGACATCAAGGGAATCCACCGGCGCGGCCGCCTCCGCCGCCGCCAGCACCTCGGCCAGTCCGATCCGGTCATCCGCCACAACACCCTCCAAGGGTCACGCGCTCTCCTTCCCGCAAAACGATGAAATCACGAAGGCGGCACGGCTCGCTGGATCTTCGTCGGAGACTGCCGAGGTGCTTGGGACGGATGTCCTCAGATGTGGAGCTCGGGCGGGAAGCCGGTCCAGCGGAGGTCGGCAGAAAGGTGGCCGGTGTCGTTGAAAAGGAGGACGGACGGGGGCCTGCCGGGCGCGTAGCGGATGACGGTCAGCGCGGCGTTGGCGTGGTTGATGCCCATCCAGCGCCACTTCGGGGCGTCGAGGGCGGCGCGGACGAGCCAGCCGATCAGGAAGTTGTGGGTGACGACGAGTTCGTGGCACGGCTCGTTCCCGGCGACGGGTCCAGTGAAGTGTGCGAGAGCCTCTTGGGCCAGCCCGGGTCCCAGTTCGCGTTCGTCGGCCGGGAACTGGGCCAGGTGCCCGAGCATGGCGTCGGCGGATTGCGACGGAAGCTCTTCGCGCTGCGGCATGTACGGGATGTAGTCGCCGGCCGGCGCGGACCGCCACAGGGGAACACCGTCGAGCTGCTCACCGATCAGGGTGGCCGTCTGCTCTGCGCGGGCGAGCGGACCGTGGTGGACGGCGGTGAGCGGCGCCGTGCGGAGCCGCTCCCCGAGCAGGAGGGCCTGGCGGCGGCCGTTGTCCGTCAGCTTGCTCTCGTCCGATGAGGCCTCACCGTGTCGCGTGAGGTAGAGGTAGCGGGCAGCTGTGCCGGTCATGGAGGATCCTCCATCAGAGTTGATCTTGCAGACGTCTGGATGGACGTTGACATGCGCCACACGGTTCCACCACCAACGGCTGCGACGCGCACGGGCAACTGCTGTCACCGGGCGGGAGGTGGAAATAGGCGTGGAGCACGCGTCGTCGTTCGGTCATGGTGCTCACCCCGCCGATCCGGGGCTCGTGTAGCCGAGCGAGGTGAGGTCGGCGGCTCGTGCGCCGGCGGGCTGGAGGTCGGCGTGGCGGGCGGCCGTGGTGACCGTGAACTCGTGCTCCGTCGGTGCGAAGCGGGCCACCGCGTCGACCTCCCGCATGAGGGAACCCGGCATCGGCTGGGCCAGCGCTTCGCCCGTCCTCCGCATGGCCGGGAAACCTGGCCCGTCCGCAGAGGGAGGCAGGGTCCCCGGGTCACGCTGAGGAGCGCCGTAGGCAGTCATGGCATCGCCGAGGCGGAGCAGTGCCTCGGCACTCGGCGGCTCGCCACCGCGCTCGTCCGCCCTCGGGTCCTCTCCGCGGAGTTTGCGGGCCGCTGTCTGAGCCAGGTCCGCGATCTTGTCGCACGCTCGGGCCGACAGCTCCCGCAGGAAGCCACTGGCGCGCCGATCGCCGAGCAGCCGCTCGAACTGCTCGCCCGCGGCCCTCCGGATGGTCGTCGGCAGGTTTCCCCATGGCCCCGTGGACGCTCTGGGCTTGCTGCCACGCGCGGGGCGGACCAGTTGGTCATGGAAACCACCGCCCCGCCCATGGGCTGGTCCCCGGGCGCGCGGGGCGGACTCAGCCGTGCGGGATCAGGGCCACCGGGCTGTGGGCGTGGTGGGCCACCGCGTGGTCGGTTGGCCCCATGCCGTGCAGGGGGCGGTGGCGGCGGCGGCCCACGACCAGGAGGTCGGCACCGCCGGCCTCCTCCAGCAGGAGCTTCGCCGGGTCGCCGGACCGGGTCACGCAGGTCGTCGCCACCCGGGGGTGCCGCGCGCCGGCCGCGGCCACCGCCGCCTCCAGCGGCTCCGGGGCGGCCTCACCGGCCGGTGCCGCGTGCACCGCGCGCAGGGCAAGGCCGTGCCGCGCGGCCCAGGCGTACGCGAAGTCGAGTACGGCGGTGTAGTCGCCCGCGAGGTCCACCCCGACCACGACCCCGGGGCCGTGCGGCGCGGGCTCCCGTACCAGGACGACCGGGACCTCGGCGCGCCCCGCCACGTGCAGCGCGGTGGAGCCGAGCCGCGCGACCACGTGGCGCTCCACGCCACTCGCGCCGAGCACGATCAGCCCGGCGTGCGACCGGGCGGCCTCCCGCGGGATCTCGTTGCCGGGTCCGCCCTCGGCGGTGGCCGCCTCGACGGTCAGGCCCTCGTGCGCGGCGCGGAGTTCTTCAGCGATGGCGGACAACACGTCCCGCGCCGCGCGCTCGCTCGCGCCGAGCACCGGCTGGAACTCCGGGGAGATGGGCTGGACGGTCGGCCAGGCCTGCCCCACGTGGAGGAGCCTGAGCGGCGCCCCGGCGGTCAGGGCCTCGCGGGCGGCCCACCGGGCGGCGGCGAGGCTCCGGGGCGACCCGTCGAACCCTACGAGGACCGGCGGAGCGGGGCGTCCAGCCGCAGTGGCCGAGGCGGGGGCGGGAGCGGGGGCGGAGCCGGGGGTCACGGTGGGACCGGGAGCGGGCTCGGCGGGCGGGACGGACGGGACGGACATCGGCGGCACCCTTCGTTCGATCACACGACCCCTGTGCGCCGCGCACACGCCGTGGCCGCTTCTCGTGGCTCCTACGACGCTACGCCTTTGGCCCGGTTTATCCGCATAAAGAGGCTCCCTCCTCGCTCGGGTCCAGGGCCGGGAGCCACGAAGGCCCCGCCGGCGCGCGGAGTGCGGGCGGGGCCGTGTGCGGTGCGACGGGTATCAGGCGCTCTGGCAGTAGAAGTCGCCGGCGCCGATGCCGGTGGATGGAGTGCCGTCGCAGGCGTAGCTGGTGCCAGCGGTGCCCATGGCAACCACGGCGGCCCGAACTCATCACGGCATCCCTGGTTCAGTCGAGCCCATGATGGGCGGCCCACGACGCCCCGGCACGGCTGGCGGCTTCTGAGACCAGGGCCGCCAGCTCGGGCTCTTCGGGGACGGGGAAGGATACGTACGCGCCCCGACCACCTGCGACCGGCCTGCCGTAGGCCTTCACGGCGAGGTGACCGTCCGGGAGGAGCCGGACGTTGAGCGTGGTGGAGTGAAGTCCTCACCGCGTCGGGTGTCCGTCCAACGGAGCTCCTGCGGGCCGACTGCTCACGTACCGCTCCCGGTAGTCCAGACGCGGATTGAGCAGCACCAGACGATCGACATCCCGCGGCCGATACCCTGCATGCAGGGCCGCGGCCCCACCGGAGAACGAGGCCGCGATCACGTGGATCGGCCGCCCCGCGCGCAGGTCGAACCGCAGACACCGCACACTCGCACCGGCAAGCCCAGCAGCGAGCCGGCCTCGACGACCAGAGCCCACGCCGTGCGCGGTACGGAGCGCCCCAACGGCCTCAGGGCGTGGCTCGTGTACTCCTGTCCGCGATTTCACCTGCACTTCACTCCGACCAGCGCGTCCTGGCTCAACCTGGTCGAGCGGTGGTTCGCCGAGCTGACCCGGAAGGAGCTCACGCGTGGCGTCCACCCTTCCGTCCAGGCACTCGAACGCGACATCCGATCCTGGCTCGCCGATTGGAACGAGCACCTCGGACCGTTCATCTGGACGGGACAGGCGGCGAGGTCCTCGACAAAGTCGCCGGCTACGGCCAACGAATCGCCGGCTCAGGTCACTAGGAGAGCTTGCCGTCGTAGTCCGGCAGCTTGACGGTGCGCTCGGCGTGACCGCCGACCAGGTCGCTCTGGTTGTTGCCGATGTTGGCGATGATCGTGTAGCCGCGCGCCTCGATCTCGGCCCGCTTGGCCGTCTTGTACGCGCTGACCTCGCTGAAGAGGGCGGGCAGATCACGGACGTAGAGGCCCGAGACCGGGTAGCCGACCGCCTTGAGGTTGCGCTCGGTGAAGGAGTACACGATCCCGGGGCGGGCGGTGACGAAGAAGATGGCGACTCCGCGGTCGTTGGCGTACCGGGTCAGGTCGCGGACCTTGGCGATGGCGGGTGTCGGGGAGGTCCAGAACCAGTGGAAGTCCGTCTCCAGCGAGGAGTTGTCGATGTCGAGGACGATCGCGGGCTTCTCGCCGGCGGGCGCGGCGGCGATGCGCTGCTCGATCCCGGGCCGTGCCGCGTCGATGACGGCGGCGACGTCGCGCTGCCAGGTGGCGTAGTCGATGCCGAGGAACACCGCGTTGCCGCCGGGCGCGGATGCGGTGGCGACCGGGGCGACCGCAGTCGCGTGGGCGGCGGCGGGAGCCGCTTGGGCGGTGGCGGCCGGAAGCAGGGCCAGTACGGCCGCCGCTGCGGCCACTGCGGCGGCGGTGTTGCGGGTGCTGCGCATGGGGGAACGCTCCTCGGTCACTCATTGGCATGTACGTGACCAGACTGGACAGCGACCGCGCTCATGTCTACTGGCCGGTAAGTAACGTTTCATGGCTGGCCGGTGAACATCCCCGGCGAACCGCGCCGGCGCCGGGCCGCGGCCGCGGCCGCGCGATCGGACAGAGGCGCAACAGCCCGTCATCCCTCTGGATTATGGTCAGCCATCTTTTTGGTGATCACGTCGTGGCGATCATCGCCAGAATTTCTCTCTTTTTGAACGATTAAGTGACCTGAACGAAGGCTCTTTCGAGGGACGGCCGTCATCGTTCGGGGCCGTCTGGGTGGACGTCCGGGCCAGGAACTCGAACCGTAGCGACGGCCAGCCCCACACGCCACGAACATCGCAGCCGTGAAGCCGGAATCCGCAACCCCCTGACCTGACCTCTCAGGAGCTGGGGGCCTTCTCGACCTCCCGGGCCGCCGCCTCCGCCCTCGCCCGCACCCTCGCCGCCGTGCGACCGGCCTCCCTCAGGCCGGCGGCCGCGTCCCTGCTCACCGTCCGTGCCGTCTCCAGCCGTTCCTTCGCCGCCTGGACGTCGCACGCGGCCGCCGCCACGGCGGCGGCCGCGTGGTCCGCCACCTCCTGAGCGGAATCCTGCGCCGCCTCCAAGCGTTCCGCCTCCGCCGTGGTCTCGGCCAACTCCGCCTGGGCCGCCACCGCCCGCTCGCGGCGCGCCCGCGCCGACCGTTCGCCCGCGTCCGGTTCCGAGGGCCGCACGTCCTCCGCTGCGGACCCGGCCGTCGGTTCTTCCCGCGTCGGGGCTGGCGGAGCAGCGCCGGACAGCGGTTCCAGGCCCGTGAACCCCGATACCGGATCCGGGGCCTTCGCCAGCCGGCCCGCCTCCCATTGCGCAGCAAGGTCCGCATCGGCGAGGACCGCATGGAGGATCTGTTCGACCTCGTGCAGCATCGGCTCGCTCACCGCCTGCCCGGCCTCGGCGGCCAGAGCGCGAGCCGTGCGCGCGAGTTCGCCGATCACCACGTGCTGATCATGCGACAACTTCCGCAGCTGCCCGCCATCCAGGCTCCGGTGCGCGGCACGGAGCGCCTCACCGAGCTGGACCAAGCCATGCGCCTCCTTCGGCCGACGGCGGGCCAGCAAGCCGGCCGCCCACACGGCGACCGTCGGCTTGCGCAGCCCGGCGATCGCGGCGGCGAGCTGCTTGTCGCCCGCCTTGCGGGCCTGTGCCACGTACGCGTCGCGGGCCGCAGTGAACTCCGACGGCACGAGCTCGTACAACTCCACCGCCACCGACTCCACATCCATGACCGGCAGTCTCCCGCCCGCGCCCCCGTTGCGGCCGACACCCCGCAGGACTCCGCGCGTCGGCCAGTCCGGGAGTCATTTCTGCTGCTGCGGTCCGGTTCCCTCGAACCGGGCCACGTCCTCGACAGCCACGTCCCAGCGCAGGCGCACGCGTCGGATCGGATGGCGCCAGACGCCGCCGCGGTGGTCGACGGAGGTGTCCGCGCCTGCGGAGGCTGCTGGGGACTTCGGCGCAGGAATCCCGGTACACCCTTCTGGCGGCGCTGACCCAGCCTCGAATGGGCGGTCGGTGCGGGGCCACCGTGGATTCGCGCGCCGCCGGGCGGACTTGTTCGAGCTTGAGAGGGATGTGCGGCGAACAGTCGGCGTCGAGGGCGGTGGGGCGCTACAAGTGGAGCGGGCAGTTTCGATGGGGAAGGGGGAAGGGCGATGGAGTTCCTGCGGTGGGGGGTGCGGGCGTTGATCGGCGTGGTAGTGCTGGTGGTCTGGCACCGCTGTCGCTATCCGGGAGGGTGGGGTCCGGCGTTCGGCCGCGCCTACGCCACCGAGCGCCGAGAATTGGCACGGGCCCGCCGGCGTCTCACGAGCCGGGCCGTGCGGGGATGGTACGAGCAGACCGTGCTCCGGGTTCGCCTCGACTCCGCGCAGACCGCACGGCGTCGCCGTGTCAGTTCCGCGCGGCAGACCTTGCAGGAGGCCCGGGATCCAGGCCGCGGTCCGGTCCTGGGCCGTCTCGGCGCGCTCGTTCTGCACCGGCATGCGCTCTTGATCGGTGAGAGTGAGGAACTGCCGCTGGTCGGGCTCGTCGTTCGGATCCACCACGGATCAAAGAGCCACCATCTGATCGTGACCGAGGCCGACAGCCACGTCCATCACGTCCCTCTTTCTCAGATCGAGTACGAGGAGAACGCCGTGCACTCCTTCGTCACGCTCATCACGAACGCCGCACGCCGCGACTCGGCCTTCCAAGCAGGCCTCGACGATCGTGTCGAGGCGGCGCAGACTGCCCTGGCCGTCGCGGAGGCCGACAGCGCCCGGGAGGACGCCGTCCGCAGCGAACTCGAGGACGTCAAAAGACAGCAGCGGAGCGACCCGGAGCAGGCGGCCGCCCTCGCCCGCCTCAAAGCGGCACGCCAGAAATGGAAAGACGCTACCGGCCGCCTTCCCACCAGATGATCCGGCGGTTACATGGGCAATGCGGACTCGGGCATGGGTGGAAGGGCCTTGAAGCCCACTGAGGGCTGGAGGCCAGCGCCCCTGGAGAGCTGGCGAGCCGTATCCGCGTGGCTGGGCTGACAGCAGAAGCTGGCCGAGCGGGCGATCAGCGTGCTGGAAACGGAGCTAGCCGCCGAAGCGGCCCGCCGGCCGCCTCCCGCGCCCCGGACTGCACGCTCGAATCCATTCGCACCACCTCCCGGCCGAAGGCGCTGCGCGTGCACGCCGGGGAGTGGTCGCAAGTAGGAACCCGATTCAGGGAGGTCACCGCGGGACGCGTTCGGAGAGCAGCCACGGTGACCGCTCCCCGAACGGAAGCCTTGGTGTCGATGAGCCTGCTCACACCATGGATGGCCTCAGGTGAACGGGACGACGATCTTGAAGGTCGCGATAGTTCGCCCGCCACAGCAATTCTCTGCCACCGCGGTTATGTTCCATGTGCCTTCGTAGGCGAAGAATTGGCGCTTGTTGGGCATACCAGAGAATTGGCGCCATCCGCAATCGGTCTCGTCTTCGATGAGCTTATCTAGGTGGAACACGAACGACGCCCTCACGGAACCGGATGGTGCATCCTGTCGCTGGTCCGGGAATTTTCCGGACAACAGTCCTTGCCCGATGTAGGCGACGCCGTCCGGACCGGGCTTACTGCTGCATTTCCCGGTGAACGCCGAAGATACCGTGGCCCACTTTGATCCCGGGGCGTCATCAGCGTATACGCGGATGTCCGCCTTATTCTCACCCAGCCAGTTGGCATCGACCTCGAACTGCCCACCCGAATTGATGGTGGTCTGGCTACCCTGACCGGCGCCGCTTTTCTCGAACTTGAGAATGTAAATTTTCGGTGGTGTGGAGTCGCTACTTGGCGGCGAATTGTTCTCACACGTACTTACCGATCCCATCAGCATCACGCTAACCGCGAGTGCAACAACAGGTCCAACACCACGGCGATAAATGGTCCCCCGCTTCACACGGCGAGACCTTCCCAGAGCTTTCATGATTTTCCCAGACAGCCACAAGGATGCCGATTGCCGCTCAAGCTCAGGACGCCCACCGGAACGAAGCGAAATGAGCCCTGGCCGGCGCGCCAGCAGTCGAGAGACAGAGTGTGCACCCCGGTCTCGGCCGACGACAGAATCGTCTTGAGCCATTTGCGACCTATACCTTGAACGTACGACTGCGGGCGTTCGGGCGCAACAGATCGATATAAGTTGAATTCACAATATTGGACTCATCAACGTCAAATCAGGGTTCCGCCAGGTGTGCTGACCGACGGCCGCCGACACTGGGGAATCTGCCGGGAGCCGCTTGAGGGAGGGGCGCCGCAGGGCATGACGCACCATCAGGCGGCGGCCGCACCGCAACGCGTCAGGGCCGCCGTCGGCAGCGCGGCCGAAGCCGACGCGCCGACCGAGGTGAAACGGCAAGCTGAACGACTGCCCCAGACGGGTGCAAGTGATTACATCGTTCGCTACACATAAGACGTAGCGAACGCTGCACTCGATGCATGGTGACGATGAGCGCTACCGGCAGTCCGTCCATCCCGCTCTTCCCGTCCGACCCCGGGACCGACCCCCCGACCTGTGTGCCAAGGGCCGTTGGGGGTGGGTCAGCTTCGAGAGCCGGCACACACCCGGTGGCTACGACCGCCACCGCGGCTGCCGGATCACGGTGCTGGACCACGGAACACCGTTGGCCGTGTGCGAGCTCCTCGCAGACGACCCCGACTCCTGGGCGCGCGCCGCGGAACGCGAGCTGGCTCAGCTGTCGTCGTGGGTTCGGGTGCTGCGCATCCTGCATCCGGTCCCCTCCTACGAGGCCCTGGCCGCAGCCCCGTCGGCTGGAACCACCATGGGCTCAGCCGCACCCGGCCCACCACCGCCAGCAGCGACGTCCCCGGCGGGGTCAACCGCTCCACCGACGCCCCGAACTCCCCCGCGCCCTCCAGCAGGTCCGCGAGCGCGTCGGCGTCCGCGTCCGTCGAGCAGCCCGACAGCTCATCCTCTGCGTCGACGACGTCGGCCAGGACCAGGTGCGGGTCATCGAGCTGCACCCGCACCGTGCGGTGTCCGGCGCCGACCAGGACCTGCGACGCCGCCGGCATGGCATCGGGCACCTCGATCTCGTCGCGGGCGAGCAGCCATCCGACCACCGCCGTCCGATCGAAGAGCGGGCGCAGCTCCGTACCGCCGACCACGGCGGGGAAGTCGGGGTTCCTGCGGCGCCAGGCCGCCGCCGCGGCCCGACCCACCCGGTCCTCGAAGCCGCCACCGCCAGTATCAGCGGCCGGGCTGATAGGTCATCGCCCTCCTGGTGATCGCGCCCTCCAAAGACGAACGGGAACGCGTCATCCCTATATCTTCCGAGCTCTTCCACGCCATCGCTCAGGTCGTCCGCCGCCAGACGAGAAGGCAGCGGACCGTTCCGCTCATCAGCCGCTATGACCCCCAGGAACGACTCTGGTCGGACCCCATTCCCTTTCTGTTCCAGCGCCACCTCGGCGCAGCCCTGCTCGGACATCTGAATCCGCACACCACTCAGGGTTACGTCGCGGTCTTCGCGGAGGACATCGCGGAGCACTACCAGGAGTTCCGCAACCACCGCCGGGCCCTCCGTCCCGAAGGCGAGTACGTCGACGTCACCCCCGAAGAATGGGGGGAGTTCGAGGAGCATTTCGATAAGCGCAAGGTCGAACTCGGCAACTGCGCTCGCCCTTATGGATCACCCTGTCAGCATGAGCACGCCTGCATCCGATGCCCGATGCTGCAGCCGGCGCAGACTCGGTGGAGTTTGAGGTCGCAGTCTCGCGAGCGGCCGGTCGTTCAGCGGGGCAGGATGCGCATTACTGCCTCGTGTTCGCCGCTGAGTCGCAGGCCTTGCTGTATTGCGGCGCTCAGATCGAGGTCGCCGAGCAGGGTGGCGGCCAGCAGGTGCGGCGGTCCGGTCAGTGACGCGGTGGGGTGGTCGACCCGGCCCGCGTGTGTGTGCACCGAGCCGTCCTTGACTTCGATGACCAGGTCTTCGTTGCCGTCGGCGTGCAGTTGCAGGGCGATTGCCGGCTGGTCGGGGTGGTGGTCGGTCAGTGCCCGCGCGGGCATGTCCAGCCAGTGGGTGCGGAAGGTGTCGTTGCCGCCCGGCTCACGCAACAGCGGCACGCCCCACCGGCTCAGTTCCTGCAGCACCGGCTCCAGCGTGCGGCCACGCTCGGTGAGGGAGAACAGGGTGGTGGCCACCGGCGGCGGGGCGGCCTCGCGGTGGATCAGGCCGGCTTCCTCGAGTCCGCGGAGCCGGTCGACCAGCAGGTTGCTGGCGATCCCGGGCAGCCCGTTGCGCAGGTCGGTGTGCCGGCAAGGACCCAGGGCGAGCAGTTCACGGACGATCAGCAGGGTCCAACGGTCGCCGATGGTGTCCAGTGCTTTCGCGATGCCGCAGTACTGCCCGTAGGTGCGCATGCCACCACCCTACATCGCGGTGTTGAGATTCAAAACTCCCTTGTTGACTTTCTCAACAAGGTCGGTCTAGCGTCGCTGCCCATGACCCCCACCCTTTCCGTCCGTCGGCTGGCCTGGGCCGGCGTCGAGATCCGTCTCGGCGACACCCGCCTGCTGATCGACCCGCTCGAGAACGTCGCTCCGCTGGCGCCGGTGATGGGGCCGCCGCACCGGCCGGTCGACCCGGTCGATACCCCGCCCGGCACCCACGCCCTCATCACCCACCTGCACCCCGACCACTACGACCACGACCTGATCGCCCGGATCGCGGCCACCGGCACGATCGGCTGCCACACCCCGAGCGCGGCGGCGCTGCGCGAGGCGGGCATCACCCCCGTCGCGCAGGACCTGGGTCAGTCACGCCGCATCGGAGAGCTGACCGTCACCCCGGTGACCTCGCTGGACTGGCGCGGCAACGACTGTGACCAGGTCGCCTGGGTCGTCGAAGGCGCCG
The DNA here is from genome assembly GCF_044454405.1 of Streptomyces sp. NPDC051555. Classification (NCBI taxonomy): domain Bacteria; kingdom Bacillati; phylum Actinomycetota; class Actinomycetes; order Kitasatosporales; family Streptomycetaceae; genus Streptomyces; species Streptomyces sp. NPDC051555. The sequence goes on along the minus strand of NZ_JBITDP010000006.1, from coordinate 310,136 downwards.
GCCGGCGGGTCATCCACTGCGGCGACACCCAGTGGCACGGCAGCTGGTGGCAGATCGCCCGCGACCACGGCCCGTTCGACGTCGCGTTCGTCCCGGTCAACGGCGTCATCGCCCACTTCGAGGGCTACGCGGCCAACGTCCCGGCGACCATGACCCCCGAGCAGGGCGTCGAGGCCGCCGTCGCACTCGGCGCCGGCACCGTCTGCGCCATGCACTACGGCCTGTTCCACAACCCGCCGTTCTACACCGAACAACCCGACATCGAGCAGCGCTTCCAGCACGCCGCCGACGAGCGCGGCATCACCGCGGCCATCATCGCCGACGGCCAGCCCGTCCTCTGATGATCAGAAACAAGGAGCAACACATGAAGATCGTCCTGTTCGGTGCCAGCGGCAACATCGGCCGGCCCACCACCGAGGAACTACTGCGTCGCGGCCACACCGTCACCGCGGTCACCCGAGCCGGCCACATCGACGGACTGGGGCACAAGGCCCTGACCGTGACCACCGGTGACGTCACCGACCCCGCGGCGGTCGCCGGCCTCGCCGCCTCCCACGACGCCGTGCTCTCGGCCGTCGGCCCCCGGATCGGCCAGGAAAGCGACCGCGCCACGATCGTCGGTGCCGCCCGTGCGCTGATCGACGGACTCCGCCGAGCCGGCGTCACCCGCCTGGTCACCATCGGCGGTGCCGGTAGCCTCCGCACGCCGACCGGCGCCCGGGTCATGGACGACCCGGACTTCCCCTCGCTGTGGAAGGCCAACGCCGAGGCCCAGTCCGAAGCGCTCGACCTCTACCGCGGCGTGCACGACCTCGACTGGACGTACGTGTCGCCCGCCGCAGTCATCGGAGCGGGCGAGCGGACCGGGGCCTACCGCAGCGCCGGGGACACCCTGCTCACCGACGACGACGGCAACAGCCGCATCTCTTACGCCGACTACGCGATCGCCTTGGCCGACACGATCGAGAGCGGCACCGCGATCCGCCGCCGCATCACCGTGGCGTACTGAGCCATGAGCAACGACGCCGCCGGCCGGCACACCCGATTCATCGTCCTGCTCGCAGCGCTCGTGGCCCTGGGACCACTGTCCATCGACGGCTACCTGCCCGGACTGCCGGACCTCGCCGGCGACCTGCGCGCCAGCGCCGCGGCCACCCAGCTCACCATCACCGCCTGCCTGGCCGGGCTGGCCATCGGGCAGCTGATCGCCGGGCCGCTGAGCGACACCTACGGCCGGCGACGTCCGTTGCTTGCGGGCCTCGCCCTCTACACGACCGCCAGCGCGCTCTGCGCGGTGGCGCCCGACATCCGGACCCTCGTCGGCCTGCGCCTGGTCCAGGGCATCGGCGGGGCGTTCGGCATCGTCATCGCCAACGCCATGGTCCGCGACCGCACCTCCGGAACCCGCACCGCACGTCTCTTCTCCGCGCTGACCTTGATCACCGGCCTGGCGCCGGTGTTCGCGCCGGTCCTCGGCGGCCAGCTACTGCGCGTCACGGCCTGGCCGGGAATCTTCGTGGCCCTGGCCGTACTCGGCGCCGTGATGCTGGCGGCCTCCGCCGCAGGACTGCCGGAGACCCGGTCCTCCGCGTCACGCCGGCCGCTGCCGGCTGTCGTCGGGCAGCTGCTCAGTGACCGGGCCTTCACCGGGTACGTCCTGGCCAACGGCCTGGTCTTCGCGGCGATGTTCGCCTACATCTCCGGCTCGCCGTTCGTCCTGCAGGAAATCCACGGCCTGTCACCGCAGCAGTACAGCGCCGTGTTCGCCGTCAATGCCGCCGGACTCATCGCGGCCGCCCAGATCAGCGGCCGACTGGTGGCCCGGGCCGGCGCCCGCGTGCTGCTGCTCGCCGGTCTGCTGGGCGCGACAGCCGGTGGCACCACGGTGCTGGCCGCGGTGCTGACACGGGCACCCCTGCCCGCGCTCCTGATCGGCCTGTTCGTCCTGGTCTCCAGCGTGGGCCTCGTCATGCCGAACGCCGCGGCCCAGGCCCTGGCCGACCACGGCGATCATGCCGGGTCGGCCGCCGCGCTACTCGGCTTCAGCCAGTTCATGATCGGCGGGGCACTTGCTCCGCTGGCCGGCGCGGGTGGCGCCACCGACGCCTTGCCGATGGGAATCATCGTCGCCGTGCTGCCTGCGCTCGCTCTGCTCACACTCGGCGTCCTCACCCGGTCGATGCCCGGTGAGCGCACTCGCAGGCCGGCCCGCCAAGGACCTGCCGGGCACCGGCGACCGCGCCGGCACCTCGATCGCAGGGGAGCTGGCATCCAGTGAGCCGTTTCATCCTTCGTAACGCGGTGACTCGAAGTGGTGCAGGACAAGGATGACCTGCACGATTGCGGTGGCTCGGCGCGGGCAGCAGCGCAGCTTGACCAGGATTCTCCAGGTTCTGAGGGTAGCGACGGCCCGTTCGCCGCGAGCGCGGATCTTCGCGTGGGCGCGGTTGACGGCCTTCGAGTCCAGGCCGTCCAGCGCCTCGACATCCAGATGGTCCCCGTGCTCGAAGCCAAGGCCCGCCCGCAATTCCTCCGCGGCGACTTCGAAGTCGCCGCCTTCATGGCCATGAAGGACGTCGAGGTCCGCGTCCGAGAGCTGGCGGGCCTGTCCAACAGCGCTATCGGGAAGACCCTCATGACCGACGCCTTCCGACCTCCCAAGAATGCGAATGATCCGAACGATCACGGAGGGCCGCTCTGGGACCCAACCGCAGACCCCGGGGAAGCCGTTGCCCTCATGGAGCTGTTCAAGGGCGCCTTCAGGAGCACATCCTCCAGCAGGGTCGGCACCTCGCCCTCCCGCAACCGGTCCGCCCCGTGCAGCGCCACCCCCAGCAGCAGATTCCCGTAGGCCCCCGACGATGCCGGCGCCGCCCCCGCACGGCGACTGGAACTCCGCCCGATCAGCAGAGCCCGTAGCCGCTCAATACGCTCCTGCGACGACTGGCGCAGGAGGACGTGGCACTGAAGCTCGGGATGTGGATCGACAACCAGCGCCGGCGCGGCGCCACGCTGGCACCCGAGCGCGTCGAGCAGCTGTCCAAGGTCGGAGTGCGGTGCGGTGGGCGTGACGGGCGCACCTGCCCCGGCCCGACGTCCGCTCGCCCCCGGCGGCCTCACCTTCTCAGACCCGGACCGCCATATCCGAGCGCTACCACCACGGGTTGCGCCCCGTCCAGGACCAGCTCACCACCTCGCCCCACCGCCCGGTGTGCCAGCGCCACCACCTGGACAGTGGTCGTAGCCCGGCCCGGCTCCCGCCTCGGATACCGTGTTCCTCTACGGGGTGCCATAACGGATGTGACGCCCCCCACCGGAGGTAGTCAGCGTATGAGTTCAAAGCGCAGCAAGAATCCAGCCCTGCCCGTACTTGACGACGCCTACCGACTCGCGTCGGTCAAGGACGCCGAAGAGTCCACCCGTGACTTGGCCGCGCGGCTGGCCACCACGGAGCTGCGCCGCGTTTCCCACCCGGGCCGGGTCACCTGGGAGCCCACCGATCAGGCCGAGCCCGTACCGGTCCCGCCGACTGTGGTCGATGGTGACGGGGACCTGTGGCTGCGGGACCGGGGCACCGGCACCTGGACCATGCCCGAGTTCAACCCGAAGGAGTTCCCGGCCCGCTGTGGCGAGGTTCTGACGTGGAACCAGCTTGCCCGCGAGTTCGGACCGCTGACCGCGCTGGCCGACGACCGGCGCATCGGCGGCGGCCGGCGCTGACCGCGCAGCCTTCTGGGATGACCGCGCCCCTCAAGCACCCGTTACAGGTAGCTGGGAGCTCCAGCTACCCGCCGAGCTCGACGATGGCGGCGAGCAGGTGAGCGGGGTGAGGGGCCGTACCCACTCGGACGGTCGCTCTCCGACCGGCGCCGTGCCTTCCGTGCCGGGCAGATGAACCCGGAGCGGGCGGGCGCGCTGGCCGACGGGCGGGTGAGTCTGCTGCTGGCCCCGGACCCCGGGTGGCTCGGGTGGGCTGGGTCCCGCAGGCGCGGCGGCCGCGGCCGGACGTGGTGCTGATGGACGTGCTGCTGATGGACGTGGTGCTGATGGACGTGCGGATGCCGGGCACCGACGGCATCGAGGCGACCCGGCTGCTGCTGCGCGAGGTGCCCGGGACGCGGGTGCTGGTGCTCACTACCTTCGACCTGGACGCGTACGCCTTCGACGCGCTGCGGGCCGGGGCATCCGGCTTCCTGCTGAAGAACAGCCGGCCGCAAGAGCTGCTGGGGCGATCCGCGACGTGGCCCGGGGGGAGCCGTGGTCTCCCCCCGGGTGACCCGACGGCTGCTGGACCGCTTCGCGCACCGGCTCCCCGCCGCCGAGGACGGCGGCGGGGGCGACGCGGCGCGGGCGGGCGGGCGGGCGGGCAAGGCCGTTCGAGGGGGCCGGCAGGGATTTCGCCAACCGTTCGCGAGCCGTCCTCCTGGGCGGCGAAGTGCTGTTCGGTGCGGGGCGGGACCGTCGGGCCGACCGCCTTGCCCATGACAACTCCAGGATGGACATCAGTGACCGCATCGACCCCTCGCCGTCGGCGTCGTGCTCTTTCCCGTCTGCTCGTCGCCGCGCCGCTCCTCGCCGCGGGCGTGCTGACCGGCGTACCTGCGGCGCATGCGGCCGCGGCGGACGACATCCGCGTCAACGAGGTCGTCACCACCGGTGACGTCAACGATTCGATCGAGCTGTACAACAAGGGCGCCGCCACGGTCGATGTCTCCGGCTGGATCCTCAAGGACGACGACAAGAGCCACTCCTACAAGATCGCGTCGGGGACCAAGCTGGCCCCGGGCGGGTTCCGGGCGTTCGACGTCAGCGGCACATTCGGTCTGGGCTCCGCGGACGAGGCCCGTCTCTACCTCGCCGACGGCAAGACCCTGGTCGACAGCTTCGCCTGGAGCGACCACTCCGACCCGTCCTGGTCGCGCTGCGCGGACGGCACCGGCGCCTTCAAGGACGTCGCCACGGTCACCCTGGGCAGTGCGAACGACTGCGGTACCGGCGGGGGCGGTGGCCCGACGACGCCGGTGGCGTGGCCTGGTGGCAGCAGCGTGTCGACCGCGGACGGCTCCAACGTGTTCGGCGAGGACCTCAGCGGCCTCTACCAGGAGGGCGGCGTGCTGTGGGGCGCGCAGAACAGCGGGAAGCTGTGGCGCCTGGTCCGCGACGGGTCCGGCGGCTGGAAGCCCGACACGGCGGGCGGCTGGTCCTCCGGCAGGACCTTGCGCTTCCCCGGCGGATCCGGCAGCCCCGACAGCGAGGGCGTCACCCTGGCCGGCGCGGGCTCGGCCGGCGGGGCGTTCGTCGCCAGCGAGCGCAACGGCGACGCCTCCGGCACCAGCCGGCTGTCGGTGCTCAAGTACGACGTCGGCGGCTCGGGCTCCTCACTGAGCGCGGTCAAGGAGTGGAACCTCACCTCCGACCTGCCCTCGACCGGATCCAACCTCGGCCTCGAAGGGATCACTTGGATCCCGGACGCCGCGCTGACCGGTGCCGGGTTCAAGGACTCCTCGACCGGCGCGGCCTACGACCCGGCCCGCTACGGCGCCCACAGCGGCGGCCTGTTCTTCGTCGGCGTCGAGGGGACCGGCATGATCTACGGCTACGTCCTGGCCGACTCCGGCACGTACACCCGCGTGGCGTCGTTCGGCAGCGGCATGGCCGGTGTGATGGAGCTGCAGTGGGAGCCGCAGGCTTCGCGCCTGTGGGCGGTGTGCGACGACACCTGCGACGGACAGCACCGCATCCTCAAGATCAACTCCAGCGGCGCCTTCGCCACCACCGCCGTCCACAACCGGCCCAGCGGCATGCCGAACTACAACAACGAGGGCTTCTCCCTCGCCGGCGCCGACGAGTGCGTGGCCGGGTCCAAGCCCGTCTACTGGTCCGACGACGCCAACGACGGTGGCCACGCCCTGCGGCGGGGCACCATCACCTGCTGACCCGCCGAGCAGCAGTGAGCGGCCGGCGGCGCGGAGAGCTCGCGGCCTGCGGCGCGGAGAGCGCGCGTCGAGGGGAGCGCCCGGCTGCCGAACCGCGGAAGCGGGGCGGCGGCCGGGCCGGTGGCGGGTCTGCCGGTCGGATGGCCTTGTCAGATGGCCTTGAGGGTGGCCGCGCCGAAGGACACGTCGAAGCGGTCGCACCAGATGGTGACGCTGCTGTAGTCGGCGAGGTTGACGTCGGCGGGGATCTCGTAGTTGTGGTCGCCCTTGTTGCCCTTGAGCTTGCCCACGCTGACGTGCTTGCCTTTGTCGAAGACCCTCCAGCCGGCCACGCCGTCCTTGACGGGGGCATCGGTGAGCCAGACCCGCAGGTCGGGGCCGTTGCTGGTGTCCAGGTTCTCCAGGCGCAGGGTGTGGGAGCCGTCTGCGAGCCGAACGAGCTTCACCGTGCCGGTCGTGGTGTGCTCGTGGCTGACCAACGTGCCTTGCGCCAGGGTCCGCGGGCCGACCGGCGCGGAGGACGCGACGGGGACGGGCCCGCTCGACGGCGCCGATGCCGTCGGGAGGGCCTCGCGGACGGTCTCGTCCTGCCAGAGCTTCCACGGCTGGAACCAGTACAGCCCTACGGCGAGTACCACGGCTGCCGCGGCAGCGACCCCGGCCAAGATCCTGCCGCGCCGACCTCTGCCTGTTGTCATCGATGCCTCTTCCTCACGGGTCCCGTCTGGATGCAATCCAACGCGGTGCAGGGCGCGGATGCCAGGCCGGACCGGATGACGGAATTCTTACGGCCGGGCGCCATCGCGTCCCACCGGGCCGCCCGGGCCGGCACGGTACCCACGAGGTTTCCGATCACCAGGTGTTGATCGTGCGAGAGCGGCCTCAGTTGGCCGGCGTGCCACGTTCGATGTGCCGTACGACGTGCATCTCGCCGAGCTCGACCGGGCCGTGCGCTTCCCTCGGTCGCCTGCGGGCAAGCAGCCCGGCCGTCCACGCCGAGAGCTTCGGCCTGCGCAAGTCGGGGCTCCGAGAGGCGAGTTCCCTCCCATGCCGGACATGGTCCCGGACGGCGCCGCGCTGCGGTATGCCCCTTCGGGAAGTCCGGAGCGAACCCGGCACGGTGCGACGCGCCTGCCTCCCAAGAGTGCCACCGCGAGGGAGGCGCCCCCGGGGCGCCACCACGCAGACGGCCGCCCGAGCGGAACTCCGGCGGAGCTCTAGTTGGTCGTGTGCGTGGGGTAGACCTGGACGTCGGTGTAGGCGCCCTTGATCCCGGCCGCTCCTGCGGGCCACTTCAGGCTCACCGAGTGGGTCTCGTTCGGCGGCGTCACCTGGATGTCGGTCGGGTGGGCGAGGCTCTTGCCGCTGGCGTCGATGGTGTAGGCGAGATCGAAGACAGCGGCTTCGCCGGGCTTCAGCGTGGTGACGCGCGGCTGGGCCTGCCCGCGCTCGATGGGGTTCGACGTGTGGTCGGCGTCCTTGATGTCGACGCCCGCGAAGCCCGTCGCCGAGCAGGTGGCCGAGCCCCGGTTGACCATCGTGATGTTGATCCTGCCGGAGCTCTGGTCAGGCGCGGCGTTCGTGGCGTCAATGGCCAGGTCCGCCGTCTTGCAGAACGCGGTCTTGCCACCGCTCTCCGCCCCGCTGTTCACGGCACCGGCAGACGACGAGGGACCCGTCCCTGCGCCGGGCTTGGCGCTGCCCGTCTGCGCACCCCCGGGCCCCGACCCGCTGGCCGCGGACGATCCGCCGCCCGACGTCGAAGGCGATGAGGCCGTGGACGAGGGGGCCTTGGCTGCCGGGGCCTGCGCGGAGTCCTCACCGTTGTTGCAGGCGGTGAGCGACAGAGCCGCGGCGAGGCCGACAACGGAGAGCCCGGCGGTACGGGTCAGCTTCATGATGATCCCCAGCAGGTTGTGCGGTACGAACGGTCGGAACTCTTTGTATCCCGCACCGAGTTACAGACCCTTCCGCACCATGTCTTCGTTCTGTCACGGACGGACATCGACTGCGCCAACACCGCCGACAGAGTGACGTCACGGCCCTGCGGCAGACGTTGACGGGAACCTCGGCCTGCCGAGAGCCGGACCTTCGGCGACACCCTTCAGGGCCGCGACAGCGCGGCCGCCTGCTGGCGGGCCTGCTCCAGCCAGGTCGCCCGCTGCGCGTCGGATGAGTTCACGACCGTGCGGAAGACGACGCGTCGCACGTCGTCCACCCCCACGTACGGCAGCACGCACGCCGACCAGATCCGCTCCAACGGATCGCCGAACTCACCCGTCTCGCGTTCGGCCGGGGTATCGGACGTGTTCAGGACCAGGGCCCGGCCCGCCCGCAGCAGACCGGCGGGCTCGCCCTCCGCAGTGCCCAGCTTGTAGGCGACGCCCGGCGCGAGGACCCGCTGCACCCACCCCGTCAGGACGGCCGGCGACATGCCCCACCAGTTCGGGTGGACGAAGACCAAGGCGTCCAGCTCGGCCACCTCCGCCCGGTGCAGCGCCACCTGCGGGTCGAGGGCCGCGGCGGCCGGTCCGACGGTGCCCGTCTCCTCGGCGGACAGCAAGGGGGCGAACCCCTCGGCGTACAGGTCGTGCGCCGCGACCTCCCACCCCCGTCGGCGCAACTCGTCCACCACCGCCTCGGACAACGCGTGTTCGGGTCGTGGAAGGGCGCCCACAGCAGGCTGCGGATATGGGCGATCGACGGCACCTGGGAACAGGTTCTCTCCGCACTGCTGGCCCAGGCCGACTCCGAGGACGACCTGGATTGGGTTGTCGCGGTCGATTCCACGATCGTCCGCGCCCATCAGCACGCTGCCGGGGCCCGCCAAAAGGGGCCCCGGCCGGCGAGCCGCACGATCATGCCCTCGGACGTTCCCTCGGCGGACTGACCAAGGTGGTCGCCCTCTTCAACTCGCCGTTCGTGCGCACCGGCGAGACGGCCTCCGCGAGGGTCCCGTCCGGCAAACCGGCCACCGGCCGCGCCTACACCTTCCGTACGACGACCTTCGACGGACAGCACTACGCCAACAGCTGGTCGGACACGGTGACCTTCACCGTGGACACCTCCTGGCGGCCCGGTCGTCCTCCCGAACCCTCCGACCTGTGCCGCATCCGGCACCGGACCAGCGACGGGTACACGTGCCGCGCCGAGCTCTGCCCGGAGCCGGTGGTCCCGCCCGCGCAAGCACATCCACCGGGGCTACCTCACGCCCCACGAGACCCGCTTGCGTTAGCGGCAAGACCCGGCCCTCGCAGCGTAAACCCCCGCGCTCGTCCGGAACGAGCCCACCGCCGCTACCTCCCGTGCGGTGCGCCAGACCGCCTACGTACGCCAGGTGGCCATGTGTCGCCATCTGGCCAGGTGTTGAGGACGGCGCGTCCGGGCCGTCGCGGTGCCACTGCTCGCGCTGGCGAGCGACTTCCGGCGGACGGGTGTGGACAGGAGTGGACAGCTTCCAGCGGCTGACCTTCTGGAAAGTGGACAGCGGTCCGCAGGAGTCTGTGCGGCATGAACCTCAGACGCACACAGCCGGGCCCGGCGTCGCCCGCCGCACGGCCGGGTGCCATGCTCGCGGCGCTCGCCGCGGGCCAGTTCATCATCATGGTCGCCACGTCGATCGTGAACGTGGCGCTGCCGCAGATCCGCACCGGGATGGACCTGTCGGACAGCGCTACCACCTGGGTGGTCAACGCCTACAGCCTGGGGTTCGGGGCGCTTCTGCTGGCGGGAGGGCGGGCGGCCGACCTGTTCGGCCGCCGCCGGTCACTGATCGCCGGTCTCGCCCTCTTCGCGGGCTCCTCGCTGGCGGCCGGACTGGCCACCTCATCCGGCGCGCTGATCACCGCCCGAGCCGTCCAGGGTGCCGGCGCCGCCGCGATCGCCCCGGCCGCGCTCGCCCTGACCATGGAGCATTTCCCCTCCGGCACGGGACGGGGCAGGGCGCTGGGGGTGTGGGGTGCGGTCTCCGGCGCCGGAGGAGCGTGCGGTGTCCTGCTGGGGGGCGTCCTCACGCAGGTGTGGGGCTGGAGCTGGATCTTCTACTCCGTCGCCCTCGGGACCGGGCTGGTGCTGGTCGCCGTGGCGGGCCTCGTTCCACGAACGGCCGGCCGGAAGTCCGGGCGGTTCGATCTGCTGGGCACGGCCACCGTGAGCCTCGCTCTGACCTGCCTGGTCTGGGGACTGACCACCGCACGCGACGCAGGCTGGACCGGCCCCCGTGTACTGGGCGCGTTCCTCGGCTCCGCCCTGCTGGTCGCGGCCTTCGTCGTGATCGAGCGTCGCCGGCCGAACGCGTTGGTACCGCCTCGCCTGTTCAGCATCGGCCGGGTCGCCGCGGGCAACCTGCTGATGGCGCTGCTGGGCTCCGTCTGGATCGCCCTGTTCGTCTTCCTGTCGCTCTACCAGCAGCAGGTTCTGGGAATGAACGCCCTGGCCACAGGGCTGGGCCAACTACCCTTCGCAGTGAGCAACATGCTCGGCGCCACGCTGGCACCGCAGATCTCCCGGCGGATCGGAGCCGGGACGACCGTGACGGCGGCCCTGTTCACCGAGGCCGGCGGAATGCTGTGGCTGTCCCGGCTCAGCGCCCACGGCAGCTACCTCACCGACGTCCTCGGCCCCATCAGTCTGATCGGCCTGGGCCTGGGCATCGCCTTCGTCCAGCTGACCGCCCTGTCCGTCGAAGGCGTTCCCACACAGGACGCCGGGCTCGCCGGCGGGCTGGTCAATACCACCCGCCAGGTCGGTGGAGTGCTCGGCCTTGCCGCTCTGGCCACCGTGGCCGGCTCCGTCACCGCCCACGCCTCCACCCGCCAGACCCAACTCGAAGCCCTCGCGGCCGGCTACCGCGCAGCCTTCGGCGTCTGCGCCACGATCCTCGCCGCCACAGCGATCGTCGCGCTGATCCTCACCCGGGGTGCCGGACGCCGACTGACTCCGACGGCAGCACGCAACGACGTCGAGCAGCTCGACAGTGGTCGCCGACCACGCCAGGGAGTCCTGCGGCACGCCGGTCGAGGCCGCGCACGACGACCCCGACAAAACCCTGAACGCCTCGCGGGCGAAACGGCTCACCCCGCCCAACCACCCGTGCCGGACAACTCGCCCGACACAACGACACCTGACACAACGACACAGGACTGCACGCCTCACCACACACCGCAGATCCGCGCAGAGAAGAGGAATGCCCACCATGCCCGCTGAGCAGAAGCCGTACCTGACCGGCCACTACACCCCCGTCGCCGACGAGATCACCGCCACCGGACTTACCGTCGAGGGCACCCTGCCCCCCGAGCTGACCGGCCGCCTACTGCGCAACGGCCACAACCCCAAGCCGGGCGTCACCCCGACCCACTGGTTCAAGGGCAGCGGCATGGTCCACGGCATCCGCCTGCGGGACGGGCGCGCCGAGTGGTACCGCAACCGCTGGGTGCACACTCCCGCCCTGGAGGGCGCCCCCTACCTGACCGAGAAGGGCCCCGACCTGACCGCCAGCACCGCCGGCACCCACATCATCGAGCACGCCGGACGCCTCCTCGCGCTGTGCGAGGCGAACTTCCCCTTCGAACTCACCCCTGAGCTGGAGACGGTCGGCGCCTTCGACTTCGACGGCAGGCTGCGCGGCATGATGACCGCGCATCCCAAGGAGGATCCGACCACGGGGGAGCTGCACTTCTTCGGGTCCTCGCCCTTCGCGCCCTTCCTGACGTACTACGTCTCGGATGCCAAGGGCGAGATCAGCCACAGCGCCGAGGTTCCGGGAGCGAGTGCCTCCCTCAAGCACGACTTCGCCATCACCCGCCACCACGTGGTCTTCGTCGAGGGCAGTGTCACCTTCGACCCGACCGAGCACTCCGGGATCCCCTACAGCTGGAGTGACCAGCAGCCCTCCCGCATCGGTGTCATGCCGCGGGGAGCCGACGGTGCCCACCACGTCCGTTGGTTCTCCATCGAGCCGGGCAGCATGCTGCACGTCTCCAACGCGTACGAGGACGGCCGGGGCCGCATCGTGTTGGAGGGCCCCACCGTGGACCGCGAGGGCTTCCGGCTCTCCTGGAACTGGTGGGTCGGCGCCCCCGGGCGCGGCACCGAGCCCAACACTCGCTCCTACACCCGCCGTTGGCTCATCGACATGGCCGCCGGCACCGTGAACGAGCAGATCATCGACGACCTCGCGGTGGAGTTCCCGACCCTCAACGAGGCCTACCTGGGCGCCGAGAACCGCTACCAGTACGCCGTCTCCTTCCCCGACGAGCAGGGCTTCGGCGGCTACGGCATCGTCAAGTACGACCGCACCACCGGCGCCCGCCGCATCCACCAGGCCGGCGACGCCCGGCTGCCCAGCGAGGCCGTGTTCGTGCCGGCGGCCGGTGGCACCCGCGAGGACGACGGCTACCTCCTGACCGTGGTCTCCGACCTCAAGCAGGACGCCTCGCAGCTCCTGGTCCTCGATGCCTCCGGCCTCGAGCAGATCGCCGCGGTCCACCTGCCCCGACGGGTGACCGCCGGGATCCACGGCTCCTGGGTCCCGGACACCGACCTGGACACCGGGGCCTGACCACTGTCCGATCTGTGATCGGTGGACGGCGGCATCGCGTCATCCACCGATCACCGGGGCGGCCGGGGCCTCGAGCCTGGCCCCGCACGCCTACGACTGGATCGACACGGTCCTCACCCGCCGCGCCGATGGGCGCAGCTGACGCCACACCAGTGGCGGCACCACACCCCAGAGCTGTGGCGAACGGCAATGGGCCGCGCGCCACATGTCCCTCCAAGAATCCCCCTCACCAAGGAGAACTGCCATGTCCGCTTCCGCCAACGCCCTGCTCGCCGAGCCGTGGAAGGCCCTGTGGAACAACGACCTGTCCCTGACCGACGAGATCATCGCCCCTGACTTCGTCGCGCACGCCGCCCCCATCACCGGCTCGGGCGACGACACCGTGCATGGCCGTGAGGGCCTGAACGGGTGGGTGGCGGGCATCCACAGCGTCCTGCGCGACCTCAGTTTCGAGATCACGGTCGGCCCGATCGCGACCGACGACTACCTGGTGGTCCGCTGGGCAGCCGAAGGCACCTACGCAGGAGGCTTCCCGGGCGCGTCCGAGGACGCTGTGGGCAACCGCGTCCACTTCACCGGCACCGACACCCTGCTGGTCAAGGACGGCATGCTCGCCGAGTACTGGGCCAACGCCGACAGCCTGCTGTTCGTACAGCAGCTCGGTGTCCGCGAACTGTCCTGAACACCGCGCAGCCCCTCTGCAGGCCCCGGCCCGCGCCGCACTGGCGACAGTGCGGCGCGGGCCGTGCGCGGCCCCGTACGTCCGAGGGTCCGCGAACGACCCCCACCCGAGAAGAGCACAGGCCATGACCCTCGCCAACGTGCTCCTGATCTGCCATGTCACAGCCGCCCTGGTCCTGCTCGCGAGCCTGGTCACCGACCGGATCGCACGGGCACGGCTCAGGCCGACGTCCCGGCGGCCAGAGCGCGGGCGCGGTCCGTGCAGTTCGCCCCGCCCTCGATGTGATCCTCCGTCACCCGGCCCGCCGGGCCGTGGTCCCAGGCACCCCCACCGCGGAGTGACGCCCCCGCACGCGTGCCGGGCGCACCCACACTCCGCGCCCGCCCCGGCTCCCGCAGGCAGATCCACGTGGTGCACCACTCCCCCAACCCGAGCAACAGCACCCCGCATGCTCGTCGGCCGGGCCAGCGTGATCCGCAGGCCGCCCGCTCCCGACCGGTACCGCTCCACCAGCCGCACCCGGCCCAGCACCGCCAGCGGCGACGTCCCGGGTGCGGTCAATCGAAGAACGGGCGCAGCTCCGTGCCACCGGCCGGGGCGGGGAGGTCGGCGTGGCAGCGGCGCCAAGCCGCCGCGACCCGACCGACCCGGGCCATCCGCGCGACCTCGCCCAACGGCGCCCAGTCCCGTCCCGAGACCACCGGGGTCAGGCACGCGAGCGGGGAACGACTCCCCGCACGAGCCGCGCGCACCGCCCGCCAATCCACCACAGGGCGCGCCACCGGGAGCAGCGCAACGTCCCGCGCGCACGGCTGAGTGTGTGCGGCTGAACCCTGCGTGGCCGGTCAGGCGAGGATGCACCGGCCGAGGGCCCGAAGGTTCCGTTCGTCTGGGTTCGACAGTGATGGCGATACTCACGACCGCGGAGGGTGTCCCAGTGGGAGGCTCGTCCAGTTCGTTCCTGGTGCTCTTGATGGAGGAAGTCCTGAAGACCTTTGAGGATCTGGCCACAACGCTCGCCCTGTCTGGAATCACTTTGCTCGGCATCGACGAGACAGTGACGTCATGCCCGCCCGACGCGGCCTCACAAACGACGGCTTGCGGACCGTGGGACGGTCGGGTCGACGAGGTCGTTGAGTTCGACAGCCCAGATCCCCTCCAGGCGGTCGACGAGGCATGGTGGCGACTGGCTTGCCAGTTCGACCTGTTCGGAGCTGAGGGCGAGTTCCTGCTCCTGGTCAACCTGCACGACGACCCGTATGACAGTGATTCATATTGGGCCCGTGTGCGACTGCAGGAGAAGTGGACCGTTGCCGGCTCCAACAGCAGCACCATCAATGGGCCGTCACTCGACGGGCTCATCACCATGTCACCGACGGGGACCGTCATCATCGAGGGATCGACCTATCAGGACTATATGTCGGTCCTGGCGGTGCCGAGCCCGCACCGGGCTTCTGCGATAAGGAAGTTCACCGAGTTCATGCTGCGGGAGCACAAACTCTCGGCCGATGAGGCAGAGAGCGTCGCGAGATGGCTCGCTCAGGACTGACATTCAGGGCGCTCACCGATTCTGCTGCGGCCGATATGAGTGCGTGGTCGCCCTGCACCCGCACTTTCCGGGCTCCACGTCGGCGTCAGCTTTCGGCCCTGGAGACCGGTAAGGGCCAGCCGGGGCGGTCACTGGTCCTTCCCAACGGGACGGCGTCGTTGCGGTGGTGCGGCATCGTCGGCCTGGCGGCTTCTGGGGTGGCGCTGAAGCACCAGATGTTCGGCCGTGCCGGCTTCGAACTCCTCCGGGAACTCTTCCAAGAAACCGCGGCGAGCCTGGTTGTGCTCGACGGCGGCCATCTCCCCGACCAGCTCGTTCGGCTCCTGCCGCTGATCACTCGACAGCGTGCTGACCATGTGGGCAACGCCCTCCATGACCATGACCGCGTCGTCGACCCGGTCCGCGGCGGCCGCGAGTTCATCGCGGACCTTCGGGTGCACGGCCGGCGGCCCGCTGCGGAGCGGGGCCGGTCGGCTGGTCGGACGGGGCGGATAGGTCGAAAGGCTGCTCTTCGGCGGTGCCGCGGCGAAACCACCGTCCCCCGGTTCCCCCGTGACCGGGGGACGGCAGCGCTCGGGGCGTCGGCTACGAGCCCTTGTAGGAGCCGATCGGAGTCGCGGTCCCGCAGGATGTCCCGCCCAGCTTCTGTACGGCCGAGATCTGGTCGTGGAGACCGAACCAGTCGCCCAGGTTCGACACCGAATAGCCGGGCCGAACACAGTACTTGGCGCCCCGGTAGTACGGGTCGACGTAGACGTACCAGGAGACGCTGTTGCGGTTCCACACGGAGTCGAACCGGTCGTTGTCGCCGCCGAGCACCGGCGCGGAGGCCGTGTAGGCGGTGAAAATGCCGCCGTAGTCCGCGTTGGACCAGGCACACAGGCGGTTGTCGGCGCACTGGCCCGGACTCGCCGACGCGGGTGCCTGAGCCGTCGCGAAGGCGATCAGCGCGGCGCCCACGAGAAGCGCGGCCCGCTCCCCCGTCCGGCGCCGGCGGGACTTCGTACTCCGTGAACTCGTTGCATCTGTCATGCGCGTGCTCCCACCTCGGTTGCGGATGTGGCGATGTACGGATGCGGTGCCGTTGGACCCCAGCGGGCCGGCGCCGTCACGCATCCTGCCGACGGCCGGGTTCCGCCCGCCACGGTCTTAAGCCACCGCTTAAAAGGAGCGGCCGACTCTCGCTCGCTCGCCCGTCGCTCCGAGCAGCTCACGTCCCAGGGCCGTCGTGACGTGCAGCACGGAACCGCCCCGACGGCTCGTGGTGATGAGGCCCGCGCCGCGCAGGGCCTTGGTGTGCTGACTCGCCGCAGCCGGGGTGATGCCGAGCCGCCCGGCGAGTTCCGTGGTGCCGCAGCCGTACGCGAGGAGGTGCAGCACGGCCGCCCGGGTACGGCCGAGCACGGCGCCCAGGGCTTCGTCGTCGGCCGTGCCGTTGCCGCCGTGCCACAGGGCGGAGCCGTACGCCGGGTCGGTCACCGCCGGCACGGTCAGCCGGGGCACCGACTCCTCGTCGTAGGGGTCGTACAACAGGCTGAGCTCGCGCCAGGAGAAGACCGTCGGCGCGAGGACGAGCCCCCGGCCACCCAGGTGGACATCGACCCGGCGGGGGTGGCGCACCTCCAGCACGGGTGGGCTCCAGCGCACCAGCGGCGGGCACAACGTGGCCAGCAGACCCTCCACGCCGGTCTCCAGGAACGTACGGGCGTACTGCGCGCGCACCGCTTCGAGGTGCGACCGGGCGGCCGGCCAGAACGGCCCGACGGTCACGCGGTGGCAGGCCGCCAAGGCCGTCGCCAGTTGCCGGCGGGCTTCGCCGTCGCCCTCGGCAACGGTCCGGGCCCAGGAGGAGTGGGCGGGGTCGAAGGCGACCACCTCCAGCTCCCGGCGTACGCGGGCGCGCGGAGCCCGCAGCAGGGTGTCGACGGCCTGATCGATGTCGGGCGAATCCCCGGCCAGGGTCAGCAGGTCGAGGCCGGGGCCGTGGTCCGGCACGAGCACGGTCAGTGGCTTGGCGTCCTGCGGCAATCGACCGGCCACCTGCGTACGCCAGGGCAGGAAGGGCACCGCGAGGGAGCGTCTGCTCAGCATTTCGAGGCTGTAGTAGGTCTCCGCCGCCGCCCCGATCGTGGTGGCCACGCGGGTCCGGGCGAGATCCTCCGCAGTGAAATGAATGCGTAACACCAATGGCCCCACTGATCCTGGGCTCGTACGGCGACGCGGACCGATCCGACGTCACTCGCGACCATCAGCCCGCATGGGCGGGCAGCGGTAGGAATTGTCCGGTACCCCGGGTGGGGCTTCAACGGCGTTTCCGGACCTTTTACGCACGGGCCGGCGATCCATCCCGCGCGGCTGTGCTTCTGCCGGGAGCGGACCGCACCCGGGTGTGATCCCGGGAGCGGCCACACCCCGCCGCGACGCTCGATTTACTCCGTGGCACCGGACCCCCGGCCCGGCTCCCCGGCTCCCCGGCTTAGCCCTGCGCCAGCTCTGCCACGGGCTGCCACTTCTCCCACACCGCGAGACGCTGCTCGTAGTCCGCCTTGGCGATGCCCAGCGGCGCCGCACCGAAGAAGCAGCGCAGCGGCGGCTCGTCGGCGTCGACGATCTTCATCACGGCCGCGGCCGACGCGGTCGGATCGCCCGGCGTGCCGACGCGCTTGCGGCGCTGCTCCTGCACCGCCTTGTGGAAGTCTGCGTAGGCGGGCAACGGCTCGGACGCGCTCGACGAGGAACCCGCCCAGTCCGTGGCGAACCCACCGGGCTCGATGAGCGTGACCTTGATGCCGAACGGCGCCACTTCCTGGGCCAGCGCCTGGCTCATGCCCTCGAGCGCCCACTTCGACGCGTGGTAGATCCCGACCAGCGGGAAGGCGCTGATGCCTCCGATGGACGAGACCTGGAGAATGTGGCCGCTGCCCTGCTCGCGCAGCAACGGCAGGGCCGCCTGCGTGATCCACAGGGCGCCGAGCAGGTTGGTCTCCAGTTGCGCGCGCGCCTCGGCCTCGGTGAGTTCCTCGATCATGCCGAAGTGGCCGTAACCGGCGTTGTTGACCACCACGTCGAGGCGCCCGAACCGCTCGTGCGCCTGCTGCACGGCGGCGAAGCCGGCGTCACGGTCCGTCACGTCGAGACGCAGGGGCAGGAGTCGCTCTCCGAACTTCTCGCGGAGGTCGCCCAGCGTGGAGAGGTCGCGCGCGGTCGCGGCCACCGAATCACCGCGTTCGAGGGCGGCGACGGCCCACTCCCTGCCGAAGCCGCGCGAGGCACCGGTGATGAACCAGATCTTCTGCGTCATGGTGTGCTCCTCAAGGGAATTCGTCGTTCGTACGGTCAGCACGACGAGGTGTCTCCCCCAGGCAACACCCTCGAGTGGACTCGAAGGCAAGTTCACCACTCCCGCCCCCGAAGACCGCCCACCGCGAGGCACGCCGGGAGGCACCTGGGAGGCACCCCCGGGCCCGGGGCTTCTTCAGCGGGTCACGGGTGTGCCGTGCGCCCCGTAGGGAAGTTTCTTGTGTAGGTCGGCGTCGAGAAAGAAGGCCATGAGAACCCGGACGTTCACCATTCCCCCGGTGCGGAGCGGCTTTCGCTGGCGCATCAACCCCCACCACTCCCCCGAGATGGACGCCGACGCGAACGCCTGGGCGTTCGGGCTGTTCAGCGACGACCCGCGGGTGCCGGCGCCGGTGCATGCCGACAACTACACGATGTGGGCCGCGCTGTGCTTCCCCGACGTGGACGCCGACCTGCTGACCAGGTGGTGCCGTTTCAACGCGCTGTACACGGTCATGGAGAACAAGCGGGAGGCCCTGTACGAGACGAGCGGCGCCGGTAGCGCGGAACGGCTGTGGGAACGCACGGTCACGCTGCTTTTCCAGCAGTCCCACGCCGACGACGTCTTCTCCGCCGGCGACTGGGGCGACGGACTGCCCCGGCACAACCTGACGGCGGCCATGGCGATCGCCGAGCGGCTCCCGGAGTCGCTGGCCCGGTACTTCCTGCGGCGCATCGCGTACATGGCGCAGGCGCAGTACCGGGAAGACCATGCGATCCGGTCACCCCGCATGGGGTGGGGCGAGTACCTGGAGTACCGGCACGTCAACTTCGGTGTCCCGCTGTTCACCGCCAGCCTTCCCGCGCTGCTGGAGCGAAACCTTTCCGCGGAGGAATGGGAGTCGGCCGAGCGGGGGCAGCTCGACCGGCTGACGGCGCATCACTGCTGCCTCGTCAACGACCTGTACTCGTTCCGGAAGGAGTGGAACGACAGGAAGGGGAAGAAGGCACACGTCCAGGCCGTTTCGGTGCTGCAACACGTGTACGTCCTGGGCCTTCAGGAAGCCCTGAACAAGCTCGTCGAGACGATAGAGGAGACGGAACGGCAGTACGTGGCCCTGCGCTCGCGCTGGGCCCTCACGCCAGAGGCGGACGAGTACTGCGACCGCCTGGAGGACATCAGCGCGGGGAACCTGCGCTACCACCAGACGTCGCCCCGGTTCCACGGGAGCGGTTTCGAGGGCGTGTTCACCGGCGGGGAACTGCAGGTGACCGGACCGGCGATCGGGAAGCCCAGGACCACCGGGAATAACGGGAGTACCGGGAGTACCGGGACGACCCGTCCGAAACCAGGCACGTCGACCACCAGCGATCCGGTCGAGGGCCCCGACCGTGCCCGCCCCGGGCCCGGTACGCCGCCCGCGCCCGCGCGGCATTGATCGTTCCCTGCCGACCGGCTCGTCCCACACCCGGCACAGTCAGCTGTCACGCTCGGCCACATCATCAAGAAGACTCATCCGAAAAGAAGACTCATCCGAACCAACCAGCCCGCCCGGCCGCCACCCACGCACCAAGGGCCCCGCTCCGTCCCGACATCGGCCAACGGCGCCGCGACGCCTGTCCGGGCTCGTCTCGGGTGCGGACGACCCGACGACCGCCGCCCGTGTCCACGCTGCGGTCGGCGGCCTGCTGCGAGGATCCCGTTCTCCGGCAGATCCAGCGCGTCGTAGCGTCTTCCTCATGAGCACTGGAAACGTCTCCGCACCCGCGATCCGCTTCTCGGCTGTCACGTTCGACTGCCCGGACCCGGCCGAGCTGTCCCGCTTCTACGGCGAGGCCCTCGGCCTTCCCGTCACCTACTCGAGCGATGACTTCGTCATGCTCGGTCAGGAGGGCTCTCCCGGGCTGGGGTTCAACCGGCTCGCCGGCTACCGACGCCCCACCTGGCCGGAGCCCTCCCAGGAGAAGCAGGCCCATCTCGAACTCGGCGTCGATGACCTGGATGCCGCCCAGGCCAGACTGCTCGCCCTGGGGGCCGAAGCGCCCGCCGTCCAGCCGGAACCCGAGCGGTGGCGTGTCCTGCTGGACCCGGCGGGCCACCCCTTCTGCATCACCACCCTGGCCTGAACCCGCAGCCTCGGGGGATCAGCTGTCCGAGGCGGGCCCGGAGACCATCCGCCGTGCCCACGCCGTCCAGACGGCGAACGCGGTGCAGTCGGAGTGCTCCCTGTGGACCAGGGGCGTGGAGGAGCGGGTCCTGCCGGTGCGGCGCGAGCTGCATATCGGCCTCGTGCCGTCTCCCCGCTCGGGCGCTGGCTTCCTGACCGGCACGATCCGCTCCGGAGACCAGTCCGACGAGGACGGCTTTCGGCGCGACAACCCCGTTTCACCGGCCAGAACTCGTAGGCGCTCTTGCTCGAACGAGGACTCGGGGCACTCCGGCGGCGACGCGGCCGGCGAGGTGCTCCGAGATGCCGTAGAAGGGTTCAAAGACCGCTGGCCCCGGCGCGTGAGGCGGTTGGTCACATCGGTTCGACCACCGAGAGGACGTTGCCGGCCGGGTCCTTGAACCAGGCGACGACCGGGCCGCCCTCCTCGCGCACGATGCCCTTCTCGTCCGCCGTGAACTCCGGGTAGCGCTCCATGACGACCCCGGCCGCCGTGAGCTCGTCGACCACGTGCTCGACGTCGGGCACCGGGAAATTGAGGACCGTGAAGCTCGCGGGCTCGTGGTTGTCCTTCGGGTAGACAAGCACTGCGGTGTCGTCGGTGAGGTGCAGGAAGAGCATGCCCTCGTCCTCGGAAACGCGCAGGCCGAGCGTCTGTCCGTAGAACTCCCTCGCCTTGCCGAGGTCATCGACGGAGAACCCGCTGAACGGCTTGCCGCTGCCTTCGAACATGATCATCCCTTCGACGCGGGGGCCCTTACCCATCGTCGCTCCGGACCCGGCCGGCGTCGAGCGGTGGGCCGGGGTGGCGGGCCGGGCGGCGGATCTGGCAGGCGGTTACGCTACGTGACCAAGCGTGCTGGGCGCCGGGCCCAGGGCCGGTGCTTCGCCCGCCCTGGCTAGGCTGTCGCCATGACCAGCGCAGCGCCGAGCCGTCGGTGGATCATGGGCGCCGGGCTCGGCGCGGCCGCGGCGGGGCTCGCGGGGTGTTCGGGCGAGCCCGCTCCGGTGCGGCGGCTGCGGCTCGCCACCGGGCCGGAGGGGGGTCCGTACAACGCCTTCGGGAAGGCTTTGGCGCAGGCCCTCGCCGCCGACGGGCGCGGCCCGGAGATCGTCCCCGTCAGCACCGCGGCCAGCGTGGACAACCTGCGGCAGCTGGACGAGGGGACCGTCGAGCTGGCCCTCGCGATGGCCGACACCGCCGAGGACGCGGCCCTGGGGCGGGAGTCCTTCGCCCGCCCCGCGACGCGCGTGAGCGCGCTGGCCCGGGTCTACGTGAACTACACGCACCTCCTCGTCCCGGCCGACGGCCCCGTGCGCGAGGCAGGCGCTCTCGCGGGCCGTCCGGTCGCGGCCGGCGCCGCCGGTTCGGGGGTACAGGTGATCGCGGGCAGGGTACTGCGGGCCACCGGGCGGGGCAGCGACGCCGCCCCGCCGGACGAGCGCCCCCTGGGCCTCGCCGCGTCGGTGGACGCGCTGCGCGCGGGACGGGTCGACGCATTGTTCTGGTCCGGTGGCGTTCCCACGCCGGCGCTCACCGGCCTGGCCCGCGAACTGCCGCTGCGATTCCTGCCGTTGGACAGCCACGTGGGCCCCCTACGGGAGCGCTACGGGCCCGTCTACTCGGCCGTCACCCTTCCGGCGGGCGTGTACGGACTCAACGAGCCCGTGGGGACCATCGGCGTCGGCAACTACCTCCTGGCCCGCGACGACCTCCCGCGGAGCGCCGTCGAACCCTTGCTGCGAGTGGTGTTCGACCGGTGGCGGGACCTGCTGCACGAGGTCACGGCGGGGGTCCGGCTCGAACCCCGGTTCGCGATATCGACCGGCAGCGTTCCGCTGCACCCCGGCGCGGTGGCCTACTACCGCTCGGTGTACGGCTGAGCCCTCACGCGGCGGGCAGCCGCAGTTCGAGGACCAGTCCGTGCGGCGTGTTCCCGGCGGCCCGGAGACCCCCACCACTGATCCGCGCGATCTCCTCGGCGATGGCGAGCCCCAGCCCGCTGCCTCTGACGTTCTGGTGCTCCGGGGACCGCGCGAAGCGCCGCAGCAGCAGCGGCAGTTGGTCATCGGGCACGCCGGGGCCGTCGTCGCCGACCCGCACCACGACATCCCCGTCGGCGGCGCGCGAGACGCTCACCTCGACACTGCCGCCGGGCGGAACGAACTTCACGGCGTTGTCGAGGAGCGCGTCCAGGACCCGGCCCACCGCGTCCGGCAGGGCCCGGACCAGCAGGCTCCCGGCAGGACCGTCGGCCGTCCTCCCCGCCACCGGCCCCGGCCCTGGCCCCGGCCCCGGACCCAGACGCAGCCCGGCGTCGTCGAACACCGGGCTCCAGGCCGCCATCCGGTCCTGTACCGCCCGCGCGGCGTCCTGGTCCCTCAGCTCCGCCGTACCGGACTCCACCCGCGCCAGCTCCAGCAGCCCGTCGAGCAGTTCCTCCAGCCGTGCCGCCTCGTCCAGGGCGCGGCCGTGCTCGGCCAGGCCGGACCCGACAGCGACGTACGGCTCGACGTTCTCCATCCGCAGCACCAACGTGGCCAGCGGATTGCGCAGTTGGTGGGAGGCGTCGGCGACGAAGTCGCGCTGACGGACGAGGGAGTCGGCGACGGCCTGCGCCATGATGTTGAAATGGCGTCGCAGGTGGCGCAGTTCGGGCGGTCCCGTGTCGGAGACGGCCCGCGCCTGGAGACTGCCCGCGGTCAGACCCTCCACCGCCCGGTCCAGGTCCCTGACCGGGCGCAGCAGCCAGCGTGCGATCCCGGCCGCGACCAGTGCGGCCGCCGCGAAGGCGGCGAGCGCCCCGGCGGCGATCAGCGACCACCGTGCCGTGACGTCCCGGCGGGCCGCCGCGGTCGGCAGGGCCATCAGCACGGCCCCGCTCACCCGCTCGTCACGGCCCACCGGTTCGGCCAGCACCACGGAATCCGGACCCCAGGGCCGAATGGTCGGCAACCGGTCGGTGGAACGGCCGGTGAGGGCCCGGCCCCGGGCTTCCGCCACCGCGCCGGAGGACTCCGGGGCCGCCCCCTCCCCCAGGGATCCGGGCGTTCCGGCCAGGGCCACCGTCCGGCCCGAGGTGTCGACCACGGCCACCGCGGCTCCGTACAGCTGCGCGTACCGGCCGATCTCGGCGGAGAGTTCGGAGCGGTCGGCCCCGGTGCGCATCCGCTCGGCGAGGTCGGCGAACCGTACGGCCTCCGAGCGGCGTTGCAGCAGCATGTGCTCGGTCCGTCCGCGTGCGTAGGCGTCCGCCAGCGGCAGGCAGAGCAGCAGCGTCGCGGCGCCCATGAGCACCAGCAGCACGGCCAGCAGCCTGCGCCTCACGGCGCCGGGTCCGCGGCGGTGGGGCAACCGAGCTGGTAGCCGAACCCCCGGACCGTGCGCACCAGTTGGGAGCGCCCGGTCTTGGCGCGGACACCGGCCACGTGCACATCCAGCGAGCGGGAGGTGCCGAGGAAGGCGTCACCCCAGATCCGGTCGAGGATCTCCTCGCGGGAGTGCACCTCGTCCGGGCGCGCGGCGAGGAAGGCGAGTACGTCGAACTCCCGCCGGGTGAGCTGGACTTCGACGCCAGCGACGGTCACGGTCCGGCCCGCCGGGTCCACCTCCACGTCCCCGGTGCGCACGACCCTGCCATCGGCGCGCACGGCATCCTCGTCGGGGCGGCCGGAGCGCGCCCCCGCGCGGCGGCGTACCGTGTCGATGCGGGCCATCAGCTCGGCCATCCGGAACGGTTTGACGACGTAGTCGTCGGCGCCCGCCCGCAGCCCCTGCAGGACGTCGCGCTCCTCGCACCGCGCGGTCACCACGATCAGCGGCACGTCGCAGACCGTGCGCAGCCTCCGCAGCAGTTCGAGCCCGTCCAGGTCGGGCAGGCCCAGGTCGAGGAGGACGAACTCGGCCTCACGCAGGTGCAACAGGGCGTCCAGCGCCCGGCCGACACGACGGACGGTGTGGCCGCGCTGGGCGAGCGCGGTGCCGAGGGCCTGGGCCATGCGGTCATCGTCCTCGACGAGTAGCGCGTGCATAGACAGTCCTGACCCCGATCCCGGACCAGCAGCTTACGCGAGGGCCCGCCCCTGGTCACCGGCGCCGCCTTCAGGCACGGCCTCGGCGGACGTCGTCGGCCGCCCCGGTTCCGGCTGCCGGCCCCCGCCGCCTGTCTCGCCGTTGGTCCCGCCATCGGCCTCGGCCTCGGCGCGGCTGAGCACGGCATGGCGGGTGTCGGGCATCAGGACGTACGTCACGAGGGAGATCAGCGCGCACCCGGAGACGTACCAGAAGAACAGGCTTTCGTGACCGCCGCTCTTGAACCACAGGGCGACGTACTCGGCCGTGCCGCCGAAGAGCGCGTTGGCGATCGCGTACGGCAGCGCCACACCCAGGGCCCGCACCCGGGTCGGGAACAGCTCCGCCTTGACGGCCGCATTGATCGAGGTGTAGCCGGTGACGATCACCAGGGCGAGCAGGGACAGGCCCAACGCGGACCAGTACGAGGACGCGGACCCGAGGGCCGTCATGATCGGGTACGTGCCGACGGTGCAGCCCACGGCGAAGGTGATCAGCAGGGGCCGCCGCCCGATCCGGTCGGACAGCATCCCGGCGAAGGGCTGCAGCACGGCGAAGAGCGCCAGCGCGGTGAAACTGACCAGCGTGGCCGTCGTCTTCGGCATCCCGGCGCTGCCGACGAGGTACTTGGTGAGGTAGGTGGTGTAGGTGTAGTAGGCGACGGTCCCGCCCAGGGTGAGCGCCATGACCAGCCCCGCCTGGCGCCGGTGTTGCCACAGGACCTTGAGGGTGCCGCGCGCGCTGTCGTCGGAGGCCGCCCCGGCCGCCGCCTCCTCCTTGAACGCGTCGGTCTCCGGGAGGCGACGCCGGATCCAGAAGACGACCACCGCGAACAGCGCTCCGAGGACGAAGGGGATCCGCCAGCCCCAGCTGCTCAACTGCGCTGCGGTCAGGGTGTGTTGCATCGTGATGAGCATTCCCAGACCGAGGAGTTGGCCGCAGGTCATCGACACGTACTGGAACGAGGAGCCGAGGCCCCGCCGGTTCGGTGCCGAGGCCTCGGTGAGGTAGGTGGCGCTGGCCGCGTACTCGCCGCCGATGCTCATGCCCTGGAGCAGGCGGGCGAGCAGCAGTACGAGGGCGCCGAAGTATCCGGCCTGACCGTAGGTCGGGGCGACGGCGATCAGCAGGGCGGCCACCGACATCATGGTCACGGTGAGCGTGAGCGCGCTCTTGCGTCCGTGCCGGTCGGCGGCCCGGCCGAGCACCCACCCGCCGACGGGCCGCATGAGGAACCCGACCGCGAAGATCCCCGCGGTGTTCATCAGCTGCGTGGTCGGGTTGTCCCCGGGGAAGAAGGAGTCGGCGAAGTAGATCGCGAAGCTGGCGTAGACGAACCAGTCGTACCACTCGACGAGGTTGCCGAGCGATCCGCCGACCAGGGCGATGCGGCGGTTCTTGCGTTCGTCCGCGAGCGGTGCTGCGGGGACGGCGACGGACGGGGACATGGCGCCTCCAGGCGAGACCCCGGCAAGGCGGGGCGGGAGCGGCCCCTAGGGCGGGGAGTGCCCAGAGCATGCTTCCTCCCCCACCGCCGGACAATGACCGCCTCACAGATCTAACGTCCCGCTAAGAAAGGGTGACGGCCGGACCGCGCTCGGAAGGCTCCGCGAGCCCTTACCTGAGGGCCCGCTTACCTCTCCCTTAAGCGGAACCTAAGACTCACACCCGCCGCCCCTAATCGAATGAATGTCCGTTTCGGGGCGGCTAGCGTGCTGCCACACCAGACCCCCGAGAAACACCAGAGGCAGGCACACGATGGGCAGTACGACCGGGCACCGGCGCACGGCGAGCAAGAAGGCGAAGGCCACCGGAGCGATCGCGGTGGCGGCGGTGATCGGTGGCGCCGCCTTCGTCTTCACCGGCAGCGCGCAGGCCGCATCCGTCGGAGCTGTGTACACGAAGTCCGCTTCCTGGAGCGGCGGTTACACCGGGCAGTACGTGATCACCAACAACACCGGACAGACCCAGCCGGATTGGACCCTGCAGTTCGACCTGCCCGCCGGGACGAGGATCGACTCCCTCTGGAACGGCACCCACACCGTCAGCGGTCAGCACGTCACCGTGAAACCCGCCGGATGGAACAAGGAACTGGCCGCGGGAGCCTCCGTCACGGTGGGCTTCGTGACGAGCGGCGGCACCGAAGCCGGCAACCCGACGGCCTGTCGGATCAACGGGGTGAAGTGCTCGGTGGACCAGGGCGCGACGCCCCCGCCCGGCGGCCGCCCCACCACCGCTCCGACGGCGACGGCGAGCGCCCCCGCCCCCTCCACGCCGTCCACCCGGCCCACCCCCGCCGGGACGCCGACGCCGACCGCGACCACACCCACCGCTCCCCCGCCCGCCACCGGCACCCCCTCTGCAGGCGGGGCGCGATTCGCCCCGTACGTGGACACCTCCCTGTATCCCGCCTACGACCTGCTCGACACCGCCGCCAAGACGGGGGTGAAGGAGTTCCACCTCGCCTTCATCACCTCCGGCGGCGGCTGCGCGCCGCTGTGGGGCGGTGTCACCGGCCTGGCGGACGACAAGGTCGCCGGGCAGATCGGCGCGCTGCGGGCCAAGGGCGGCGACGTACGGGTCTCCTTCGGCGGCGCCGCCGGGCACGAACTGGCGCTGAATTGCGCGAGCGCCGCCGAACTGGCGGCGGCATACGGCAAGGTCATCGACCAGTACCGGCTGACCAAGGTCGACTTCGACATCGAGGGCGCCGCCCTGCCCGATACCGCGGCGAACGCCCGTCGCGCCCAGGCCATCGCCGCGCTGCAGAAGTCGCACCCGGGGTTGGACGTGGCGTTCACCCTGCCCGTGATGCCGGAGGGCCTCACCCAGCCGGGTGTGGCGCTACTGGCCGACACCAAGCGGGCCGGGGTCCGGATCGACGGCGTCAACATCATGGCGATGGACTACGGGCCCGCGTACGGCGGAGACATGGGGCAGTACGCGATCCAGGCCGCCACGGCCACGCAGGCGCAGGTCAAGGGGGTGCTGGGGCTCTCGGACGCGGCCGCGTGGAAGGCGGTCGCCGTCACGCCGATGATCGGCGTCAACGACGTCGCGAGCGAGGTCTTCACCCTCTCCGACGCGGTACAGCTCGTGGACTTCGCGAAGTCTAAGGGGATCGGACGGCTGGCGATGTGGTCCGCGACCCGTGACCAGCAGTGCCCGGCGGGCGAGCTGAACCACGCCGAGCCGACGTGCAGTTCGATCGCGCAGCAGCCGCTGGCCTTCACGAAGGCGTTCGCAGCGCTTCGCTAGTGCTGTGGCCGGCCCCGCGGCAGGCCCTCGGCCCCACCGCTCGCCGGTGCGGCTGCGGCGGCTACGCGCCGTCCCGCGCGAGGATGGATCCATGGCAGACACTTTCACCACACGAGCCATCGACGTGACCACCGGCTCCAGGGAGTCCGTGCACGATCTCACCGCCGCCTGCGTGGAGTTCCTACGGGAGGCCGCGCGCGGACGCGACGGGCTGCTCAACGTGTTCACCCCGCACGCGACGGCCGGGCTCGCCGTCATCGAGACGGGTGCGGGCAGTGATGACGACCTGCTGGAGACACTGCGTACGCTGCTCCCGGCCGACGACCGCTGGCGCCACCGGCACGGCTCGCCCGGACACGGCCGCGACCACGTGCTGCCCGCCCTCGTACCACCGCACGCCACGCTGCCGGTGGTACGGGGCGAGCTGGCGCTGGGTACCTGGCAGTCGGTGGTCCTGGTGGACACCAACCGGGACAACCCCGAGCGCACGGTACGACTCTCCTTCCTCGGCTGAACGAGCCCGGCCCCGACGGGTCACCCCGATGGCCGCCGGCTCACAGGGGTGACCACATCCGGCAGGATCCCTACGCGGAGACGGGGTGGGCCGTACGCCCGAGTCGCCCCTGGACGCCCAAGGAAGTCGATGCGGCGAGTCCGTCTCCGCCACCTCTGCCGGTCCGGCGGCCCGAAAGGCGGTGGCGAGCCCGGGTGAGTTCCTGATCGGCTCCCACGGCTACGGAGCCCCGCAGCTGGGCGGCCAGCCGGTCGTAGCCGTCGCGCGGGGCGGGCGGGGCCGCCCGGGATGCGGGGGCCGGTGGTGCCGGGGGGCCCGGCCGCGAAGGCGGCGGCGGGTGCGGCGGCCGGGCCGGGGTCGGGGGTGCTGGACTGCGGGAAGGTGAACAGGCCGCCGGGGTAGGCGAGCGCTTTGACGCGGCGCAGCCGGGGGAGGTTCGCGCCGTGGTACGCCATGGCAGCGTGGGTCTCGCGCAGCCGGCGCAGGCGTTCTTCGGTGTGGGGCGGCGGTGTGGAGGCGTGCCAGTAGGAGTGGTGCTGCGCGACTCCGGTGGCGGAGCGGTGGGGGAAGGCAGTGGCGTCCGGCGCGATGTCGGCCATGGCGCCACCGAGGGAGTCGATGAGCACGCCGCTCGCGCCGGACGCGGTGGTCATCGTGCGCAGGCGCTCGACCGTAGGTGTGCTGTGCCTAGGCAGACGGTGGCCTGGTTGCCTTCGCCGGCTGGTTCGAAACTGAGGTCACAGCTCACTCCGCCAGGGCCCCTTGCCCGGCGCGACGGACAGGATGTTCCTTTGACCGCCACCGGCACCACCAGTTCCGCCGTTCTCGAGCAGCTCCAGCGCCGATCCGCCGACCCGAAGCGGCGCATCCTGTTCACTGGCGCGACCATCGTCACCATGGACCCCGACTCCGGTGTCCTGGAGGGCGCCGATCTCCTCGTCGAGGGCGATACGATCGCCGCGATCGGCCCGGGCCTGGACCGGGAGGGTGCGGTGGTTGTCGATGCGGCCGGCACGATCCTGACGCCGGGCTTCGTCGACACCCACCGGCATGCCTGGGAGACGCAGCTGCGTCGGATCATGCCGGACGTCGACGACCTCGGCGCCTACGTGAGGTCGACTCTTGCCGGCTACGCCACGGTCTACCGGCCCCACGACATGTACGTCGGCACCCGGCTGGCCGCTCTGACGGCGATCGACAGCGGCATCACGTGCATGCTCGACTTCTCCCACAACTCCCGCACCCCCGAGCACTCCGACGCCGCCGTCCAGGCGCTGGCCGACACCGGTATTCGTGGTGTGCACGCCTCGATGGGCCCGCACTTCGGCGACTGGGACGAGCAGTGGCCAGGCGACCTGGCCCGGCTCAAGGACAGGTACTTCGCGAGTGACGACCAGCTGCTGACCCTTCGCCTGGCCGCGCTGGCCACCGACGAGATCGCCGAGGCCGCTCT
This sequence comes from Streptomyces sp. NPDC051555, assembly GCF_044454405.1. NCBI lineage: Bacteria > Bacillati > Actinomycetota > Actinomycetes > Kitasatosporales > Streptomycetaceae > Streptomyces > Streptomyces sp. NPDC051555. Next base: position 280,666 of record NZ_JBITDP010000006.1, on the reverse strand, counting down.
CGCCTACGGCCCGCGGCTCGCCCGCGCGGCGAAGGAACTGGGCATCGGGGTGAGCGTGGACGCCGTGTTCGGCGCCTCCTCCTCGCAGGCCGTTCTGGAATGGGAGAGGGACGGCATCCTGGGCGCTGACCTCACCCTGATCCACGCCACCGGCCTGACCCTTCGGGCATGGAAGGCGATCGGGGAGAGCGGAACGACCATTGCCCTGGCCCCGACCTCGGACGCCCAGATCGGACTGGAGAGCGCGATCCCCGCGGTCGACGAGGCCCTGTCGGTGGGGGTGCGGCCGGGTCTGAGCATCGACGTCGAAGTGGCGCTGGTCAGCGACATGTTCACGCAGATGCGGGCCCTGCACGCCATCCAGCGGATGCGCGCGGTCAACGCCGTCTACGGCACCGACCGGCGGCCTGCCCGCATCACCACCTACGACGTCCTGGACTTCGCGACCCTGCAGGGCGCCCGCACCAACGGCCTGGACGGCGTCACCGGTTCGCTCACCCGGGGCAAGAAGGCTGACCTCCTGGTCATCCAGGCGGAGGACCTCAACAACATGCCGCTCAACGACGCGGTCGGCACCATCGTCCTGGGCTCGGACGCGCGCAACATCAGCGCCGTCCTCATCAACGGCGAACCCCGCAAATGGAACGGCCAGGTCCTCGACGTCGACCTGCGCGCTCTGCGCGACGAGGTCCACGCCTCCCGCGAGTACGTGCTCAACACACCCGCGGCCTGAGCACCGCCCCTTCGTTTCGAAGACCCGAGCAGCACCTCCTGCGGGCCTCGGCCCAAGCGGTGCGCCGCCTCACCCGGCCCGCAGAGCAGAGGCGCGCGCCAGCCATCCCGCAGGAGACGACGTGACTGCGGCCGCGCCCGCGCGCCCCTGCATCAGGGCCTCGACCAGCACCACCGACGACACCGAAAGAGATACCGACATGACCACCACATCCTGGACGGCGCCGCACCGCCGACATCGCCGTCCTGCGCCTGGCCGACGCCCCCGAAGCTCCCGCCGGCGCGGTACCGGCCCGCGGCGGCCACCTCGACCTCCTGGTCACCGGCGGGCAGGTGCGCCTCTGGAACGGCCGCCCCCTCGACGCGGCCGACTACCTCGACGACCTGGGTTTCTGGGCCTTCGGCGTCATGAGGGTGATGGAGGTCCCCGTGATGAGGGTTTCGGAGTGCTGGACGAGCCTTTCGTAGTCACGTGCGTGCCTGCGGGCCCGCTCGTCCCGCGTCATACCCCGTAGTGCGCCCCACCCCACGACCACACCGCCCCGCCCCACCCGACATCGAACCGCACCCGCACCGTGCGGTACCCGGCACCGACGAGCACCAGCGGCGCCGTCGTCGGCATCGCCACGGGCACCTCGAGATCGAGGGGACGCCGTCCTGCCGCCTGAAATCGGCGTCCACCGAGCCGACGGGCGTGATCCAACCGATCCGCACCACGGCGGCGAAGTCGGTTCGGCGGACGCCGAGTCGCACTGCGGCCTGGTCCGGGCCGAGCGGGACGTGCCGGTCGAGGAGGGCCGTCAGGTCCCGCCGACGGGCCAGGGCTGCCACCTGACCCCGGTGCACGTGCGGGAGAGCCGGCTCTCCCCCGAGATGGACCAGCGAGTGTCGCGACGGGAAGACGTGCCGGATTGCACCCCTCATGGATGGAGCGTCACGCGGCGTGTTCGGTGCACAGGCAGCCGACGCCCCGCTCGATCCAGTCCTGGCCGACCCACTCGGGATGACGCTCGATCAGCAGGGCCCGGACCTCGGCGACGATCTCGTCCTCGCCCATCGCGGAGTCGCGCCGCCGCCACGTCTCGTCGCGCAGCTCGCGCAGGTAGTCGCGGACGTCGGCGAGCACCTGCGGGCCACCGAGGTCGCCGTGACCGGGCACCACCACCCGGGGGCCGGTGGCGGCGAGCCGGTCCAGCACCGCCAGCCAGCGCACTCCCGAGACGTCCGTGTCGTACGGCGGGAACCACGGGAAGATGGCGAACTGCCCGGTCTCGGCCAGGTCCCCGGTGAACAGCACGCCGGCGTCCGGTACCTCGACCACCTGGTCGCCCATGGTGTGGCCCCGGCCGGTGGGCCGCAGCCGTACGGTTCGGCCGCCGAGGTCCAGGTCGTACCCGTCGTCGTAGACCACATCGGGGGTGGGCACCCGGACGCCTTCGAGGCGGTGGGCGATCGACCCGCCGAGGCCCCGGAACATCTCCAGGTATCCAGGCCCCTTCGCCTTCAGGTCATCCGCCTGGGCGCGGTTGACCAGGTACGTGGCGTGGCCGGCGAAGGTCTGGGCGCCGAAGGCGTGCTCGGGGTGGAAGTGCGTGGTGGTCAGGTAGAGCCGGCGGCCCTTGGCCACCTCGGAGGCGAAGGCGAGGACCTGCTCGGCGTTGGCGGTGCCGATCCCCGTCTCGACGACCAGGACGGCCTGCGTGCCGCCGATGACGCCGATGTTGGGCACCAGCTGGACCTGGTGGTTCGGGATCACCACCAGGTCGGGGGCGATCTCCTGGGCACCGGCAACCTGCACAGCGGGGTCGGGCATCAGTTCGTTGGTCATGCTCCGAGTCGACCACCCGGGCCTTCCGGTCGTCCAAGACCCGTTCAGCGATCTCGATACCGTACGGGTATCGGACTGGAGGCTTCGAGCAACTCGCCGCAATGTGCGCGGGAGACCGCGGACAGGGCAGGACGGGTACAGGCCGTACGGGCCCAGGCCGGTCTCCCAACTCGCCCACCCTGTACGGCCCTTCTCGTTTCACGGCCGAACCGGGTCCCTATCCTCCAAGATCGCTAGGACATGACCTCGAGTGGCCGCAGGAAGCGGCGCTCATACCGCTTGATGCAGCGGGTGTTGCGAGCCAGTTCGAAGGCGTCCTGGCACTCCGGGTCGGTCGTGCTGTCGGTGCGGTACTGCTCGTACGCGGCGAGACTGGGAAATGAGAAGAGGGCATAGGCGATGTCGCTGTCGCCCTCACTCGGCAGGAAGTAGCCGTGGTGCGTCCCGCCCAACCGGTTGACGAGCCCGACCCAGCGGCGCCCGTATTCCTCGAAGTCCGCAAGCTTGTCGGCGTCGATCTCGTACTTCAAATGAATGGTGATCACGCCCCACATCATGCTGTATGCCGGTTCGGACTCGAAGGCACCCTCCGCGCCTCGGCGATCACCTGACAGATGTAGATGGGTCTACCTCCCGGGCCATCAAGCAGCCCACCTGCCGCCCGAGGATCGTGCGAGCAACAGTGCGCATACGGCGCGCCCGGTCCGTGCAGTACATCCCGTCCCCCTATGATCCTCCGTCACCCGACTGGCCGCCGGGACGCGCACCCGGGCACCCGGGCACCCGCGCACCCGCCAGGTCGGATCCAACGGTCGTGACCGCACTCTGCCGTACCGGCAGGCTGTGCGGACGCGTCAGCCGGTGGGTGTGCCGACCTGGTTGCGTTCCAGGGAGGTGCGCAGTTCCGAGAGGGCCCGCGCGGCCGCCGCGACGGGGGATGCCTCGATTCCGCCTGCGATCAGTTCGGTCAACCGCTCGGTGAAGGAGGCTTCCGCGGCGTCGACCAAGCGCAGGCCGTCGTCGGTCAGGGCGAGCAGCGAGGAGCGGCGGTCCGACGGGTTCGGCCGGCGCGCGACCCACCCCTGCCGTTCCAGGCGGTCGACGCCCTTGCTGGTGGCTCCGATACCGATGGCGAACTCCGCGGCCAGGTCCGCCACCCGGGCCCCCGGGTGGTCGCGGAGGTGACGCAGGAACTCGAACTGCGAGGTGACGATCCCGTGCCGCTCGCGAAGAACGTCATTGAGGGCGTTGTACAGACGCGTCTCACAACGGACGAGGTCGGCGAAGAAGTCCGAGAGGTCGACGGGGTCACCGCTCAATGTAGATGCCATGGCATATAGTGTAGTGGAATGGACTTTGGACGGGAGCAGCCACGTGAGCAAGGAACAGCGGGCCAGGATCGACGCGCTACTGCGGCAGCCCCGACCTGAGGGGCCTCAATCGGTCGAGGCGGTCCGCGCCGGATTCGAGGCGCTGATGTCCCGGATGATCGTGCCCGACGTCATCCGCACCAGGCGGACGACGCTGGGCGACCGACCCGCATTGCGCGTCGAGCCGGACACCGATCCGCGCGGTGGGACGATCCTGTACTTCCACGGAGGCGGCGGGGTGTTCGGATCCCCCGAGACCGCGCTCTCGCTGACCGGGCACCTCGTGGCCAAGACCGGTTTCAGGTCGTACTCGCTGGACTACCGGCTCGCCCCCGAGCACCCGTTCCCCGCCGCGATCGAAGACGCCCTGAGCGCCTATCGCGCCCTGCTCGACGGCGGCGAGGACCCTTCGGCCATCGCGTTCGCCGGGGACTCCGCCGGCGGCGGCCTCACCGTCGCCACCTGCCTCGCCGCCCGCGACGCCGGGCTCCCGCTGCCCGCCGCGATCGTGGCGTTCTCCCCCGGACTGGACGCCACCCAGTCGGGCGAGACCCTGGACACCAAGGCGGGCGTCGACCCGTTCTTCACCCGTGAGCGCCTGGAGCACACCGCAGCCATGTACCTCGCCGGAGCCGACCCGCGCCAGCCCCTGCTCAGCCCGGCCGTCCTCGCCGACCTGACCGGCTTCCCACCGATGCTCCTGCAGGCGGGCACCAACGAGGTACTCCTGGACGACTCCACCCGCATGGCCGCCCGCGCCCGCGCGGCCGGAGTGGACGTGATCCTCGACATCACCGCCGACGTGCCCCACGTGTTCCAGTCCTTCGCCGGCGTTCTCGACGAGGCCGACCATGCGCTGGACCGCGCAGCCCTCTTCCTCACCCAGCAGGTCCGCACCCCCGACGCAACCGCCGCATAGGCTCGCAACCGTCCGGCCGCACAGCACCCATCCGCAGCTCCGGCCCCCGACACCAACTCCCGGGTCATCTCCCGATCCGGGTGGCACCGGTATCCGACCACCACGGCCTCGGTGAGCGTCTGTCAGGCTTGCGAAGGAGCCGGGCCCGGGGGGCGCTTCGCGGGGACCTCCCCAGCAAGCCGAACAATTACTCGCCCCCAGAAAGGGGAACGCCATGACCGACAGGACCGCAGTGATCACCGGGGTGGGACGCCGAGCCGGGCTGGGTTTCGCCGTCGCCCAGGAGCTGTGCGATCAGGGCTTCCACGTCTTCCTCACCGCCCGCGACCTCGAAGCCGCCGAACCGCTGGCCGCCCAACTACGCGCAGAGGGGCACGAAGCCACTGCCCTGCGCCTGGACCTGTCGGCCCCCACAAGCGTGCGCGAGGCAGCCGACGACCTCGCCCGGCGCATCGGTCAGCTCGACGTACTGGTCAACAACGCCAGCGCGATGCCCGACTTCCAGACCCTGTCCGCACTGGACGCCGACATGGACCACGTGCGTACCCATCTGGAAGTCTCCGCGCTGGGCCCCTGGGCGCTGACCCAGGCGCTGCTACCGCTCCTGACGTCGGCCCCCGCCGCCCGGATCGTGAACGTCTCCAGCCTGTCCGCACAGCAGATCGCCACCGGGCTGGACCTCGGCGCACCACTGCGTTCCCCGGGATACTCCATGGCCAAGTACATGCTCAACGCCTTGACCGAGGTGCTCGCGCGGGCCCTTGCCGACACCTCGATCCTGGTCAACGCCGTGGATCCCGGCAACACCGCCACCCATCCCGAGCGAGGCTACGACGAGACCGACCGGACCGCGGCCGAGAGTGCCCGCGACATCGTCCGCGCCGCCACCCTGGGCCCCGACGGCCCCACCGGCCAGCTCTTCAGCAACGGCCGGCCCCTCGCCTGACTTCCCACTCCACCAGTGCGTCTACGGCCTCGACGACGTTCGCAGTGGCGAGTTCGTGTACGGGGTCGGGCTTTCCGGAGAAGGAGGCGGCACCTGCTGGCAGCACGGGCTACACGGCGGTGGCCGATCCGGAGGGAAACGGGCTCTGCTCGGACTCGGCGATGGGGAACTGCACCCCGGTGAGGTTTTCGGAGACGGCCCAGAGCCGCTGCTGAACGGCTGCCCCGTACGACTGCGGGCTGGAGGTGACCACCCGGGGGTGGCCCTTGACCTCGTTGCGTCCGCCGGGGCCGTAGTACTGGCCGCCGAGCGCGGCGGGGTCGGTGGCGGCCCGCAGGGTCGGCAGCGCGCCCATCGCCGGCGCCTGGGTGATCAGCGGCGCGAGCAAGGTGAGCGGAAGCCGGAGGGTCGCGGGGCTGTTGCGGGCGAGCTCGGTGCTGGACATCCCGGGGTGTGCGGCCACCGCGACGGTGGTGCCGTGCGTGGCGAGCCTGCGCTGCAGCTCGTAGGTGAACATGAGATTGGCCAGTTTGGACTGACCATAGGCGGCGGCCCGGATGTACGACCGCTCCCAGTGCAGGTCCTCGAAGTGGATCGCGGCTCGGATGCGGTGGCCGGTGCTGCTGACCGTCACCACTCGCGAGCCGGGCACCGGCAGCATCAGGTCCAGCAACAGCCCGGTGAGCGCGAAGTGGCCGAGGTGGTTGGTGCCGAACTGCATCTCGAAGCCGTCCCGGGTGGTCTGCTTCGGGGTGTACATCACGCCGGCGTTGTTGATCAGCAGGTCGATCCGGTCGAGTCGGGACCGCAGCGACGCCGCCGCGGTCCGCACCGAGTCGAGCGAGGTCAGGTCCAGGGCCTGGACGGTCACATCGCCGGTCATGCGGGCCGCGGCCTGCTCGCCCTTCTCGACGTTGCGTACGGCGAGCACCACGGACGCCCCGTGCTCGGCGAGCGCCTTGGCGGTTTCGTATCCCAGTCCGGTGTTGGCCCCGGTCACCACGGCCACTCGCCCGCGCTGGCCCGGAATATCAGCCGTCGTCCACTTTGCACTCATGTCAACCTCCCACCTAGTTACGTACCGAAGGTATCTTGTCCCTGCGACGCTAAAGTACCGTAGGTACATTGTCAATGTACCGGAGGTACCTAAGTTAGGCTGGTGATCGTGACTTTCCAGCGGGCGCGAACCGAAGAGCAGCGGGAGATCCGCCGACGGGCGATCCTCGACACGGCGTCGGCGATGCTCGATGAGATGCCCGTTGCCGCGGTCACCCTGAACGAGCTCAGCCGCCGGGTAGGACTGGCGAAGCCGAACGTGCTGCGCTACTTCGAGTCTCGCGAGGCGGTGCTGCTGGAACTGCTGGACCATTTCCTGCAGGAGTGGCTGACCGAACTGGCAGGCGAGTTGGCCGCCGGCGTCGACGAGAATCTGCCCATGGCCGAGCGAGCGGCAGCGGTGGCCGAGATTCTCAGCCGCTCGCTCTCCGGCCGAGCGGTGTTGTGCGACCTCTTCGGAGCACAGGGCAGCGTCCTGGAACACAACGTCTCCGTCGAGGTCGTCGCACGCTACAAGCGCGCCTCCCTGGACCGCCTGACCACCATGACCACCCTGCTCCTGAAGTACCTGCCGGAGCTGGGCGAGAACGCGACGCTGTTCAGCCTGCAAACCATGGTCATGGCCGGCGCACTGTCGGCGTACAGCACACCCCCACCCAGTCTGCAGGCGGCCTACCGGGCCGAGCCCGACCTGGCCCGCTTCCACCTGGAGCTGCGGGACTACTTGAAGCAGGCTCTGACCGCAACCCTGCTAGGCGTGCTACCCCGCGGCTGACGTGCGTGGCACTGGAACAGCCTCTCAGCACTGTTCAACCGAGGAAGTCGACGCGGTCGATGAGGCCGTCGCGCACGCGATAGGCCACCAGGACGCGGACGGGCTCGTCGGCCAGGCCGTGGGCGACCTCGTGGTCGACCACCCACTCGCCTTCGCTGAGCCGCCCGACGATCTCCGCCCGGCAGCGGCCTTCGCCGAATTGTCCGGCGTACCGGTCACGCAGCGCGCGGCGGCCGCGCAGTTGGCTGCCGTCGGCCCGGTGCACCGTGACGTCCTCGGCATAGGTGGCGACGAAGGCGTCGATGTCGTGGCTGTTGTAAGCAGCGAGCTGCTGCTCGACCACGTCACGCGGTTCGGTCATGTGCTTGATCGTTTCCTTCTTGGTGGAGGGGTTCAGGCCGCGAGACGGCGGGTGGCGAGTTCGGCGTAGAGCGCCGCTCCGTCGGGGAGCACCGCGTCGTCGAACTCCGCGTAAGGAGAGTGGTTGACCGGCAGGCTCTCGGGATCGGTCCCCTTCGGGGCGGCGCCGAGCCACGCGAACGATCCCGGAACGGCGTCGAGTACCCGGGAGAAGTCTTCCGACCCGGTCATCGGGTTCGCCATCGTCCGGAAGCGTTCCTCGCCGAAGGCCTCCCGGACGGTGTCCGCGAGGAAGTCGGTCTCGGCCCCGTCGTTCACGGTCACCGGGTACCCGGGAAGGTACTCGATCTCCGCCCGCAGGCCGTGGGCGGCCGCGACGGCCCGCACCAGCTCCACCACGGTGTCGGTGACCTTGGCCCGCGCCTCGGCGGAGAAGGTGCGCACGGTCGCCTCGAAGCGGGCGGTCTCGGGGATGATGTTGCGCTGGGTGCCGGCCTGGAGGAGTCCGACGGTGATCACCACCGGATCGAACACGTCGAAGCGGCGGGTCACCATGGTCTGCAGGGCGGTGACCATCTCGCAGGCCGCCGGGATGGGGTCCTTGGCCCTATGAGGCACCGAACCGTGCCCACCCGCACCGTGGAGGGTGACGTTCAGCGCGTCGGATGCGGCAAGGATCGGTCCGCGCCGGGAGCTGAACTCCCTGTGCGGCATGGTCGACGCCACGTGCAGGGCGTATGCGGCGACCGGGCGCGTGCCCGCCGCGTCCAAAACGCCTTCGGCCAGCATGGCTCCGGCGCCGTCCCAGCCTTCCTCACCGGGCTGGAACATGAAGACCACGTCGCCGTGGAGTCGCTCCCGCCGTGCGGCGAGCAGGTGTGCGGCGCCCGCGAGCATGGCGGTGTGCAGATCGTGTCCGCAGGCGTGCATGGCACCGTTGTCGGAGGCGAACGGCAGCGGGGCCTTCTCGATGACCGGCAGCCCGTCCATATCGGCGCGCAACAGCACCGCCGGCCCCGGTCGCCCGCCGCGCAGCACCGCGGTGACCGAACTCAGCGCGGAGCCCTGACTCACTTCCAGCGGCAGTCCCTCGAGAGCCTGCAACACCCGCTCCTGGGTGCGCGGGAGATCAAGGCCCAGCTCGGGGAACCGGTGGAGGTCGTGGCGGAGCCGGACCAGGTCCGGAGCCAGAGCCAGGGCGTCGTCGTGCAGGGACACAGGTACCTCCATCGAGCCCGCGTGTGGCGGGAACTTGTGCAGAGCGATCTTGTTCCGCGATTCTGGAGCCCGCAGCAGGGATTTCCCGTAATTTCGCAGGATCACACCACCAGAAGGCCCTTCGATGAACGAATCAACCGGCAGCCGACGGTGACCGGCTCCGATGCGACCGTGGACGAGTTGGATCTCGCTCTGGTGAACGCGATCCAGCTGCGGCCCCGGGCACCCTGGTCGCTGCTCGGCCAGACCCTCGGGATCAGCCCGGTCACCGCCGCGCGCCGCTGGCGACGGCTCTCGGAGGCCGGGATCGCCTGGGTGACCGCCTACGGCCTGCCCCACCCCGAGGACCGTGGTTGCGTCGCCTACCTCGACGTCGGCTGCGCTCCCGACCGGATTCTGCAGATCGCCGACGAACTGGCCGAGGACCCGCACGTGATGACCATCGAGCACCTCTCCCAGGGCTGCGACCTCGTCGTCACCGCGGCCTTCACCGACTTGGCGATGGTCTCCCGGTACACCGCCGAACGGTTGGGCAGGCTCCCGGGGATCACCACCGTCCGCGCCCACCTGGCGACCGGCTTCTACGCCGAGGGAATCCGCTGGCGGCTGGACTCGCTGGACCCCGCCCAGCGCCTGGAACTCCACGACGATCACCCGGCGGGCCACGGGCCGCCCTCCGGAGCACGAGCCGAAGTCCGCCACGAGGACAGGGAACTGCTCATCAGACTGGGCGTCGACGGCCGCCTCGACCAAGCCGAGCTGGCCGCCGCCACCGGGCTCAGCCCGACCACGCTGCGCCGCCGCCTCGACCGGCTGGCCGCCTCCGACGCGATCCGTTTCCGCTGCGAGATCGCCGCCCGCGACGCCGGCCGACCGGTCCTGGCAACCTTCCGGGCCGACATTCCTCCGGACCGGCTCGACGAGGTCGGCCCGCAGCTCGCCAGGCTCCCCGAGATCCGGTTGTGCGTGGCCGTCACCGGCCGGCACAACCTCATCCTCTCCGTCTGGCAGCGCTCCCTCGCCGACGTCCAGCGACTGGAAGCCGCACTCGCCCGCAGGTTCCCCGACCTGCGGGTGGCCGAGCGCCGCGTGTCACTGCGCACCGTAAAACGGATGGGCCGGATCCTCGGCGCGGACGGCCGCGCCGTCCGCGCCGTTCCGATGGACATCTGGCGAGACCCGATCCCGGCCTCCTAGCGGTGGTTTGTTGACGGGCCTCAGATCCCCGCCGTCCCAGCCAGTGCTGTCTGCGCGCCGGGCTGCATGGCATCGCGGACCAGGGCGGTGTCGACGAACTGTTCGAAGCGGACGATCAATCCTCCGCGTACGACGAAGTGGTGGGCGACGCGTACGTCGAGCGGTTTGCCGGTGGCCTTGTTGGTGGCGGTGTAGCGGGCGAGGACGACGACGTTCTCGCCGTCGACGATGTAGGTGTCGTCGTGGGCGGCCCAGCCGTCCCAGGACTTGCCGAGCTGTTCCATGACGGCGGAGGTGACACCCGTGGGGGTGCGGTAGGTACCGGCCAGGGGGAAGCCGGCCATCTCGGTCCATTCCACGTCGTCGGCCAGGGTGGCCCGCAGGGCTTCCAGGTCGCCGTTGGCGGAGGCGAGGTACTGGCGGCGCACCACGTCGACGGGGGCGGCGGAGGCGTGGCAGTCGTTGGTCTCCCGCATGGGACACAGCCTTCCTTGGATGAGGTCGAGGTGCTGGTGGGGGCAGGCGGCAGGTGGGTACGCGCCTGGCTGCTCCGTAGCGCTGGAGCAACCGGTGGATGCCCGCGCCGAGGACGACGGCGGACAGGGCGACGGGACATCGGTGAAGAACAGCCCGGGGCCGGTCCCGTGGTCGGGGTGGGTCGGTCAGCCCCAGGTCATTTCGCCCTTGGCGACCTTCGCACCGAGCTGGGCCGCGATGAGCATGCCGGATTCGGGGTAGCGGGTGACCAGCGCCTTGGTCAGGGCCTCGCCGCTGTCGGCCGCGCCCAGCTCGTCCTCGAAGGCGGTGAGGTAGTCCCGGGTGTAGGTGATCGGGCTCGCGTCCAGGGCGGCGGCGGTGGGCAGCCGGTGGCCGGGGACGGCGAAGGCGGGGTCGAGGGCCGCCATCTCATCCAGCAGCTCGATCCACACGGCGCGGTCCTGGGGCTTACCGGTGTCGGCGACCCAGACGTGTTCGTTCTGGAAGAGCAGGACGCCGGCGACGATCGCCCGGTGTTCGGCCTGCCACAGGTAATGGCGGTCGGGCAGTCCCGGGTGGCCGCCCTTGAGCTGGAAGACGTGGCCTTCGAAGGTGAGGTCACCGGTGAGTTCGGCCATCTCGACCAGGCGGGTGGGGCGGTTGACGCCGACCGGCTCCCAGGCCTTGAGCTTGCCCTCGTACGCGGCCTTGATGTGCTCGATCACCAGCGGTGTCGCCAGGATCTCGGCATCGGGGAAGGCATCGGCGATGACCTCGGCGCCCCAGTAGTAGTCGGGGTCGGCATGGCTGATGAAGACCTGGGTGAGGGTCTTGCCGGAGTCCAGGATCTCGGCGGCCAGCCGGTGTCCGTCGGCGCGGGTGAATCCGGTGTCGATGAGGAACGCGTCGCGCTCCCCGGTGATGAGGGTGGCGGTCTTGTTCTTCGAGCCGACGGGAAAGTCCAGGTCAATGACCTTGAAGTCGAGAGTGCTCATCATCATGTCCTTTGCCGGTATCCGGTGAGGGGTCGTGCGGGCTGAGGCCGGCTGATGGTCGTGGGGGGTTCAGGTTCGCCCCGCCGTGTGCGGACGGCGCCGACCGTGCCGGTGTGTCGGCGGAGATTCAGCGACTGGACGCAACCGGCCGGGTGTGGGCGGCGCAGAACTGCGCCAGGAGTGTGTCGATCTTGTCGGGACCGGCGTGGCCGGCGGCGAGCACCGCGGTGCGGTCGCCGTCCTGGGCCAGGAGGGTCGGGTAGGCGCGCGCGCCCAGGGCGGCCGCCCGCCGGAAGTCGGCTTCGGCCGCGAGGGAGGCGGCAGATGCGGTGAGCGCGGCGCCGACTTCCAGCGTGTCAAGGCCGGCCGCCGCGGCGATCCGGGTGAAGGTGTCGCGGTCGGACAGGCTCGATCCGTCCTGATAGAACGCGGCTTGCACGGCCATGGCCAGCTCCACCGCTCGCTCCGGTGCCGCCTGCCGCAGCACGGCCATGCCTCGGGCGGCGTCCAGCGAGTCCATGATGAACGAGCCGTCGGCGATCAGCCGCTCGTACCCCGCCCCGAACCCGACACCGGTCAGCTCGCTGATCTTGGCATTGGCGCCCTGGACATAGCCGAATTCGCGGATCGGCACGGCCCGCGGCCCGGTGAACAAGCCACCCGATACGACCTCGACGGGCAGTTCGGGGTGTCGCAGGGCGACCTCGGCCAGGGTGGGGGCGAAACCGTAGGACCAGCCGCAGTAGGCGTCGAAGACGTAGAGGAGTTTCACAGGAAGGCCTTCGCAGAGGGAGTCGCTCCGCACCGAAGCGATGTACCTGCTCCAACAGTATCTGTCGCGTCAGGTATTCCCGCTCGGTGAAGGCCCCGCACCCTCAGGGCTTCGTCCCCTATCGCAGGCGGGGCAGAGCGTCCCGCGCCGAGCGGGACAGGATCCGCAGGCACTCCATGAACTGCTCCCGCGCCTCCTCGGGCAGCGGTGCCAGGAAGTAGCGGCGGATGTTCTCCACGTGCAGCCGGCTGGCCCGCACCACGATGTCCTCACCCCGCCCGGTGAGCCGCACCAGCCTGCCCCTGCGATCCGCGGGGTCGTCGGCGCGCACCACCAGGCCGGCCGCCTCCATTCGGTCCACCAGGCGGGTCATTCCGCCCGTGGTCAGGACCCGCTCCTGCGCGATGGCTCGCATCGACATGCCCGGACCGCCCGCCCGGCCCACGATCAGCAGCACCTCGTACATCAAGTGGCTGATCCCGAACTCCTCCTCGATCGCACCACCCAGCAGGTACTCCAGCCGCCCCGCGGCACCCTGCAGCCGTCCGAACGCGAGCACCAGCTCGTCATTCGCCGCCTCCTGCGCCGAAGTGATCCCCGCGCCTTCGCTCACCCGCCACACCCTTCGCTCGTCAGATCCGACTCAGCACGATCATCGCCTTCCGGCCGACCGGCTCGCGCCAACACCCCCGAGTGGGCGCCGGGCTCCGGCCTGGGTGCTCGGTCACCAGCGCGGCCAGCTCGTGGCCGTCCACCTCGTGGCCCGTGGCGAGCTCGGCCGCCGCCCGATCCTCGATGGCGGCCAGTCGCTCCTCGTAGAGGAGGGCCGCCATGCCTCGACCGGTCCGAGCAGCCGAAAGTCGATCGAAGGCCCCATCGCGCTGCCTCTTCGGCGCGAAACCGGGGGTCACCATAGCCGACCGGCGATCACTGTTTCGGCGTACACCTGAACGCGTCCGGCCGCGTCCGGCCGCGTCCGACTGGACGTGCTGGGTCTGCCGCTCTGGATCAGCTGTCGCGCCGGTACGCGCCGGGTACGGTCCCGTGCGTGCGTGTGGACGCGTGGGCGTAGGCGAACCCGGGTGGGTAGCCGACCTGGGCGGCGGTGGATCTCGACACCGAGCACCGTCTCCTGCTCGTGGCCGCCTGGGGAGCGATCGAGCACTCGGGTATCCCGTTGCACGCGCTGCGAGGTACGCAGACGGGTGGTCGCGGTCGTGCCCGAGCGGGCGGGACAGCGGGGAGGAGGAGGCGTTACGCTACTTATGTATGGATATCCAGCTGTCGTGAGAGAGTCCACGTCTCAGAAGGCAGGGACCTGCCATGAGCCAGTACGACGAGTACTCCACCCCCTCGCAGGCCGAGGGCGAGCGGCTTGACGAGGACATGGACGAGGCCCAGCGAAGGCAGCGCCACCCGCAGACGCAGCGCAGCACTCCGTCGCAGGCCGAGGGTGACCGCGAGGCGGATGAGGACGGGAAGAAGTAGCGGGGCGATCCCACGCGGGGGCCGAACCGGGGCCCGGCCCAAGGGGAGTCAAACCGCTCTTCGCGGGCAGGAGCGTGCCATGACGCTCCCTCACCACACCTCTCTGTCAATGGCCCCGGCGATCGGCCCCTCCTGGGTTCACCTGCTCGTGATGGGCTTCGCGCTGATCGTCCTCGTACGCTCGCTCACACGGCACCGGTGAGGAACCGAGGTGCTGCGGAGCTGACCCGCCGTGCCGCTCCGCCGGGCCCCACCGCGTACGACGGATGGTTGCTCGGGTCCTGCGTTCGGTGCGGGCCACGGCGCAAGCGGTTCACGCCTCGACCGTCATCGCGGCACACCGGGTGACGACGGACGCCAGGCTCCGTCCCTCCGCGCGCAGCCGGCGCTGGATGCGGGCACCGTTCCCGCGTTCGTACAGGTGGGAGAGGGCCTCCCGGACGCGCTCGTCGTCTCCGTGGTCCTCCAGCGCTTCGCGCACGTGAAGGAACAGGGCTTCGACGGCCTGCTCGGGGGACGTCTCCCGCATGGTCACGGGGTGCAGCAGGGGTCCGTCCAACCCCGAGCGCGCGGCTCTCCACGAGGCGAGTCGCAGCAGGTTCGTGCCGATCCTGGCCGCCGGCCGGCCGTCCCGCCAGGCGCGGGCCGCGGTCTCGACCAGGGCGCGAATGAGGGCGGCGAGGAGGACGGGCGTGGCGGCGTCGAGGCACACGTCGGCGACCCGGACCTCCACGGTGGGATAGGTGGCCGACAGGCGGGCTTCGAAGTAGATCATGCCTTCGTCGCAGAGCACCCCGGTGTCGATCATCGCGCGGACCTGCTCGTGGTAGCGGTCGGCCGAGCCGAAGAGATCGACCGGGCCGGCGGAGGGCCACCGGTTCCACACCCGGCTCCGGTAGCTTCCGTACCCGCTGTCCTCGCCCTGCCAGAAGGGCGAGTTCGCGCTCATCGCCGTCAGCACGGCCAACCAGGGCCTGATGCGGTCCAGGACCGCGACGCCTTCTTCGTCGGAGGCGACCGAGACGTGGACATGGCAGCCGCACGTCAGCTGCTCCTGCACCATCAGCCCGAACTGGTCGCCCATCCACCGGTAGCGCGAGCCCACGTTCAGTGACGGTTGTACCGCCAGGGGCGACGTCGCCACCGCCGCCACCACGGCGCCCGCGCTCGCCGCGTGCCGGGCCGCCTCGGCGCGGATGCGGACGATCTCCTGTTGGAGCTCGCCCATGTCGACCACCGGTTCGGTGGCGAATTCCAACTGTTCCTTCTGCAGTTCCTTCTCGAACTCGTGGTCCGGACCGGCCGTGCCCGGGCGCTGCCATGCCGAGCGGTCCGCTGCTGCCAGGACCGCCCCGGAGACTGCCATCGGAGCACCCGTTCGTGCGTCCACGAGCAGCAGCTCTTCTTCCACGCCTACGCTTCGCATCGTGCCGCCCGTGCGTCGAATCGTCAGATGCTCCGCACCTGCCCCGCTTCCCGTGGACCATGTCGGCGCCCGTCCCCTGTGTGTGCGGACATCGTGTGTGTGCGACACGGGAGCCGCCGGTGCGCGGCCCGCCCAGCACCGTGGCCCACCTCGTCGAAGATCTCCGGATGTCGAATGGCGGGCCCCTCGCCGGGGCAGTCGCGGTGTGACCGGAGTGACCGGTGCGAGCTGCTGCGCACCTCTGCGCCGCGGACGAACCAGGAGGTACACGATGTCCAGTACAACGATGGCGCTGAGCCCGTCGCCCGCGGACCTGTTCGC
The DNA here is from genome assembly GCF_044454405.1 of Streptomyces sp. NPDC051555. Taxonomy (NCBI): domain Bacteria; kingdom Bacillati; phylum Actinomycetota; class Actinomycetes; order Kitasatosporales; family Streptomycetaceae; genus Streptomyces; species Streptomyces sp. NPDC051555. The sequence goes on along the minus strand of NZ_JBITDP010000006.1, from coordinate 264,786 downwards.
CCTCCCCGGTGTCTACCGGCCACAGGGGGACACCCTGCTGTTGGCCCGGGCGCTCGCGGGCGAGGAGCTGGGTCCCCGTACGAGCGTCCTGGAGATCGGAAGCGGCACCGGCGCGCTGTCTCTTCAGGCCGCGTACGCAGGGGCGGACGTCACCGCCGTCGACGTGTCCTGGGCCGCGGTGGCCACCGCCCGCATCAACGCCCGGCGCCACCGCCTGGCCCTGCGCGTACTGCACGGCGACTTCGCACGGCGCACGGCGGGTCACCGCTTCGACCTGGTGGTGACGAACCCGCCGTACGTGCCCACGGCGGCCTCGGGCCTACCGGCCCACGGACCGCAGCGGGCGTGGAACGCCGGGCCCGACGGGCGCACGGTGATCGACAGGATCTGCGGAGCGGCTCCCACCCTGCTGCGTCCCGGTGGTCGCTTGCTCATGGTGCACTCGGGGATGTGCGGACCGGATGCGACGGTGGCCCGGCTCACGGCCGCCGGCCTGTCCGCCGAGGTGACGGCGCGCGCGACCGTGCCCTGGGGGCCGGTGCTGCGGTCCCGACGGGCCTGGCTGGAGCAGCAGGGCCTGGCGCGCCCCACCGACCAGTGGGAAGAGCTGTTGGTCATCCGTGCCCGCCGCCCGTGACGGCGGCGAGCCGGACGCACCCGCCCCGCAGCGACGTCCGGTGCCCGGGAAGACACCGGCAACTGGCCCGGCGGTGCAAGGGACACGGGTCACCGCTCACGTTTCGGAACGGGCTTCGTGGCCAGACGAGCGGGTGGAGCGCGTGTTCCGAAGGGCCCGGCGGTAGGAGACGATCGTAATGGCGAAGGTGTCGCGGCTGCCCGGGAGGGCGGAACACCACTGGATATGGCAGATGAAGGCCGCGTGCCGGGGCGTGGGATCGGAGGTCTTCTTCCACCCCGAAGGGGAACGCGGCCAGGAGCGTGCGGAGCGCGAGGAGACGGCCAAGACGGTGTGCGCGGCGTGCCCCGTCCGCGCCCGCTGTCTGGAGCACGCCCTGCGCGTGGCGGAGCCCTACGGGGTCTGGGGCGGGCTGTCGGAGAAGGAGCGCCGCTCCGCCGTCGCGTCCGGCAAGGCAGCGGCATGACGGCCCCCGGTGTCGTGGGGGGCGATGCGGGTGACCCTGTCGAGCGGGCCGAGGAGCGGTCCTCCGAGCTGCCCGGGCGGTCCAGTCGGGCCTGGTGGGCCGTATTGCGCGGGACGGTAGCGGAGTTCACCAACGACGAACTGGGCGACCGTGCGGCGGCGTTGACCTATTACGGCGTGCTGGCGCTCTTCCCCGCGCTCCTCGTGCTCGTGTCCTTGCTGGGCACGGCCGGGGACGCGGTGACGGGGCAGGTGCTGGACACCCTCCGGCAGCTGGCTCCGGGGTCGGCCCGGGACGTGATCGGCGACGCGGTGGCGCAGTTGCAGGCCCGCAGCGGCGTCGGCTCGGTGATGGCCGTCGTGGGCCTGGTGCTGGCGCTGTGGTCCGCGTCCGGCTACACGGCCGCGTTCATCCGCGCTTCCAACGCCGTCTACGACGTGCCCGAGGGCCGACCGGTGTGGAAGGTGCTGCCGCTCCGCCTGGCGCTCACCGTGACGCTGATGGTGCTCGCCTGTGCGAGCGCGCTGATCGTCGTCTTCACCGGCGCCCTGGCCCGGCGGGCCGGCAACCTCCTGGGCATCGGTGACGGCGCGCTGACGGTGTGGTCGATCGCGAAGTGGCCGGTGCTGGTACTGCTCGTCACGATCATGATCGCGCTGTTGTACTGGGCCGCGCCCAACGCCAAGGGCCGCGGCTTCAAGTGGGTGACCCCCGGCAGTTTCCTGGCCCTCCTGATCTGGCTGGTCGCCTCGGTCGGGTTCGCGTTCTACGTCGCGAACTTCGCCTCCTACAACAAGACGTACGGCGCCATCGCCGGGGTGGTCGTCTTCCTGGTGTGGCTGTGGATCAGCAATCTCGCGGTCCTGCTGGGGCTGGAGTTCGACGCGGAGAGGGTGCGCCAGCGGGCGATCGCCGGTGGGCTGTCCCAGGGGGAAGAGCCCTACGTCGAACCCCGCGACACCCGTGCCTGGAGCGACGAGGACCGCCGCCGGATGAAGTGACCGGTCACGTCGCTGACCGGTCACCCCGCACCGCCGCCCGGCGTCCCCCTCAGGGGCGGCCGGGCGGCGGGGTGGCGGGACGAATCCTCGGTATCAGCCGGGCCAGGTACCGGTCACCCGACGGGTGGCCACGGCTCCGGAGCGGTCGACCGCGGCTTTGACCACGGCGAAGATCGCGCCCTGGAGACCGGCGGCGATGAGGATCTCCCTCCAGGAGCGGTGCTCGTCCGTCGCATCGGGCGCGTCGCCCTCGCCTTCGATCACCTTCCAGGCCTGCTTGAAAGCCATCCCGGCCAGCATGCCGCTGACCGCGCCCAGGGCCAGGCCGACCGGCTTGTACGCGATCGCGGATGCCTTCACTTGCGCCCCCGGCCACGGCGCACCAGCAGGACCACGACCAGGGCCGCGCCGAGGGCGAGCAGCGGGGTGCGGTTGGCCTTCGCCGCGGTCACGACCTGGCCGGTCGTGTCGAGGACCGGCTCGGGCGTCTTCTGCTGCACCAGCCGCACGGCCTGCCCCGCCGTCTCGCGGATCTGGTCGGTGACGAGGGCCGCCTTCTCCATGCTCTGCTCCTTCATCGCTGCCGCCTTCTCCTTGGTCTGGGCCTTGATGTCGGCCTTGCCGGCGAGCGCCTCGACGGTGCGGCCGAGCTCATCGCGGGTGTGCTCGATCCGGTGGCGCAGTTCCTCGGCGCTGGGGGTGGGGGCGGAGTGGGAGTCGCTTCCGTTCGGATGTGCGGTCATCGGTGGGTCCTCTCCCTGATCGCGGCCACATCGGCCTTGATGCTGTCGATGGTCTGCTCGGGCACGGGCGGGACGGCCCGTGCGATCTGCTTCCTCCCGGCCGCCGCGGTCCCGGCGGCGAGTACCGCCAGCAGCACGGCGCACACCAGGGCCGAGGCCCACACCGGCAGGACCACCGCCAAGGCGGCGACGCCGGCCGCGACCGCCGCCTGTGCCGCGAGGACACCGAGCAGACCGGCGCCCCCGAGCAGGCCGCCTGCGACTTCGAAGCGTTTGCCCTTGTGGCTCAACTCCGCCCGAGCCAGCTGCATTTCTTCGCGGACCAGTTCCGAGATCTGTTCGGATGCCCGCGAGACCAGCTCGCCCACCGAGTCGTCCGCGGTGCGGGGGTGTCGTTCGGACGTACTCACGGTGCGTACGCTCCTCTCCCTCGTGGAGCTCGACTTACGGGGTGAAGGGGGCCCGAACTCGTGGAGTTCGGGCCCCCTTCACCCCCCTGCGAGGTCAGGCGGGTCGGCCGCCGAACGGGATGTCCGGGCCGTAGTACGTGCCCACTTCCTCGCGGTAGGTCGGGTCGCTGAGGTGCTTGTCGCGGTGGAACTCGGGAGCGTTCTCGATCTGTTCCTTGGTCCCGGCGACGAAGATCTTCCTCTCCTGCGGGTCGATCCGGATCACCGTGCTGGCCGGGAGGAGGACCTCCTTGCCGAAGATCCAGACCCCGGTGTCCACGACCAAGTAGGCGTCGCCGACCTCGTCGGAGTGCTTGTCCACCTTGCCGATGCCACCGTCGCTGGCCTCGACCTTGTACCCGATCAGATCGGTACCGGCCAGATGCCCCGAGGTCGACGTGTAACTCCACACATGCTCAGTCACGCGAAAACAACTCCTCCGGTGAGCGGAGAGCGGCGCAGGCCTACCGGCCACCCTCCTTCTTCCGTTGCCGTACGCGGCGAAGGCGTGTACTCCGCCTCAACTCCGCCTGCCCAGGCCCCGGTGACTCATTCGTACGCCCGGGGGAGTTTCACGAGGGCGCCCCCGGCCGTGGGGCAGGGGCGGGGGCAGCAAGGTTGAGGTCCTTCACAGACGGTCGGCCGGCCGATGCCGCAGGACCTGTCCCCCGCGCACCCGCCGTGGGCGAATACCGGCCGGGAGTGCGGGCAGCTGCGGACCATGGACACCACAGAGACCACCCCGCTGCGCGCCGTCGCGCTCGTCTGCACCCTGTCCCCCTCGCCGTCCCCGTCCAGTTCCCAGCTGCTGGCCGAACAGACCATGGCCGCTCTCGCCGAGCACGGCGTCACGGGAAAGGTCATCCGGGTCGCCGATCACGATGTCAAGGCGGGCGTCCAGGTGGACATGGGCGAAGGAGACGCCTGGCCCGAGATCCGGGATACGGTCCTGGGCTGCGACATCCTGGTCCTGTCCACGCCGATCTGGCTCGGGCACCCCTCCAGCGTGGCCCAGCGCGTCCTGGAGCGCTTGGACGCCGAGATCGGCGAGAGCGATGACGAAGGCCGCATGCTCACCTACGGCAAGGTCGCGGCGGTCTGCGTCGTCGGCAACGAGGACGGCGCGCACAAGGTGAGCGCCGATCTCTTCCAGGGTCTGAACGACGTGGGCTTCTCCCTCGCACCGAACGCGGTCACGTACTGGGTCGGCGAGGCCATGCAGGGGACCGACTACCAGGACCTCGACAAGACCCCCGAGAAGACCGCGGCCACCACGACGACACTGGCCGCGAACACCGCGCACCTCGCCCGCCGCCTCAAGGCCGCCCCCTATCCGGCCTCCTCGTGACGCGATGAGACGTCGTGGGGCCGGCCCGTGGCCGCGCGTGCGCCGCGCGATCACGGGTAGGCGCTCGGCATGATCGCTTCTGCTCCGCAGGACCCGCCGACTCCGCCGGCGCTCGGCACCCCCGCCCACGACGCCCCTGCCGAGTGCCCGCGGGCTCGGCGGGTCCGCGTGGAGCCCTCGGGCCCCGTACTCGTGGAGGGGCCGGTCGAGATCGTGATGGCGGACGGCACGACGGCCCGCTCGGACCGGTTCATGGTCGCCGTGTGCACCTGCCGTCGCAGCCGTACCTACCCGTGGTGCGATACGAGCCACCGGGCCCGCGAACAGAGGTCCACGCCAGCCGAAGGCACACCCCAGGGCACACTCGAAGGCAGGAGCGCGTCATGACGCCACCCTCCGGAGCCACCGCCATCACGGGGTCGGCGTCCGCGCCCGCCCTCGTACAGGGCCGCGGCGAACTCTCCAACGCGGTGGTGCGTGCCCTGCGTACCGGGCGACCCCCCGCGTGGGCTCCCGGCTCCGCCCTGCGGGCCGATCCGTGGGGGGAGGACCTCCAACTCGCCCTCTACTTGCTGTACGAGCTGCACTACCGCGGGTTCGCGGGGGTCGACGAGGCGCTCGAATGGGATCCCGGGCTGCTACGGATGCGCCGGGCTCTGGAGGACCGCTTCCTCCATGCCCTCAAAGCGGGTACGGCAGACGCGCCGCGGTCCGTGGCGGCGGCGTTCGCCCCCCTGCTCGTCGAACCCGTCGACCTGGGCGACAGCCTCAGCCACCGCCTGCACGTCGAAGGTGAGCTGTGGCAACTGCGCGAGTACGCGGCCCTGCGCTCCCTCTACCACCTGAAGGAGGCGGACCCGCACGCCTGGGTGATCCCCCGGCTCACCGGCCGGGCCAAGGCCGCGATGGTCGCCATCGAGTACGACGAGTTCGGAGCGGGCCACCCCGACCGCATCCACGCCCGGCTCTTCGCCGACCTCATGACCGACCTGGGCCTGGACCCCGCCTACGGCCACTACCTCGACCGGGCCCCCGCCCCCGCGCTGGCCACCGTGAACCTGATGTCGCTCCTGGGCCTGCACCGGGCCCTGCGCGGAGCCCTGATCGGTCACTTCGCGTGCGTCGAAGTGACCTCCTCCCCCGGTTCGCGCCGGCTCGCCGCCGCGATGCGCAGGTGCGGCGCCGGTCCGGCCGCCGAACACTTCTACACCGAGCACGTCGAAGCGGACGCCGTCCACGAACAAGTCGTACGGCACGAGGTCATCGGCGGACTCCTCGCCGACGAACCGGGGCTGGAGCCCGACGTCGCCTTCGGCTGCGCGGCAACCCAGCTACTGGAGGACCACCTCGCCGCCCACATCCGCACGGCCTGGGACCGCGGCCACAGCGCGCTCCGCCCCGCCTGAGCGACGCCCTCGCCCGGATCGGCCCCCGCCGCGGCGGCTCCGGGCGGCGTCCGGAAGGGTCCGATGAGCGGACCGCCCGACGAGCTCGGCCGACCGGGGTCCCACGACCCACTCGCCGTACGCGGCCGGATCGGCCAGCGACCTCCGACGTCCCCGGTCCGCTCGTCCCACCAGTCGCCGGCGTCCCCGTGCCGGCGGGTAGGTCGACCGTTGCGGGGTAGACGTCCGCCACAGCACGTCGTCGAACACGCGCACGTCACAGGACGTGGCCGCTCAGCCCCGCCCGAGCAGCTGTCGCGTGACCTCACCGGGCACCGCTCGATTTCGGCCAGCCCCGGTCACGCGCTCGTCACGTCCGTACCGCACGGAGGCACCATGAGCGACACCGATCGGGACCGGATCCACCCCAAGGCGAGCGGCAAACCGTGGCGCCACTTCGATGAGGTCCGGCGGGCCATGGAACACCTCTGCGCCGCGTCCGCGGGAACCGATGCCGGAGACAGACCCCGCGACCGGACGGGCGCCCGCCCGGCGCCGGGACCGAGGCTGGGCGACGAGGGAGCACCGTCATGATCTCGGTGGCGATCTCGCTGATCCCGGCCACCGACGGGCAACTACTGATCCCGGCTGCCCAGGTGACCGCCCTCCTGCGCACCCTGGCCGGAGACCTGTTGGCCCCGGCCGGAGCCGAGGACGCGCAGGGCGAACCCAGAACCGTCGACGAGGCGGCGGGCGCCATGAACCAGCTCGCCGATCAACTCGACGTGGAGTGCATCGCGTGCACCGACGACCCGGGCACCGGACGGCGACGATGACGGCCACCAGCATCGGGCAGCTGGCTGACCCCGCCCTCCGTCCCTTCATCGGCAGCGGTCGTGCGCATACGGGTATGGGACCGCGCCGCCCGGGCAGGCGCCTACTCAAGTAGGAGAGAGCCCGACACCACGACGATACGGACACCTCCCGATGCCCCCTTCCCATGCGACAGAGCGACGGCAGCAGCACCTGGACCTGCCGATCGGCATCCACGCGGCCGCCCGCGCCCGAGATGCCACTGCGCATTTCCTCCACGAGGCGAAGGATCACGGGGAGAGGGTTTCCACGGTGACCGAGGGCGATGCCGCTCTCGTCGTCACGGAGCTCGTGAGCAATGCGGTGCGGCACACCACCGGCCCGTGCAGCCTCGACCTCCTCCTGCACGAGGGTCTTCTGGACATCGACGTCACGGACACCAGCCCCGCCCCGCCCGAGGTCCGGCCGCCCCACATGGGCGGCACCGGCGGCTGGGGCTTGATCCTGATCCACCGCGTGGCCCGTGCCGTGACCGTCACACCGGCCGCCAACGGCGGGAAGCGGGTACACGCCTGCCTGGACGTCGACGGGGTGGACGCCGCGGCCGGGCCGGACGCACCACCGGGCAGGTCCTGAACAAGTGTGGGCGGGACGGTGCCGGGTTCCTGCTCGATCTCTACGGTCGGAACCACGACGGACCACGGCAGGGTTCGTTCCGAGGTCGTTCCGCGTTCGTTCCGAGGCTCCGGTTCGTCATTCAGGTCTGGCGAAACCGGAACGACAAGTCGTATAATTCGGGCATGGAACCGGTCGAACCTCGGCCCAGCTGGACGTTCATCACCCACCACGCCCGGATCCTCGCCATGATCCCTCGCGACCCGGAAATCCGTCTGGGGACGTCGCCTCCGCCTGTCACGTGACCGAGCGCGCCGCCCAGGCCATCGTCACCGATCTGGATCGTCACTGATCTGGAAGGCGCCGGACGAAACGCATGACCCGCTTCACATGGCTTTGAAAGGGAGAAGGCCATGACCGACCACTTCGACCGCGAGCCCGCTCCTCCCGAGGACAGCACCGGCGCCACCCTGCGCCCCTCCACCGTCGCAGTGACTTTCGAGCCCGGCCCCCGACGGATCCTCGCCCGCGTGCGCGGAGAAATCGACATGGACGACTCGCCCGGCCTGGGCGAGGACCTCACCACGGCCCTGACGTCCAGCCGTACAGGTCTCGACCTCGACCTCTCCTCCGTCACCTTCTGCGACAGCTCTGGACTGAACGTCCTGTTGGACCTGAACCGCCTGGCGGCCGCGACCGACAAGACCCTGGTGCTGACGGTTGTGAGCCGCCCCGTCGCACGGTTGCTGCAACTCACCGAAACCCAGCAGCTGTTCACGGTCCGCTACACCCCCGACGACAGCGACCCGATCCCGCCGGTCGGCGCCACGGCCTCCGCACCGCCCCCCGACCGGCCCCAGCGGCACATCGACGAAGCGATGCACCAACACCCGTTGGGGCTCACGATCGAAGCGCTCTGCCGGACAACCGGGCCGACCGTGAGCCAGATCGAGACGGCCGCGACCTCGCGGCACGGGTCCCGGCCCCACCCCACATAGCCCTCCGCCACCACGGCCGACCGGACTCGCCGCGACCGACCGGACTCTGCGGGCCGGACGCACGGCCAGCCGCACTCGCACCCGGCCACAACCCTCACCCGCGCCGGGAGGAGCGGGTGGTTTCCCAGGCCGCTTCGATCATCTCGAAGATCTCGTCCACCGCGGCGTCCGGATCGGCCGCTTCGCGGCCCAGCGCGTAGGCGTCGATCACGAAGCGTGCGATGGCCCGACAGGCTGTCGGTGTCGCTGCCAGTGCGGAGTCCGCGGCCATGGCCGCGGCCAGGGCTTCCGCGTGCCGCAGGCGCATCGAGTCCTCGTACTCGCGCAGGGCACGTGACTCGTCGATCATGCGGTAGATCGGGGCTGCGCCGTCCGCCGTGCAGTGCTGCACCATGGCCCGGATCTCCTGGCGCAGTGCCGGCATGAGCGGTTCCGCAGGGACTCTGTCCGTGACCGCGCGCGTGAGGCGCTGCTCGAAGTTCTCGTCCTGCTCGAAGACCAGCGCCTCCTTCGAGGTGAAGTGGTAGAAGAGCGTGGTCACGGCGACGTCGGCCTCGGCGGCCACGTCACGGATGCCCACCGCGTCGTACCCGCGCTCCAGGAAGAGCCGTAGGGCGGTGTCGGCGATCTTCTGGCGGGTCGCGGCCTTCTTGCGTTCACGGCGTCCGGTCGGCACGGTCATGGCTTGATACTAACAGGGGCATATTCATAACGATCCCTAAATACTAACGGTTAGTGTTACGGTCGACGCCATGAAGAAGGTGAGCTTCGCCGAGTTCGGCGGTCCCGACGTCCTGCACCTCATAGATGCCGAGGAGCCCCACGCGGGCCCCGGCCGGATACGCATCGCCGTACGCGCGGCGGGCGTGAACCCCGTCGACTGGAGGCTCCGCGAGGGCCAGGCCCTGGGTCCCCGTCCGGTCCAACTGCCCTCCGGGGTCGGCCTGGACGCGGCGGGCGTGGTGGACGAGATCGGCGAGGGGGTCGAAGGGGTCGAGATCGGCGACCACGTGTTCGGTGAAGGGGCGAGCACCTACGCCGAGTTCGCCGTCCTCGGGGTCTGGGCCCGGATGCCCGACGACCTGACGTTCGAGGAGGCGGCGGGATATCCCTCTGTGGTGGAGACCGCCCTGCGCGTCATCGCCGAGACGGGTGTGCGCCCCGGCCAGACGCTGCTGGTGAGCGGCGCGTCCGGGGGCGTCGGCTCAGCGGTGCTGCAGATCGCACGTGAGCGCGGCGTCCAAGTGATCGGCACGGGCGGCGCCGCGAATCAGGACTATCTGCGGAGCCTGGGCGCGCTGGCCACGACGTACGGCGACGGCTGGGTCGATCGGGTGAGGCGACTCGGCGCCGTCGACGCGGCACTCGACCTGGCCGGCTCGGGCGTGATCCGCGAACTCGTCGAGCTGACCGGTGACCCGCGCAAGGTGATCTCGACCGCCGACCTCGACGCACCGCAGCTGGGTGTCCGCTTCTCCGGAACGGCGGGAAGCGTGCAGGACGCGCTCGCCGAAGCCGTCGACCTCATCTCCAGGGGGAAGCTCCACATCCCCGTGGAGAAGTCCTACCCGCTCGCCGAAGCCGCGGCCGCACACATCGACAGCCAGGCAGGCCACACACGAGGACGGCGAGTCGTGGCCATCTGAGCGGATTCCCTGGGCCGTTCGACGACGGGGAACGCGCAATCCACCCTTCCAGAGCGCCTGCCGCGCACCTGCCGGGACACCCTCGGCAGGTGCGCGGCAGCCGAGGAGACTCATGCACACCCTGCGACCCATGTCACCCATGTCACCCATGTCACCCATCCGAGCCATGCAGACTTCCGTCACGGTCATCGGCGCAGGGCTCGGCGGCCTCGTACTGGCCCGCGTCCTGAGCCTCCACGGCATCCCGGTCGCGGTCTACGAGGCGGATCCCTCCCCCACGGCGCGTGCGCAGGGCGGGATGCTCGACATCCACGAACACAACGGTCAACGCGCGCTCAAGGCGGCCGACCTGATGGACGAGTTCCGCGGCATAGTCCTGGAGGGCCGCCAGGAGACACGGCTCCTCGACCGGTACGGGACCGTGCTGTTCCACCAGGTCGACGACGGCACGGGCAGGAACCCCGAGGTACAGCGCGGGGAGCTGCGACAGATCCTGCTCGACGCGCTCCCCGCCGGGACCGTCCGATGGGGCCACAAGGCGACCGGCGTCCACCGCCTCGCCGAGGGTCGCTACGAGGTGACCTTCACGGGCGGCACCAGCACCGTCACGAACCTGCTGGTCGGCGCGGACGGCGCCTGGTCGCGAGTCCGACCGCTGCTCTCCGACGCCACGCCCGCATACATCGGCCGATCCTTCGTCGAAACCCGCCTGTACGACGCCGACACCCGACACCCGGCCACCGCGAAGGCGGTCGGCGGCGGAACACTCTGCGCGCTCGACCGGGACGAGCGGGGCAAGTGGTTCGTCGCCCACCGGGAGAAGGGCGGGACCCTCCACGCCCATCTCACACTGGCCAGGCCCCTGGACTGGTTCACCACCATCGACTTCACCGATGCCACCGCGGCAGCCGCGCGGATCGCGGAGGAATTCGAGGGCTGGGCACCGGAGCTCACCCCTCTGATCGCCGCGGGCGAGACCGCACCGGTCCTGCGCCCGCTGCACGCCTTGCCGATCGGGCACCGCTGGAGCCGCGTACCGGGAGTGACCCTGCTCGGCGACGCCGCCCACTTCTCGGCCCCGGACGGCGAAGGCGCCAACCTGGCCATGCAGGACGGCGCCGAACTCGGCCAGGCCCTTGCCGCACACCCCGACGACCTGGAGGCGGCCCTCACCGCATACGAGCAAGCGCTGTTCCCCCGCAGCGCAAGGGCCGCCGCCGTGGTCGCGCACAACCCCACGCCCCAGGACCTGATCGACTTCTTCGCCGGACGCCCGCCCGGCGAACGCTGACCGATCTGCCGGACCGGTCGGCTCCCGGACCGGTCGGTTCCCGGACCGGCCGTCGCGGGTCGTCACACGACGCGGACGGCACCTGAGGGGCTGGACCAGTCGAGGCTGCGCTCGACGACACCGACGCGGGAGTTCTGCGCGCCGACGTAAGTGCCGTTCCCGAGGTAGACGGCCACGTGGGTGGCGGCGCCCTTGGAGCCCCAGTAGAGGAGGTCGCCCGGTCGCAGGTCCGACAGACTGACGTCCCGGCCGCTCGCGGACTGATCCTGGGAGACGCGCGGGAGTTCGACGCCCGCCTGACGGTAGGCGGCTTGGGTCAGGCCGGAGCAGTCGTACGCGTTCGGGCCCGTCCCGCCCATCACGTACCCCTTGCCGACCTGGGCCCGAGCGAAGGCCACGACCTTCGCCGCGGCTCCCGTCACGCTGTCCGGATCCGAGCTGTCGGAGCTGTCGGAGCTCCCGGAGGAGGGAGTGGCATCGGGTCGGGAGGACGGTATCTGCCCACTCGCGCCCGTCGGGCCCGAATCCGCCTGGTGGGCCGAGGCCGGGGTGGCGGTAGCGGCCAACGCGAGGGTCCCCAGGACGCCCCCGAGCACACCGACGCGCGTCGAGGAGGTGCGGGTACGGGGCTTGGCATGGCGAGGCTTTCGAATCGTTTTGATCATGCGGCCAGCTCTACCAGCGGCTTCGAGGCTCCCTCAAATCGTATGGAATCCGCCACAACTGAGACAACATCGAGCCGAAACCGCTCCACGCGACGCCCCGCCACCGCCCCCGCATCCCCCACCGCGCCCCGTTATCGGCCCGTGACCTGCACTTCTTGACGCACGCTCACGGCCTGACCCCGCCCTACCATTTCGAGTCCAGCAGGGCCACCCGCACACCGATCGGCGGACCGACCACGTGGCACAGCTCACCCCGGACGGCCCCCGGCGGTGGTCAGATCTCTAGTCGCCCGCCTTCCGGGCGCCCTCGGCGATTTCTTCCAGCACCTTCGCCGGCCGTGCGCCCGGCAGCACGGCTGCGCCGATCTTCTTCTTCACGTCGGCGTTCACCCCGGCCCAGGACTTCTTGCCCACCGGGTACAGCCGTGAGGTCGGCAGGGCGTTCAGGAACACCTTGAGCGGTGCGGTCCCGGGATCGCCGGAGTCGAGCATCCGCTGGTAGCCGCTCGTCGTCACCGGCAGCAGTCCGTACTTCGAGGTGAAGGCGGTGACGTTCTTCTCCTCATACAGGTAGTCGAGGAACTTCCCGGCTTCCCGCGGGTGCCCGTTCCTGAAGGCCATGAGCCAGTCCGCGACGCCCATCGCCTGCGGCTCCGACCCGTTCGCCGTGGGCAGCGCGACCATCCCCAACTTGATGCCCTTCCCGGCGGCCTGCTTCACCAGGGTGGGGTGACCGTTGAGGATCCCGACCTCGCCGCGCGTAAAGGCGTCGAAGGCCTTCTGGCGGTCGAGCCTTCCCGGTTCGTCCGGGCCGGTCAGTCCAGCGCCCACCAGGTCGTCCCGTAGGAACTCGAAGGTGTTCACGTTCGCGGTCGAGTCGATGACGTAGTTCCCGGAGTCGTTCGTGATACCGCCACCGCCGGCGAGCATCCATTGCATCGACTCGGCCTGCGCTTCCTCCGGCCCCAGGGGCAACGCGATCGGGGTACGCACCCCGTCGCTCTTGAGCTTCTTCGCCGCCGCCGTGAGGTCGGCCCAGCTCCGAGGCTGCCACGACGCGCCTTTGGCAATGACGCCCGCGCTCTCCAAGAGCTTCGTGTTGTAGAACATCAGCCGGGTCGAGGCCACGAACGGCAGACCGTACTGATCGCCCCGGACCCTGCCCGCTTCCGCGAGCGGCGCGAGCAGATCGGATTCCGTACGCAGCGACAGGAGGTCGTCGGCCACATACAGCTTCCCGGCGGCCGCGTAGTCGGCGTAGGCGCCGATCTGCGCGATGTCGGGCGGGTGGCCCGCCTTGACCATCTCTGCGACCTTGGCGTCCACGTCGTTCCAGGAGAGGACCGTCACCTCCACCCGCACGTGGGAATGCGCCTGCTCGAAGCTGGACGCCAGCTCCTTCCAGTACGGCTCGGAGGAGTTGGCCGGGCCATCGCCGTAGTCGGCGGCCACGACGCGGAGCACCACCTCGGCCGCCCCGGGGTCGGACACCATGCCGCAGCCGGCCAGCAGCACCACTGCCAAGGAACTGGTCGCGGACGCCCGCAGCCAACGATGCTTCACCCTCACGCCTCACCCTTCTCCGCTCCGTACTGGCCGTAAGGTCTACACCACTTTTACGTCACCTTCACAGGGTTCTGCGCTATCGAATCAGCATCGCTTCCCACACCAAATCACTTCATCAACAGACCAGTTGTTGCCCGTGCACAGATTCCCGACCGGACCATGGCCGGTGGGCGGGTCAGCGGGCCAGGGAGATGACGAACATCGGGAGGCGTGCACGCGAAGGAGTGTTGGCCCGCGGAACGCCGTCGCCCGCATCCAGGCCGTCGCCTTCACCTCCGAAAGCCCCCCTCATCACACCGCGCCTTCAGCAGCGAACGCGCGCAGTGCCGTCGCGGACCCACACGATGGCGCGCCGGAAGACCGGCATGCGGGTGCCGTCCTGCGGATCCCAGAGCTCCAGGCCGAGGTCGGCGATCGGGCCCACCAACTCGACGAACCTGATCCCCTCGGGGTCCGGCTCGCGCCGGTCCTGCCACTGGGCGAAGGCCTCGTACAACCCGCGGATCTCCGGCCAGCCAGGTCCGGGAACGAACCGGCAGACGAACCAGGGCATGTCGATCGCGTATTGGTACAGATCACCGACGAGCCGGGGACCGCGCATCAGACGCCACGTAGGCTCCGGTTCGGTCGCGACCTGAGGAACGTGGCTCATACGGGCAGCCCCTCCTGCAAGTACACGGTGCGGCCCGCCAAGGCTGCGGCGTGCAGTGCGATGAGCGTCCGGTGGTGCGCCGCCAGACGGTCCGGAAGGTCCACGGGGTGGTGGAAGGCGTACCGGTCGTGTTCGAGGCTGAGCCGGATCCGCTGGCCGGCGGCGCGCCGCGCCGCGAAGAAGTAGTCCACGACGGGGCCGGTGCCCAGGACGTCGGCCCTGTGGTCGATGCCGATGAGGCAAGGTTGCGCGCCCAACGCGATGCCGGTCTCCTCGCCCATCTCCCGGCGGGCCGCCGGCCAGGGGTTCTCGCCCTCGTCGACCATGCCACCCGGCAGCCACCACGCCCCACTGGCTTCCGCCTGGCCGGGACCGTACCGCAGGAGGAGCATCCGGTCCTGGTCGTCCAGCAGCATGATGCACGACGCGACGAGCGCCTGCGGCTGCGTCTTCACCCACTCCACGCGCGGGATCCAATCGCCCACTTCTGCCTCCCCTTCGGTGGTCAGCGGACCTCCTACCCCGGAGCGCGCGCTCTTCCACCCGTTCACGCTCACGTTCACCTATCTCCAGCGCGCGGGGATGTTCGTCAGCTCCGGCGGAGCGGGTGATTCGGCCGGCCCGGCGACCTGCGGACCCTGCGGACCCTGCGGGAAATCCTGTGGTGGGACCTGTGGGTCGGCCGTGGGGACGGGGGCGCGTCCGCTGCCGATACTCGGGTGGGACCCGACCGCCGCTCCACTCCCGCCCCTCGCGAGGGGCGAGTGGCGGACCTGCGACCCGAAGGCGGACGATGCGCCCCCGATTGAAGTCCGATGTGTTGTACGTGCCGACCGTTGACGGAGTCCACGTCTTCGGCGCCGGCGCGGATCTGGCCCTGCGCGGCCCGTCCGCCTACCGCTGGCTGGACCGGGTGGCCCCGCACCTCGACGGTACGGTCGAACTCGATGCACTGGTAGGGGGGTTGCCCGCGGAGAAGCGCGAGGCGGTGCGCGCCCTGGTGGGGCAGCTGCACACCGCCGGGTGTCTGGTCGACGCCGGTGCGGACCTGCCGCACGGGCTGACCCCGCGCGAGTGCGCGACGTACGCGTCCGAGATCGCGTTCGTCGAATACCACGGCGACAGCGCCGCGCACCGGTTCGAGACCTATCGGCGGGCCGATGTCGTAGTGGTGGGCGCGGGCCGGGTGTTCGTCGCGCTGGTCTCCTCGGTGCTGCGGTCCGGGGTGCGGCGAGTACGGGCGGCGCTCGCGCCGGAGCGGCCCACCGACATCGGGCGGCTGACGGAGCTGGTGGCGGAGGCGACGGACCGCGATCCGGACCAGGAGCTCCTCCTGACCGACCTGGGGCGGACCCGGCCGGAGGACCTGGTCGACGGGGCGGGTGCGGTGCTGCACGTCGGCGAGGGCGACGCGGTGGAACGGGCGTTGCTGCTGGACCGGCTGTGTCGGGGCACCGACACGGCGCTGGTGCAGGGGCTGGTCCTCGACGACGTCGCCTGGCTCGGGCCGGTCGGCGACGGCTGGCGGTCGGCGTGGCAACGGCTCGACGCACGCGGCCCGTTCCGGGAGAACGCGTTCCTGACGGGTCCGGCCGCCGCGGTGGTCGCCTCCCACCTCGGGCTCGCCGCCTTCGTCACGCTGACCGGGATCACCACGGCGCCGAAGGACGTTGACGCCCCGGACCAGGACGCGAAGGCCGTTGGTGAGCTGACCCGGATCGATCTGGAGACCCTGCGCACCTCCACCCACACGGTGCTGCCCCATCCCGCGGCCCGGCCCGTCCGGCCCGAGGGCCGCGAGGAGTTCACCCGGCGGATCGGGGAACTCCGCGCCGGGGCCCCGGTGACCGGGGAGGAATTCTCGCGACGAGCCGCCCGGTGCTTCGACCCGTACGTGGGGGTGCTGCGCGTCCTGGAGGAGGGGGAGTTCACCCAGATTCCGCTCCATGTGGCGAAGGCCCTCGCACACACCGAGGACGCCGGGCCCGTGTACGGGGTGGGCCTCGACTTCGCCGAGGCCCGCCGGGACGCGGCGCTGCGCGGGCTCGCCCGGTACGCGGCGCATCGGCCGGACACCCGCCGGTACGGGCCCGGCGGCACCCTGTGGGGCTGGGATCCGGCCGCCGAGCAGGCGGCGGAGGTGGCCGCTGATCGGGTGTTCACGGCGGCCGACGAGACGGGGGTGGGCGCGGGAACGGACTGGGACGCGGCCGTGACGGCGGGGCTCGGCGGGCAGTGTGCGCGGACGGCTCTGGCCGATGCGGCGGCCGGGGCGGTGGCGCCCCGGCCGGTGACGGTCGGGGTGCGGGCGCTGTCGCCCCGGGCGACCCGGCTGTGGGACCTGCTGCGGGCGGCGCGGGGGACGCCGACGGTGGCGGACATCGGCGGGGCCCTGGGGGTGCCCGTCCTGGCCTGGTGGCAGGACGGGCGGACGGTCGCGGTGACCTGTGGGCCGGATGCGGTGGAGGACGGGCTGCGCGCGGTCCTGCTGGACCGTCAGTCCGTCATCACGGGCGAGCCCGGGTACGCGCCGGTCCCGCCGGGCCCGTGTGTGGCCATGGGCCCGGGGACCGGCAGGCCGCTGCGGGCCCCGGCGGGGGCGACGGCGGAGGCGATGCTCGGGGCGCTGCGGGCCCGGGGGGTGCGCCCGTTGGTCGTTCCGCTCGACCACGATCCGGTGGTGGCCGGGCTGCTGCCCTTCGTGGTGCGGGTGGTGCCGGCCGGCGACGGGGCAGGGGAACGCGGCGATGCGTAGCTCCGTCGGGGACCTGCGCGGTTCGCCCGGTCTACGGTTCTGGTGGCGGACCTTCGAGGGGGTGCGGGACCTGTTCGCCGAAGGGCACGGCGAGGAGGGCGGCCCGGACGATCCGCTGCCGGTCAAAACGTACCGGGGGTCGCCCCGGTACGTCCTCCCGGAGCCGGCGCGGCGGATCGGGGACGCGCGGTGGTCCCTCGGTTCCTTCCGCGCCGCTCACCGGTCGGCGGTCCCGCGGCGGGACGCGCTGGACGGGCGGTCCCTGTCGACACTGCTGTACTGGACCTACGGGCTGGGGCGCATCGAGTTGGGCCCGCACGCGGTGTGGCCGTACCACCGGATGGTGGCCTCGGCGCGCTGCTTCCACCCCGTGGAGCTCTACCTCTGGCTGGCGCGGCCGGTGGACGGCCTGCCCGCCGGGTGTTACCACTACGACCCGGGCCACCACGCCCTGACGCTGCTGCGGCTGGGCGGGGTGCCCCCACAGGTGCGGACCGCGACGGGGGCGGGCGCGGGGACCGGGTTGCTGGTCGCCTCGGCCTGGTTCCGTAAGAGCGCGTTCCGGTACCGCGACTACGCCTACCGGCTGTGTGCGCAGGAAGCCGGGATGGTGGTGGGGAACGCCCTGCTGGTGGCCGGTGCGCTCGGGTTGCCCGGGCGGGTGCACCACCGGTTCGACGACGCGACGGTCAACCGGGCGCTGGGGCTGGACGGCGTGGAGGAGACGGCTTTCGCCCTGGTCGACCTCGGGGCGGCGGACCCCTGGACGGGACCACCGGTGGGGGCGGCCGGTCCTCCGGGAACGGAGGGGGTGCCGGAGGCGGACGGCGGGGTGCCCGAGCCGGACGGGGCAACGGAGACCGGAGGGCTGCCGGGGCCGGGCGACGGCGTGCCGCGGATCCGACCGGTGCACCTGGCGCCCGACTCCGCGGACGCGGGCGCCTGGGCCGGGCTGACCGCCCTGGACCTCGCCGCCCGGATGCCGGGGCCCGGCGCACCGGTCGATCCGGCCGACTTCCTGCTGCCGCCCCCCGGACCGGCCGGGACTCGGACGACCGGGACCCTGCCGACCGGGACCCTGCCGACCGGGACCCTGCCGACCGGGGCCGGGGCGGAGCCCGGTCGGCTGGAGTTGGCCGCGGCGCTGCGGGTCCGGGACTCCGGGGGCCGGATGTTCCTGCCCGCCGCCCCGCCGCCGGACGGGGCCGACCTGGTCGCGGCCCTGCGGTACGTGCTGGAGCCGGTGCCCGGCGATCACACCGGCCCGGCGTGTCCGCCGCTGGTGGACGCGCACGTCCTGGTGGTCGACACGGCCGGGATCGCACCGGGGTGGTACCGGCTCGCGGGCCCGCCGGGGGCTGCTTCCCTGGTGCGGGCGATGGACGGGGACGGGGACGGGCGTGAGGTCGTCGCCATGTTGTGCGACCGGACCCCGGCGGTCAACTCGGCGAAGGCCGGGGCGGTGGTGTTCCTGACCGCCGACCGGCTGGCCGGGGAGCGGTGGTTCGGGGCGCGCGGGTACCGGGTGCTGCACCAGGAGGCGGGGATCGTGGCACAACGGATCGCCGTGTTCGCGGCGGCGGCCGGGCTGTCCGCTCGGATCACCAACGGCTGCGACGACGCCGTGGTGCGGTGGGCGCTCGGGATGGACGCGGCCCGGGTGCCGGTGTTCACCGTCGTCCTGGGCCGCCGTCGGCCCACGGCCCAGTACGAGCCGCCGCTGACCTGGTGAGGAGCCCCGGGGACAGCCACCGCCACGCCGACCTACGGGTCGGACCCGTGGTCGGGGACGGCCGGTCCGCGGTCGGACCTGTGGTCCGACCGTGGAGACGGGGCCGGTGCCCGGGTCGCAGGATGCGTGGAGCGACCGTTCGAAGGTCGCTTCCTCACCCGTTCCACCGAGAAAGGGGATCAACGATGCGCAACGACCTCGTCCTCGACCTGGATGACCTCAGCGTCGATGAACTGGACGTCCTGCCCACCTCGCCCGGAGCCGGCCTGGAGACCGTGAACGTCGGTCACGCCATGGTCGAGATCGGTGCGTCGAACTGCACCTCCACCGGTACCCCGGCCAGCTGCTGTTCCTGCTGCTGCTGCTGATACCGGCCGCGGGCCGATGCCGGGTCCGGCGGGCACCTGCCCGCCGGACCCGGCGCCCACGCGAACGAACAGGATGTGAGGACGTGACGGTGACCAACGCCGCGAGGGCCGTGCCCGCCCCGGGCACCGCCCGGCCCGTCGTCGCCGTGGCCGGTGAGGGGCTGCTCGCCTCGGCGGTCCGGGCGGCCCTGGCCCGCGATCACCGGGTGGTGGCCCCTGGGGACCAGGACTGCGAGGTGGTGGTCAGCGCCGACGACGGCTGGACGACGGCGACCGGGCCGCCGCGGCCCGACGTGCGCTGGCTGCCGCTACGGGTCGAGCTGGGTGTCCTGGTGATCGGTCCGACCACCGTGCCGGGCCGGACCGGGTGCGCGGCGTGTGCCCGCACCCGGCGGCAGCGGGCCCTGGGGGCGGACAGTCCCCGCGCCGCCCTGCTGCGCGCGCACGGCGGTCGGCTCGCCGCCCGGCCCTCGCCGGTCCTCACACCCTGGGCCTGCCTGCTCGCGGCGGAGTTGGTGGCAGCGGAGGTCGCCGCGTCGGCGGGCCGGATCACCGACCGGGCGCTGGTCTTCCTGTCCCTGACCACCATGGCCGTCGGCCGGCACCCCTTCCTGCCGGTGCCGGACTGCGCCCGCTGCGGAGGGCTGCCGCCGGACCGGCCGCCGGTGCTGATGGAGGTCCCGCGGCCCAAACCGGACCGGGACGTACTCCGGGTCCGTGACCTGCGGGCCGGGTGGGACGGGCTGGTCTCCCGGTACGTGGACGGGCGCACCGGGCTGATCCGTCAGCTCGACGTGCGCACCGACTACCCGTACCCCATGGTCTCGGCCCCGGTGCGGCTGCCCGGGCTGGAGGAGGAGGCCGGGTTCGGACGTGATCTGGACTTCGGTTCCTGCGCCCGCACCGCGCTCGCGGAGGCGCTGGAGCGCTGGGGCGGAGCCCGGCCCGGCGGGCACCGCACCACGGTGCGGGGAGGGTGGGCGGAGCTGGCCGATCGGGCCCTGTACCCACCGGACTTGGGGCTGTACCCGGCCGAGCGGTACGCCGAGCCGGACTTCCCCTATCCGCCGTTCCGGCCGGACCTTCCGCTGAACTGGGTATGGGGGCACTCCTTCGCCCGCAACGGGCCGGTCCTCGTGCCGGAGGACTACGCCTACTACCGGACCCGGCACAGCAGCCCGACGGCCGTGCCGTTGGCCTACGAGGTGTCCAACGGGTGCGCCCTGGGCGGCTGTCTGGAGGAGGCTGCCCTGTACGGGCTGATCGAGCTCGCCGAACGGGACGCCTTCCTGCTGACCTGGTACGGGAGGGTCCCGGTGCCCAGGATCGATCTCCGCACGGTAGCCGATCCCCGGATCGGGGTGCTCGTGGAGCGGATCCGGCAGGAGAGCGGGCACCGGGTGCTGGCCTTCGCCACGACCGCCGAGCACGGTCTCGCCTCGGTGTGGATGATGGCGGTCCGCCCGCCGGGGCGCCGCTGGCTCGGGGAACCAGCGGCGGTCTGCGCCGCCGGCGCCCATGTGAACCACGAACGGGCGCTCCTCAACGGACTGTTGGAGCTGGCCGCGAACCTGGGTTCCAGCCGGCCGGCGTTCCGCGACGGGGCGGGGCGCGCGGCCGCGATGGTGGACGATCCGGGGCTGGTCCGCGAGATGCGCGACCACGCGCTGCTGTACTGCCACCCGGCCGCCTTCGACCGGTTCTCCTTCCTGCTGGAGGAGGACGGGGACCTCGACGGCGGCGGGGTGCCGGTGGCGGAGGCGTTCGCCGGCGCCGACTGCCGGCCGCGCGGCACGGACATCCGGGCCGACCTGGCCGAGGTGGTGGCCCGTTTCACCGACCGGGGGATGGACGTCATCGTGGTGGACCAGACCACGGACGAGCACCGCGCGGGCGCTCTGGCCTGCGCGAAGGTGATCGTGCCGGGGCTGCTGCCGATGACCTTCGGGCACCGGTCGCGCCGTACCCACGGGTTGCCCCGGCTGGCGCGGCCCCCGGTGGCGATCCGGCCCGGGGCGCGCGCCCCGGGCGGGGCCGCGCCCAATCCCCATCCGCATCCGTTCCCGTGAACTGGAGACGCCCCGTGACCGAGGACTTCTCGACGCCGGACACCTTCGGTGTCCGGATCGGTGGACTGCCCGTGTCCGTCCTGGAGGACATGTGCTCGCCCGAGCTGTGGCACCGGGTGGAGGCCGTACGCACCGCCGGAGCGCGGCTGGCGGGGACGGCGGCGGGGCTGTCGGACCGGCTGCACGAGGAGATCGGCCGGGCCGGACCGGCCAGACCGGTCCTGGTGGGCCTGCGGCGGGCCGTCCACAACAGCCGCCCCCTCACCGACCGGCTGTGGAATCCCGAGGTGCGGGCCCTGCTGTCGGATCCGCTGGTCGCCGAGGTGGAGGAGTGGCGGCGGCTGCGGGCCGGGCTGCCCGTCGCGCGCGCCGGGCTCGATGAACTGATCGACCACCAGGTGCGTTCCCAAGGGGCTCTGCTGCGCAAGGCGGCGGCCGATCCGGGCTTCCAGTACGGGCTCGCGCTGAGCAGTCCGGTCCTCCTCGCGGAGGTCCGCAAGTGGCTGGCGCGCCCGAACGAACCGGCTCCGGGACGGTCCCTGGCCCTGCGGCTGGTCACCTATCTCGCCCGGGTGACGAGGAAGACCAGCCCGTTCAGCACCTTCACGGTGAGCGGCCTGGGCAGCTGGGACCGCGTCCCGGCACGCCGGTCGGGTCCCGCGGTGGTGACGGTGGCCGAGGCCAACGTGTGGGTGGTCCAGCAGATCGTGCGGGCTCTGGAGGGGCATCCGGAGTTCCGGGGTCGCCGTCGGCTGCGGCTGAACCCGAGCGCCGCGCTCGTCGGGGAGCGCTGGGAGTTCCTGGGGCCGCGGGACGACGAGGAGCCGCTGCGGTCGCTGCGCGCGACGGCCGCGGTGGACGTGTGCGTGGCCGCGGTCCGTGAGGGCCGGCCCACCCGCGGGGAGGCGGTCTCGACCATCGCCGAGCGCACCGGGAACGGCCCGGCGAAGGCGGCGGCCTATCTGGAACGGTTGGTGGAACTGGGTCTGGTGGAGGTCGAGCGGCCCTTCGCCGACCAGTGCCCCGACCACGTCGCCGCGCTGCGCGGGCTCCTGGCCGGGGCGGACAGCCCGGATCTGGTGGCGGTCGACCGCGAGCTCGGCGTACTCGCGGAGGTGGTGGCCGGGTATCCGGGGCTGACCGATCCGCCGGACCGGCCGCGGGCCGTGGAAACCGTGGACGGCTGTCTGCGGCGGATCCGGGACCTGCTCGGGCCGGACCGGCTGATGCTGCCCGCCAAGAACAGCCTCATCGAGAACGCCCTGCTGGCCCACCCCTTCCCCGGACCGGATCGGGCCGCCTGGCAGCCGGTGCTGCGGGACCTCGATGCCCTGCGCCGCTGCTGGGCCGTGCTCGATCCGGCGCTGCCCGGCCGGATCGCGCTCGCCGACCTGTTCGCCGAACGGATCGCGGCCGGGGGCGCCGTACCCTTCCTGGCCTTCCACCGGATGGTGCAGGACTGGCTGCGGTCCGACCCGGAGCTGTCCGCCCTGCTCTCGGTGGGGGTGCACGGCTACCGGGCCATGCACCGCCACCGGCTGCCGCGGATACGCGAACTGGCCGCCGTCCGGGACACCCTGTGCGAGGTGGTCGGCTCCGCCCGGCCGGACGGCGACGGGGTCGTTCGGATCGCCGCCGACCGGCTGCTCGCGGTGGCCGGCGGCGGACCCGGGTGGATGCGCGCGCCGGATTCGGTGGCCTTCTACGGCCAGCCGTTGGATAGCCCGGACGGTCCCGGGTTCGTGGTGAACGCCGTCAACTCCGGGCACGGGCGCGGCCGGGACCGGATCCGGCGGCTGCTGACCCAGGCCGGGGCCGGGGCCGGGGCCGGGGCCCTGCGGGACACGGTGGTGGAGACCGTCGCGCCCCCGCCGGGGGTGGTGCACGCCGACACCCGCCGCCACTTCGGCAGCAACGTGGGGCTGCGCGCCTCCGCCGTGGCGCTGGAGATCGACTGCCCCGAGGGAGCGAGCGACAGCGCGGCCGACCGGCGGATCCGCCTCGGGGACCTGTTGGTGCGGCACGATCCCGGACGCGGCCTGCTGGTCCTGCACGCGCGGGGCCGCACCGAGGAGATCCGCCCGGTCCATCCGGGGCTCGTCGCCGAGCTGTGGCTGCCGCCCGCGCTGCGCCTGTTGATGCAGAGCCTCGGCGCCACGTCCAACCTGCTGATCCCGGGGCGCCGGATGTTCGGCGATCCGTCCCTCGACGAGGTGAGCCGGGCGGGCGAGGTGCTGGCCCAGCCGCGGGTCGTGGTGGGCTCCGCCACCGTGAGCCGACGGCAGTGGGTGCTGCCGCCGGGGAGCGTGCCGACCCGGGCGAAGGGCGAGGGCGATCGGGGGCTGCTGCTCCGGCTCGCCGACTGGCTGGCCGCACACGGCATTCCGCGACGCTGCTTCGTCCGCGCCCTGGACCCCCGGTCCGTGGTCAGCGGGGAGGTGTGGCGGGTCAAGTCCCGCAAGCCGGTCTACGTGGACTTCGCCAACCTGCTGCTGGTCGGGGTGCTGGAGCGGCTGCTGGCGGCCGGGCCGGAGCAGATGGTGTTCCTCCAGGAGGCGCTGCCCGACGTCGGCCTGTTGCCGGACCACGACGGCGCCGGGCCCCGGGTGACCGAGTACCTCGTCGAGATCAACGAAGGACGGACATCATGACCATGACGGACGGACCCGACACCGCCGCCCCGCTGGACCCTGCCGCCGCACGGGCCGGGGACTGGGTGTGCGCGCACGTCTTCTACGACGCCGACCAGGACGCGCTCCTGACCCGTTGTGTCCGGCCACTGGTGGCCGATCTGGAGCGGCGGGGCCTGGCCCGATCCCACTTCTTCCTGCGGTACTGGGAGGGCGGACCGCACGTACGGGTGCGGCTGCTCCCCCGGAGCCGCGCCGACCGTGCCGGGATCCGCGCCGCCATGGAGGAGCGGATCGGCGCCTTCCTCGCCGGGTCGCCCTCCCCCGACGTGGTCGACCGGACCCGGTTCGCGGGCGTGGCGCGGGGGCTGGCCGGGCTGGAGGGCCGGGAGGGCCATGACGACGTGGTCCGCCCCAACAACTCCGTGGAGTTCACCCCGTACGTCAGGGAGCACGCCGACTACGGTCACGGCGCCGCCATCGCGGCGGTGGAGCGGCACTTCTGCGAGTCGAGCCGACTGGCGATGTCGGTGGTGAGCGCCGGGGCGACCACGGACCAACGGGCGCTGCTCGCCTTCGACCTGGTCGTGGGGGTGTTCGCGCTGTGCGACGAGATCCGCGACCGGTGGTCCCGGGCGGGCGGGCCGCCGGTCCCCTTCGGCAGCGGGCCGGAGGCGGCCGACGTGGAGCCGCGGTTCTTGGCCCAGCGGGAGAAACTGCACGCCCGGGCCCTGCGGACCTGGGAGCTGGCCGCCGACCCGGTGGGCAACGACCACCGGGGCTACTGGCTCTCCTCGGTGCGCCGGCTGCGCGAGGAGCTGCGGCGGCTGGAGGAGAGCGGCGGGTTCACCGCCGACTGGATCGCCTCCCCGTTGGCCGGTCCGCTGGATCTGGGCGGCACCGACCACCCGGCCACCGAGCTGGTACTCCTACGCTGCGCCCACTTGGTGAACAACCGGCTCGGGCTGACCCTGTGGCAGGAGAACCAGCTGCGGTTCCTGGTGGGGCGGGTGCTGGCCGAGCTGCCGCAAGCGCGGGGCGCGGCATGAGCGGGCCCGCCGGACCGTCCTGGCACAGCCTGCACGTCCACTGCCACGACGGGGCCGCGCAGCCCGCGCTGGTCCTGGGCGGGCTGCGGCCGGCCTTCGCGGAGGTCCGGCCGTGGGTGGCGGGGGCCTGGTTCGGTCGGCACTGGCTGCGCGGGCCGCACCTGCGGCTCAACTTCCGGACCGGGCGGGCGGACTGGGAGGAGCGGGTACGGCCCGCCGTGACGGCGGTCGTCACCGGTTACCTGCGCGCCCACCCCTCGACCGCCGAACCGGACCGGGCCGCGCTGGCCCCCGTCCACGCGCGATTGGCGCAGCTGGAGATGGAGGAGGGGCCGCTGTCGCCCTGGGAGGCGGACAACACGGTCGTGGAACGGCCCTACGACCACCGGCAGCGGGTGCTCGGCTCCCCGCGGGCCGGCGAACTGCTGGCGGACTTCCTCTCCGCCACCAACGACCTCACCTTCCGGATGTACGAGGAGCTGCGTTCCGCCCCCCTGCCCGTGCTGGCCCTGGATCTGATGTGGGCCACGGTGGCCGCCGCGTCGATCCCCTTCGAGGACGGTGGTGCCCCGATCACCAGGGGCGTGCTCTCGCTCCGCTCGCACGCGGACGCCTTCCTCTCCCGCACCGCCGACCCGGACGCCTACCGGGCCCGCTTCGAGGAGCGGTTCCTCCGACAGGAAGCGGCCCTGTGCGCGCGCCTGCGGCAGGTGGAGGCGTGCCTGACCGCGGAACCGGGCGGGCCGGGAGCGGACGGGCCGGCGTTCGTACGGGAATGGGCCGCGGCCGTCCGGGAGCACCAGCGCCTCGCCGGACCGTTGCTGGCCTCGGGAGAGGTATCGATGGCGGGCGCGGCGGCGGCCCCTCGGATGCCCACTCGACAGCTGAGCGCCTTCCACGCCCTGCTGCGCTCCGGACACGGCCACCACGACTTCGTCTCCGAAGACCTGTGGTTCTCCTCCTTCCGGTTGGTGATGAACCTGCTCTACCTCCAGCTGGGCCGGCTCGGGCTGCCCCCGGTGGACCGTGGACTGCTGTGTCATCTGGCCGCGCGCGCCGTGGAGTCGGCGCACGGGACCTCGGCCACGGCCGACTTCGAGCGGTACGTGGTGGCGGCGGACGACGGCGCCGAACCGGCCTGGCGGCGACTCGGCGCCCGCTGGGCCGAGGGCACGGGCTGAGGGCACGGCGCGCGCTGGAACGGCCGGTTCGACCAGCCGCCGACCGTTCAGCCGGTGTCAGCCGGTGCCGAAGACCTCGGACAGCTGGCGGCGGCCGCGGATCCCCAGCTTGCGGTAGGCGCCGGAGAGGTGGAACTCGACCGTACGGACCGCGAGGAAGAGCAGCCCCGCGATGTCCCGGTTGGTGTGCCCGTCCCGCGCCAGATGGACGATGCGCTGCTCCTGGGGGGTGAGCCCGCTCAGCCGCGGGTCGGTGCGGGCGACCGTCGGCGCATCGGCGGCCGTCGCGGCACGGCGGCCGGGGTACGGGGCCCCGGTGGGCGCCGGCGCGATGGCGGAGCCCGGGTCCGGGCGGCCGGGCGCGACGAGTCGACCGGCGGCCTCCCGGGCGCGGTGCAGGAGCGCCCCGGCCCCGCAGGCGCGGGCGAGTTCGGCCGCACCCGCGAGTTCGGCCAGGGCCCGGTCGGTCTCGCCCCGGCCCGCGAGGGCGGTGCCCAGGTCGAAACGGGCCAGGCAGAGTTCCAGGGCGGCCGGGGTGCGGGTGAGATGGGCGACCGCCTCGTCGAGCAGTTCCGTCCGCCGGTGCCCGGTCTCGGTCAGGGCCACGGCGTGCAGCGCGGTGCCGACGCACTCCGGGGTGCCCCAGCGGCGGGCGACGGCCAGCTCGGCCACCGCGAGCGCGGCGGCACGCGCCCGTTGGTCCTGCCGGACGAGCAGCCGGGCGGCCCGGGAGCGCCAGGGCAGCACGGCCGGGTTGCGCACCCCCGCTTCCTCCAGCAGGCGGCCCGCCGCGAGCAGGTCGGCGGTGGCCCGCGCGGGGTCGGTGTCCTCGTGCGCGGCGGCCCGCGCGATCAGCGCGTACGCGGAATCGCGGCGCCGGGGCAACGGCCCGCCGTCCAGCCGGGCCTCGGCGAGCAGTGCGCGGGCCGCCGCGGGTTCCCCGCGCAGGGCCCGCACCTCGGCCAGGGCCGCCACCACGGCCACCGCCGAGGGCAGCCCACCGGCAGCGGCCGGCAGCAGCTGGTCCGCCACCGGGGCGAGGGTGGCCTCGGCGGCGGCGAGGTCCCCCCGGGCCCGCAGGATCCGGGCGCAGATCAGCTCCATCCGGACGTGTTCCCAGCGGCTGGGCCGGGCGCCCGCGTGCAGCCGGCCCCGGCCGCACAGGCTCCACGCCTCCGCCGTTTCGCCCGCCGCCAGCAGCGCTCCGCAGGCGTACCAGAGCAGCCCGACCGAGCAGCCGGGCACCCGTCCGGTGCCCCGGGGCAGTCCCTGCCGGGCGTGCCGGACCGCGGCGGCCCGGTCCAGGCCCGCGTCGACCTCGCGGGCCGCTCGCAGCGCCGCGACCTCCCGGCCCACCAGCCCCCGGTGCGGGGAGGCGAGGACCAGGTCACCGAGCGGGTCGGTGGCCGCCTGCCAGAGCGGGCCGCGCCGGAAGGTGAACTCCTTGTGCAGGCGCAGGCGTAGCTGCCACGAACCGGCCCCCGGGTTCCGCTCGAACCGGGCGGCCGTCTCGTCCAGGACGGACACGGCCTCATCGGCACGGCCGCATTCGGTCAGTACGGCGGCGAGGGCGAGGGTGTAGTCGGCGGCCAGGGCCGGGATCTCGCATTCCTGGCGGGCGGTGTCGAGCACCCGGGCGGCCCGCTCGGGGTCCACGAAGGCGTCGATCTCGGCGAGTTCGCGGTGGACGGCGGAGCGTTCGTGGGGGCGCAGGTGTTCGCGCAGGGCGCCGCGCAGGTGATGGGCTGCCTCCTCCGGCCTGCCGTCCCGTTCCAGGCGGTGCGCCGCGGAGCGGAGTTGGCGCACGGCCCAGTCCTCGCCCACCGGTCCTGCGGCGATCAGGTGGCGGGCGACGGTGGTGGGGGCGGCGTGCCGCCCGCGCAGCAGGGTCGCGGCCCGCAGGTGCAGGGCGACCCGGGTACCGGCGGCTATCCGGCCCAGGACCATGGAGGCGAGCAGCGGGTGACGGAAGGTCAGCGGGGTCCGGTTGGCGAGGACGCAGACCTCGACGAGCTCGTCGACGGCGGCGAGGGTCGCGCCGACGGGCAGTCCCGCGAGGGCCGCGCTGTCGGTGACCTCGGCGTCGGCGCCGAGCACGGCGACCGCGCGGACCAGGGCCAGGGCCGGTTCGCCCAGCCCGGCCAGCCAGCGGTCGGCGCCGGGGAGGGGGCCGGAGGCGGCGGTGGCCCGGAGCGCGGCGGCCGTGGGGGTGGTGTCCGCGTGCGGGGCGAGCAGAGCGTGCAGCAGGGCGGGGTTGCCGCCGGTGAGCTCGGCGCAGACGGCGGCGGTGCGGGCGCCGAGGACGATCCGACATCGTTCGGCGGCCCGGGGCAGGGCGTGCGGTGGGAGTCCTCGTAACTCGACGAGGTCGGCGCCGGCGAGGAGGGCGACGGCGGGGGACGTGGCGGCGCCGCGGGCGGGGGCGGTGACCGCCCCGGAGCCGGTGCCCGGCAGCGCGGCGCTCACGACGATCAGCAGGGGTGCGGGCGGCGGTGTGCGGGAGAGGTCGCGCAGCCAGCGCAGGGAGCCGGGGTCCAGACGGTCCAGGTCGTCCACGCACAGCAGGAGCGGAGCGTCACCGCGCACGCGGGTCGCCTCCAGTCGGTGCCGGATCTCGTCGGCGCCGGCCGGGCCGGTCGGCGCCGCGGCTCCGAGCAGGGCGAGGAGCCGGTCGGCCGAGGCGTAGGGGCGGTCCGCGGACCCGGTCGCACGGACCGAGGCGACCCGGAACCCGCCGGCCGCCGCCCGTGCGGCGCACGTCTCCAGCAGCGCCGATTTGCCCGAGCCCGGTTCCCCCCGGACCACCACCACGGCCGGACCGAGACCGGTGCGGGCCCGTTCGAGAGCGGCACCGAGCCGGGCCGTCTCCGTACTGCGGCCGATCTCCCCGCGCACTGCCATGTACCCCTCCTGGCCACGATCGACGAGCTGTCGCGGTTCCCCGAGAGAACCAGCGAGCCGGTCCCAGACTACGAGGCGGCTGCTCGGCGCAGACCCCGGTCCGTGACCGGAAAGAGCCGCCCGGTCACCGTGAGGAGGCACCCCGACCGCGGTGGGACGTCGTCCGTCACCGGGCCCGCGACCGAGCCCGCGATCGCGCTTCGGACCCGCGTGCGGCCCGCCCCCGCCCACGTCCCACCGGGCCGGGGGCCGATCGACCAGAGGCCCGGCCACCGCCCTCGCGGCCCCCGGACCACCGGTGTCCCCGCGTGCGGGCCCGACGTTCCGGCCCGGAGTCCGAGGCCGTCATTTGGACCGAAACACCCCCTTGGCGCGCATCTCTGACACAACCTGAGCGAAGCCGCAGGGCATTGCGCCGCAGACCACCGCAGATGCCTTCGGGTGCTGGCGCCCGGTTCAGCCCAGCGTGGCCCCGTGTCGGCGGAGTTCTGCTACCCGTCCGGCTCGTCCCGGCCCATTGCAGAATCGTTTCCCCTCTTCGCGCGGCTGGGCTCCGGGGTGAGTCGTGGTCAGGGCTCGGAACATGGCGGCCGCCCGAACAGCCCATGTCATGTTGCCGGTTGAGATGCCTTGCCCTGGACTGGTGGTCATGAGGCCGACCCGCATCAACGGCGTCGGCTCAGGCACCCCGTGCGGCCGCGGGACCTGCCCACCGGGTTCCGTCCGTCGCATCCCCCTCGTTCCGATGAAGGGAGTCAGCCGTGCCCGCATCCATATCCCGGCTGGAAGAATCACCGGTCGAACCGACGGCGACGGGTAGCGACGCCGCCCGGAACCTCGCCCACACGGCCAAGTCCGTTCCCCAGATGCAGGGGATCTCCTCCCGATGGCTGCTGCGCGTCCTGCCCTGGGTGGACGTCCCCGGCGGCACCTACCGGGTCAACCGGCGTCTGGCCTTCACGCTCGGCGACGGACGCGTGGCGTTCGACACCGCCGGTGCGCGCACCCGGGTGCTGTCCCGGACCCTGCGTCAGATCCCGCTCCTGCGGGACCTCGCCGAGGATGCGCTGCTCGACGCCGTGGCCGGGGCCTTCGAGCAGCGGCAGGTCGAGCCGGGAACCGTGCTCGCCCGTGCCGCGGAGAAGACCGATCGGCTCGTGCTCGTCG
Source organism: Streptomyces sp. NPDC051555 (assembly GCF_044454405.1). Taxonomy (NCBI): domain Bacteria; kingdom Bacillati; phylum Actinomycetota; class Actinomycetes; order Kitasatosporales; family Streptomycetaceae; genus Streptomyces; species Streptomyces sp. NPDC051555. The sequence continues at coordinate 234,659 of NZ_JBITDP010000006.1, read as the reverse complement.
CGCGCGGGAAGGTGGACCGTTTCACCGCCGGCGCGTACACGGAGTCGGTCTCGCACGGAATTCTCGCCGAGGGGTCCTACTTCGGCGATGCGTGTCTGGCCGGGAAGAGCACCTGGGAGTACACCTACCGGGCGGTGACCGCCTGCACGGTGCTGGTCCTTCCGCGCAAGGATTTCAAGAGGATCCGCTCCGCCGCGCCACAACTCGCGGCGCACATCGCCGACTACGCCGCCCGTTCCCGGCCGGCGATGTCGCGCCGGGGCGAGGCGGACATCGCGATCGCCTCGGGACACGACGGCGAAGCCCACCTGCCCGCCACCTTCGTCGACTACGAGGTCTCGCCGCGCGAGTACCCGCTCGGCGTCGCCCAGACCGTGTTGCGGATCAACACCCGCGTCGGGGACCTGTACAACGGCCCCCAGGATCAGACGGAGCAGCAGCTGCGGCTCACGATCGAGGCCCTGCGCGAACGGCAGGAGCACGAGATGGTCAACCACCCCGAGTTCGGTCTGCTGAACAACGTCGACGCGCAGCAGCGGATCTCGACCCGGCACGGGCCGCCGACGCCGGACGATCTGGACGAGCTGGTCTCGATGCGCCGGCAGACGAAGTTCCTCCTGGCGCACCGGCGAACGATCGCCGCGTTCGCCCGCGAGTGCACCCGCGCCGGGATCTGCCCCACGGGCACCGAGTTCAACGGGCACCACGTGCTGGCCTGGCGGGGCATCCCGTTCCTGCCCTGCAACAAGATCCCCATCTCGGGCGATCTGACCAGCTCGGTGATCGCGCTGCGCACGGGCGAGGAGAGCGGCGGGGTGATCGGCCTCTACCAGAGGGGCATCGCCGACGAGTACGAACCGGGCCTGTCCGTGCGGTTCATGGGCATCGACGACCGGGCGGTGCTCTCGTACCTGGTCAGCAACTACTACTCGGTCGTTCCGCTGCTGCCCAGCGCGTTCGGTGTCCTGGAGAACGTCGAGGTCGGCCACTACAACAGGCCCCCGGAGCTGGCGTGAGCCCGCTGCCCGGGCCCACCGGGACCGGCACATCGGCCGCCCGCCGGTTCACCGGGCCGCCAACGGCCACGGCACGGCGGACCGCTGCCCGGTGGCCGGGGCCGGCAGCAGAGGCCGTGGTGGGCGGAGTGCGGCTGGAGTGTCCGCCGCCGCGCCGCGACGATCCCTGGCTGGCCGCGCGTCTCGACGAGCGCGTCCTGGCGTGGGCCGAGGAGATCGGCCTCTACCACGGGCGCCTGGAGCGGGTCCGTGAAGCGGGCTTCGGGCGGCTGGCCGCGCTCTGCTACCCGGGCGTCGAGAACGAGGACCTGCTGATGGTGCCGGCCCGCTGCACGCTCGCCATCTGGGCCATGGACGACCACTACTGCGACGACCCGTCCCTGGGCGCGACCCCCGGCCTCTTGGGATCCCGGCTGGCGGCCGCCTCCGCGGTCCTGGGCCGGGTGCACCTGCCCGACCGCTACGAGAACGCCTTCACCGCGGCCACCCGCGAGGACCCCGCGCTCGAAGGACTCCGGTCCGCCGTCGGCCACCTGCGGCGCATCACCACCCCCGATCAGTCGGAGCGGGTCCTGCACACCCTGCGGACCCTGTTCTGCGCACTCGCCCAGGAAGCCACCTGGCGTGCCACCGGCCACCGACCGCGGGTGTGGGAGTACCTGGTCAACCGGCAGGCCAACAGCTTCCTTCCCTGCATGACCGTCATCGACGCCCTGGACGGCTACCGGCTGCCCGCCGACGTCTGGGCCCGTCCCGGCGTACTCGACGCGGCCGGGACCGCGGCCCTGGCCGCCTGCATCGCCAACGACATCTACTCGGCCGCCGTCGAAGAACACACCTTCGACGGGGACTTCAACCTCCCGCGCGCCGTCCGCGACGAACAACGCTGCACACCCCAGGAGGCGCTGCGCATCAGCGCAGGCCTTCACAACGAGCTCATGGCCCGCTTCCACCAGCAGCGGGAGCACCTCGCCCACCTCGGCGGAAGCGAACTGCGGCGGTTCCTCGACGGCGTACTCGACTGGTGCGCCGGCAGCCTCGCCTGGCACCGGACCGCGGCCCGCTACCACCGGCACTCCGCCCGACCCGACCACCAACCGGACCACCAGCCCGCCCACCAGGACAAGGACCGTACATGACCGCCGCCCCCCACACCGCCCGCACCGTGCTGCGCACCGACTACCAGCGGGCCATCGCCGCCTACTGGGACAACACCCACACCGGCGACGAGGTCAACGTCCTCCTCGGCGACGTCGACGAGCTCTACCACCACCACTACGGCATCGGCGACTACGACCCTGCCGTCCTGCGCACCGAAGGAGCCGACCGCGAGGAGCGCCTCGTGCGCGAGCTCCACCGGCTGGAGAGCGCCCAGGCCGACCTCCTCCTCGACCACCTCGGTCCGATCGCCCCCGAACACCGGCTCCTGGACGCCGGATCGGGCCGTGGTGGCACCTCCTTCATGGCCCACGAGCGCTTCGGCTGCGGTGTCGACGGCGTGTCGATCTCGCAGTACCAGGTCGACTTCGCGAACGGCCAGGCCCGGGAGCACGGCGTCGACGACCACGTCCGCTTCCACTTCCGGAACATGCTCGACACCGGCCTCGAAAGCGGCTCCCGACAGGCCGTATGGACCAACGAGACCACCATGTACGTCGACCTCGACCAGGCCTTCGCCGAATTCGCACGCGCCTTGGCCCCCGGCGGACGCTACGTCTGCATCACCGGCTGCTCCAACGACCTCACCGGCGGCCGCTCCAAAGCCGTCAGCCACATCGACACCCACTACACCTGCAACATCCACCCCCGCAGCGCCTACTTCAACGCCCTCGCCGCCAACGGCCTCACCCCCATCACCGTCACCGACCTCACTCCTCAGGCCATCCCCTACTGGGAACTGCGCGCTCGATCCCACCTCGCCACCGGCATCGAGGAAGCCTTCCTGACGGCCTACAAGGAAGGCAGCTTCCACTACCTCCTCATCGCGGCGGACCGCGTCTGACGCCGGCGGACCCACACCCGTGTGGCATCCTGCGCAGACACCGGCGGGCCGGCCGTCGGCAGCGGAAAGGACCTCCCGTGACCCGTAGCGCGCTCCTGGTCGGAGCCACCGGACTGGTCGGCGGACAACTGCTGGCGCGGCTGCTGCACGATCCGCTGTATACGCGCGTCACCGTGCTGGCCCGGCGCCCGCTCGCCCTCGAACACCCGCGGCTGGACACCCGGGTGGTGGACTTCGCCGAGCTCGGGGCCGGCGACCTGGCCCTCGGGCCCGGTGGGGCCGACGTGTACGGCGCGCTGGGGACCACCATCCGGCAGGCCGGCTCGCAAGAAGCCTTCCGCGAGGTGGACCAGCACCACACCGTGCGGGTGGCCGGGCTGGCCCGGGAGGCGGGCGCCGAGCGGATCGCGGTGGTCTCCTCGGTCGGCGCGAGCTCCGGCTCCCGGACCTTCTACCTGCGGGTCAAGGGGGACATGGAAGCGGAGGTGACGGCGCTGGGCTACCCGCAGACCGAGTTCTTCCGGCCCTCCTTCATCCTCGGGCGCCGGCCTGCGCACCGCCGGGGCGAGGGGCTCGGCAGCGGCGCCGCGAGCGTGCTGGCCCCGCTGCTGGTGGGGCCCACCCGCCCCTACCGGCCGGTGCCCGCGGGCCGGCTCGCCGCGGCGATGATCGCCGCGCTGGCGGAGGACCGGCCCGGGCTCCGGGTCCGTACCCACGACGACTTCCTGACCCTCGCTCCGGAACGCGCCGCCGGCGGCCGGGCGTAACCGGTACGGCCTCCAGCTCGTTGGGGAGGCCGGTGGCGGGGTAGGGACCTGCCCCGCGAACGGAGGCGGTGCGGCGTGCAGGCTGGTGGACTCGTCGATCTGACCGGCAGGTCGTGCCTGGTCACGGGCGCTGCCAGCGGGATCGGACGGGCCACCGCGGCCCTCTTCGCCCGGCTCGGGGCCCGGGTGACCGCCGCTGACCTGGACACCGCGGGGCTCAGCGCGCTGCGGCGCGACTGCGCCGACCGGGGCGACGCCTACGAGGTGACCGTGGTGACCGGGGACGTGTCCCGGCCCGCGGACGCCGAGCGGATGACCGACGCCGCGGTGACGGCGGGCGGCGGGCTGGACGTGCTCGTCGCCAACGCGGGGATCCTGCCGCTGTCGGACCTCTTGGAAACGAGCGCGGAGGACTGGGACCGGGTGATGGCCGTCGACGGCCGCGGGATGTTCCTCTGCTGCAAGTACGCCATCGCGCAGATGGCCGGGCAGGAGACCGGCGGGTCCGTCGTCTGCGTCTCCTCGATCTCCGGCCTGGCCGGCCAGGCCCGCCAGGCCGCCTACGGGCCCGCCAAGTTCGTCGCTTCCGGGCTCACCAAGCACCTCGCGGTCGAGTGGGCCGGGCGCCGCATCAGGGTCAACGCGGTGGCCCCCGGCACCATCCGCACCGAGCGCGTCCGGCGCCTCGCGGACGAGCCCGGCGGCCCCGAGTACCTCGACCGCATCACGGCCCTTCACCCGCTCGGTAGGCTCGGCGAGCCCGCGGAAGTGGCCCGGGCCATCGCCTTCCTCGCCTCCGACGCCGCCTCCTTCATCACCGGCACCGTCCTCCCGGTCGACGGCGGATACCTGGCCCAGTAGGCCGGGCCGGCCGTGTCAGGTGCGGTGCCGGTGGCGGTTCCCGTGCCGGTTCCGGGAAGTCGGGATCCCTGTCACAAAAGCGCCGCATCGCAGTCGGCGTGCGGAGCGGCGGGTGTGTACTGGGGGCTTGCCGCGTCGAGGGGGAAGCATGCCGCGCACACCGGATCCAGGGGCACCCGAATCGGAGCACGAGGAGGAGCCGTGGCTGAGCAGCCACGAAGTCGCCGCGCTGTGGCCGATACGTACGGACTGGTTGCCCGGTACCGCCGGTCGTGCGGACGTCCGCACCCGTCGGTACGGCGGGGAGAGCCGGGGCACGTACGGGACGGCGCCGACGTACTACGACTACCATCCCGGGGATGTGCGGCGGGCCGCGGCGGCCATCGCCGAGGGTCGGGTCGACATCCCGTCGGTCTGGCGCACCGACACTCCTGAGGGCCGCCGAGCGGAATTCTGGAGCATCTTCCGGTTCCGCCTCACCTGCGGCATCGTCCTCGCCCTGGTCCTCCTCGTCCTCGGGTTGGTCGTCCACGACATCGTGTTCTGAACGCCAAGGGCGAGGGGAGCACCGGCCCGAGCAGGACTCCCCCGCAGGCCGCGGAGCAAGGGCCGGGGGGCGGCACCCGGACCTGCGAGGGAATCCCGACGGGGCCTCAGGAACTCTGCATCTCAGATGCCTCAGGCCCCAGCTCTCAGGCCCCAGTTCTCAGTTCTCAGAGCTCAGAGCTCAGAGCTCAGAGCTCAGAGCTCAGAGCTCAGAGCTCAGAGCTCAGAGCTCAGAGGATCTCGATGGAGTTGACCTTGGGCGGGCGGTTCGGGAACGTGATATCGGTCCAGCGGTTGATCCGCACGGAGTCGCCGTTGTCGTCGTAGTAGATGAGGTCGTTGTTACCGGTGGAGATCCTGTCGACCCACCAGCCTCCGAAGTTGGTCCGGCCCTTGTTCGCGTAGCAGTCCACGCTGTTGGAGCCGCCGCTGTGGGACCAGATCTTCAGGAAATTCTCGCCGCCGCGGCACTCGACGTGGTCGATGGCGTAGGCGTTGCCGGGGATGGTCAGGGTGAGCGACGCTGCCGCGGCGAATGCCACGGCGGCGGACCGGAGGAACCTCTTCGTATTCATGCGCACGCACTCTCCTTGCACAGAAAACGAGCGGCTGAGGCACCCACGAGGTCTTCGCGGGTGCACATCAAGACTCCTGTGCAATGGGTGCGCCATGCAATCAACTCGGCTGTGCACGGATGGATTTGGCGCCACGATGTCCCGTTTTCAGCATCTACGTCGAAGATGAAACGTTTAATCCTTGATGTGGCTCATTGCCGATCGGTCACGCTTCAGGCCGCGTGACCCGGGTCGCCTACGGCGCCCAGGGCCCGAGCGCGGCCTTCATCGCGTCCGTCATCGCGAGTTGCAGCAGCGGGCCGTAGGTGATCCGGCCGACGCCGAGGCGGCGGAAGCGTTCGAGGTCGTGCTTGACGGGGTGGGCCGTGGAGTTCACGGGAATGCCTACGGCGCCGATCACGACCCTGAGCAGGTCGTCGTCGTCCTGGATGCGGACCGGGTAGACGCTGTCGGCTCCGGCCCGCTCCAGGGACCGCAGTCGCTCGATCGCCTCGTCCAGGACGGCGGAGGGGTCGTCCGCGTGCAGGAAGACGTCCGTGCGCCCGTTGACCCAGACGGGGACCCCGGCGTCGTCGGCCGCCGCGCGCAGGCCGGCGACGTAGCGCGCGTGCTCCTGCGTGCTGCGCAGCCGTCCACCGTCCGAATGGACGGTGTCCTCGATGTTGAGGCCGACACCGCCGGCCTCGATGAGTCCGGCCACGAGGTCCGCGGGCTCCTGTCCGTACCCGGCCTCCAGGTCCACGGACACGGGGACGTCGACCGCCGCGATGATCGGCCTGACGGCGGCGAGGACCTCCTCGAAGGTCTGCCCCTCGTGGTCTGCGGCCCCCCGGGACTCGGCGAGCGGATGACTGCCGACCGTCAGCGCCGGAAAACCGGCCCCGACCGCCGTACGGGCCGACCAGACGTCCCACACGGTCGGCAACACGAGCGGCTTGTACGCGCCGTGCAGGTGCTTGAGGCGTTGAGCGCGCTGGGCGGTGGTGCGGAGGTCCATGCCCGGCACGCTACCCCCGGAACGGCCCGGACGGCGTGCGGGCGTACCGGCGGGCAGGCGTACCGGCGTCAGAAGGCGTAGCGGATCCTGAGCCACGGGGCATGGGTGGCGACGAGCGCGCGCAGCGTCTCGACGGCTGCGGACTTCACTCCGCCCCGGTAGCGGACGTTCCAGCTGCCGTTCTGGGAGCGTTTGGGCTCCTGGAGGTCGGGGCGCCACAGGGCATCCTCGGCGCGCGGGTGCCAGCCGAGATTGAGGTCGTGCAGGCCCTCGTTGTGCGTCAGCATGATCACTTCCGCCGCGGCCTGGTCCTTGACCGGCGCCGGCAGTACGTCGTCCAGGTGGCGCAGCAGCTCGGCCCAGTCCGTCTCCCAGCCCGGTCGCAGTACGACGGGTGAGAGGTTGAAGTGGACCTCGTACCCCGCCTCCAGGAAGTCTCCGGCTGCGGCGATGCGGCTCTCCACGGGGCTGGTGCGGATGTCCAACAGCTTGGAGTCGGCCTGCGGCATCAGGGAGAACCGGACGCGGGTCCGGCCGCGCGGGTCGAGCAGGAGGAGGTCCGGGTTGACGAACTTGGTGGCGAAGCAGGCCTTGGCGGAGGGCCACCGGGCGAAGGCCCGGATGGTGTCGCTGACGTTGTCGCTGATCAGGGCGTCGACGGAGCAGTCGCTGTTCTCTCCCACGTCGTAGACCCAAGCGGTCGGATCGCACTGGTTGGCCTCCGTCTTGGGGCCGAGGCGCGCGACGTGCCGCGAGATGTGGGCGATGATGCGGTCGCTGTTGGTGAAGACCGTGATCGGGTTGGCGTACCCCTTGCGGCGCGGGACGTAGCAGTAGGCGCAGGCCATCGCGCAGCCGTTGGCGGCGCCCGGGGCGATCCAGTCCGCCGAGCGTCCGTTGGGGCGGGTCGTGAGCGTCTTCTTCTCCCCCAGGACCAGGACCTCGCTCTTGATCCGAACCCACCGGTCGACGTTCCCCGCATTGCCGTGCAGGTCCGGAATGTTCCAGTGCGAGTCCACGGGGACGATCTCGGCGTCCGGGAAGCGGGCGAGGACCTGCCTGCCGCGCGGGGAGGCCGCGGCGGCGGGCTCGGCGCGGATCTCGCGTACCGCGAGCAGGCGTCGGGCGGCCGGGGTGTCGCGGAAGAGCGGACCGGTGCCGGGCGGGGGAAGGCGTTCCTGCCCCGTGTCGAGGTCGTCGAGGGCGAACAGTGCGTCCGGGTCACCACCCGCCGGTCGGTCCCGGTGGGGCGGTGCTCCCTCGTGTCGCTCCTGGCCCATGTGCGGCTCCTGCGGGATCTCGGCCTCAGGCATCCTGGATTCCCTCGTCGCGGTCGGATGCCGGCCAGACGTACGGCAGGTCGTTCGGCACCCCCGGGAAGTGCCCGACGTAGAAGTCCGGGTCCTTGCGCACCAGCGCCGACTGGTGGCTGCGGTGGAAGTCCGGTGCGCCGAGCCAGGGCGGCAGGTCGCCGTCCGCTTCCAGTTCGTCCTGCGTCCTCGGCGCGCCACCCGGTAGCCATCCGCGGAAGTCCTGGACCAGCGTGACGGCGCAGGTGTCACGACGTCCCTCGGCCGTCCAGACCGAGCACACGTCGAGTCCGTAGCGCACGAGAGCCTCCTCGTAGCCCGCCCACATCCGTACGGCCGGGTGTCGGCGCCAGCCGTACCCCGGCACGACCAGACCGCGCAGCACCTGCACGGCTTCGACCCGCTGCTTCCCGAGCCTGCGCCCGTCGAGCACAGCTGCCGTGGCCCGGAACGATGCGAACGGAAGGAACGTCTGCACGGCGCTCTCCTCACCTCCTACGACACGCTCTCAGCCCTTTCAGCCCATCGCCCGGTGGCGACGGAGCGGCTCTCCCTCGAACGGGGAGAGCCGCTTCCAGGTACCGCTGTCCGGGCGCACCTGTCAGGCGTGCCGGTGGGAGTGCCGACCGCCGGTCACGAGGCGGTACAGCGCCAGGAGGATGACGGAGCCGACGATGGCCGCGATCCAGGTGGAGAGGTCGAAGAAGCCGTCGATCGAGTCGACGCCGAGGATGACCTTGCCGAGCCAACCACCGAGCAGGCCGCCGGCGATGCCGATGAGCATGGTGATGATGATGCCGCCCGGGTCCTTGCCCGGCATGATCGCCTTCGCGATGATGCCGGCGAGCAGACCGATGACGATCCAGGCGATGACGCCCATGGTGGGTCTCCTACCTCGTGATGTGTGGTCGGTGTCAACACCGCGTCTGCACCGTCTGAACGTTTCCAAACCCCCTGCGGACGTCGTCGCGTCCACCTCGGCGGTGGAAGGTGCCCGGAAGGTGCGGACGATTCCCGCGGCCCCGCAGGTGCACACCGCCGCGAACGGGGCAGGCGCGCCACCGACCTGGTGGACCTCAGAAAGGACGACACCATGGCGCGACCGAGGATCCTCGTGGTGGGTGCGGGCTTCGCAGGAGTGGAATGCGTACGCCGTCTGGAGCGCGGCCTGTCCCCCGGCGAGGCCGACATCTGCGTGGTCACTCCGCACTCCTACCAGCTGTACCTGCCCCTCCTCCCCCAGGTGGCCTCCGGGGTCCTGACCCCGCAGTCCATCGCCGTGTCCCTGCGCCGCAGCAGCCGCCACCGCACGCGCATCGTTCCCGGCACGGCGATCGGCGTCGACACCACGGCCAAGGTCGTCATCGTCCGCAAGATCACCGGCGAGGTGATCGACCGGCCGTACGACCACCTCGTACTGGCACCCGGCAGCGTCACCCGCACCTTCGACATTCCGGGGCTACTGGACCACGCGCGGGGCATGAAGACCCTCGCCGAGGCCGCGTACCTGCGGGACCACGTCATCGCCCAGCTCGATCTCGCGGATGCGAGTGAGGACGAGGACGAGAGGGCGGCCCGGCTGTGCTTCGTCGTGGTCGGAGGTGGGTACGCGGGCACCGAGACGGCCGCGTGCCTCCAGCGGCTGACGGACCACGCGGTGAAGCGGTACCCGCGGCTGGACGCCCGGCAGATCAGCTGGCACCTGCTGGACACGGCGCCCAAGCTGATGCCCGAGCTGGGCGACTCCCTGGGCCGCGCGGCGCTGGAGATCATGCGGCGGCGCGGCATCCGTGTCTCGCTGGGGGTCGGCGTCGCCAAGGCGGGGCCCGAGGAAGTGACGCTCACCGACGGGCGGATCCTGGCGACCCGAACGCTGATCTGGACGGCCGGCGTCGCGGCGAGCCCGCTGATCGCCACCATGGATGCGCAGACGGAGAAGGGACGGCTGCTGGTGACACCGCAGATGACGGTGCCACAGGCGGCCGGAGTGTTCGCTCTGGGAGACGCCGCCGCCGTTCCGGACCTGGCCAAGGGCGGGACCGGGGCGATCTGCCCGCCGACCGCTCAGCACGCGCTGCGCCAAGGACGCGTCCTGGCCGACAACCTGGTCGCCTCGCTGCGCGGGCAGCCGCTGCGGTCGTACGTCCACAGGGACCTCGGCCTAGTCGTGGACCTCGGTGGCACCGACGCCGTGTCCAAGCCCCTGGGCGTCCCGCTGCGCGGCCTGCCGGCCCAGGCGGTGGCCCGGGGGTACCACTGGTCGGCGCTGCGCACGAACGTGGCCAAGACCCGGGTGATGACCAACTGGCTGCTGAACGCGGTGGCCGGCGACGACTTCGTCCGCACCGGCTTCCAGTCCGCGCGGCCGCCCACGCTGCGGGAGTTCGAGGACCGCGACATGTACTTGACGCCGGCGCAGGTCCGGGAGCACACGCGGAGTCTGCTGGCCGCTGGTTGACCGGAGCGGGGCGGCGGACCCTCGGCGGCCCGGCTCCCCGCTCCACCTGTGCGATGTGAGCACCGAGTGCCTCGCCCAGGCTTGTCGGGGACCGACCGATCGCACGGGCGGCACAGCACGCGCCTTCGGTTCAGGGCGTCCAGTACTGGGCGAGGGCTCCTTCGCGGTAGGGGTCCGGGCTGACGCTGAGGTCGCCGGAGAAGGGGCGGTCCAGGACGAAGACCAACAGCAGGCTGAAGCCGATCAGCCCGGATACCGAAGCGATGAACATGATCTGCACCCGAAGCTTGCGCAGACCGTAGAGGAACGTGAGCGGCACCAGGACGATCGCACCGCCGAAGGCCAAAGCCTGGAGCAGCGGGGGCAGTTCCTGGCGGGCCATGGTCAGGCGGGCACGGCGCTGGGAGGCGACGTCGTTGAGGTGGTCGACGGCTTGTTCGTAGAAGACGCGCTCCGTCTGGCTCTTCGGATCGTACGCCTGGAGCACCCGGAAGGCGGATTGCAGGTGTACCTCCGTGGCTCCGTAGCTGGGTCGTCCCGCGCGCATCAGGGGCCACTGGTCCTCGACGACCGCATGGACGTACCCGCTGATGGCCGCATCGAGACCGGCACGCACCGGCTCCGGGAACGCGGCGGCGTCCCGGGTGATGAGCGCCGCGTCGGTGGCCTCGGAGGCGACGATGGTCTGGGTGGCCTCCAACTGCGTCCACAGGGTGACGATGACGAAGGCGAGGATGATCCCGTAGATCGCACCGAACATGCCCAGCGTCACACCGACCATGTCGTTGTGCTCTCCTCGGGCCAACGACGGATACCTGCGACGCAGCAGCAAGCTGCCGGCGACGGCCAGAAGAACGGTTCCTCCGACGGCGACGGCGGCCAGGGCGAAGGTACTGAAATGGTTGAGAAGCCAGAGCGACATGAGCGCCGAGTTTAGGTGCGCGGACCGACCGGTTGCAGCACCATGCCCCCTCGCACCACTCGTACGGGGCACCGGATCGAACGGGGTGATCAGGCGCCACCAGGCCGTGACTTCTTGTGGGGGGCCACGCAAAGAACGTACAAGACCGCGCGGGGGCGTACCCGGCAGTCTCGGGCCATGAGCAACGAGGCGATCAACGAATCGGTCGACGACCACGAGAACAGCGGGAACAGCGGGAGCGACGGAATCGGGGGGAACGGGGACAGCTGGGAGAACGGGGAGAACGGGGAGAACGGCGGGCAGGTCGGCGTGGGCGGCGGCGCGGACGGGCCCGTGCGGTTCGATACCAAAATCGCGGTGCTGCTGCGCGACGACCTGGAGACGTGGCAGCGACTGAACGTCACCGCCTTCCTCGTCAGCGGGCTCGGAACGGTCCTCCCCGAGGTGGTCGGCGAGCCGTACCGGGACGCCGACGGCAGCTCCTACCTGCCGATGTTCCGCCAGCCCGTGCTGGTCTTCGAGGGCGGGAAGGAGGCGGTGACGGCGGCGCACGAGAGGGCGCTGCGCCGTGGGCTACCGACCGCGGTGTTCACGTCGGACCTGTTCGCCACGGGCCACGACCGGGCGAACCGGGCAGCGGTGGCGGCGGTGCGCAAGGACCAGCTCGACCTGGTCGGGATCGCCGTCCACGGGCCGCGCAACTCCGTGGACAAGGTCCTCAAGGGCGCCCGCATGCACGGGTGAGGGCCGGTGGACAACGGTACGGGGGCGCCGTTGACGCCGGTGCGGGGAGATGTGGGGAGGTGCAGGGAGGTGGTGGGGTGGACCCGCCCGTACCGTCCGGTCAGGGCAGCTCCGCCAGTTGACCCTCGCCGACGATCGCCACGGAGCCGCCGACCTCCATGGTGTGGACCGATCCTCCGTCGCCGTGTGCGCTGATGGTCATTTCGCTCGGCCGGCCGGTGAAGCGGCCCTGCCGCAACAGGGTGGGCACTCCGTCGCCGATGCGGCCGTGGCGGCGCAGGTACGCGGCGGCGCAGCCCGCCCCACTACCGGTGGCCGTGTCTTCGGGTGCTCTCGTAGCGCCGTGGTCCGCTGCGGCGGGTGGCCACGCGTACCGTGCGGGCGGTCAGTCGGAGGGCCCACACCGCCTCCTGGCCGGTGGTGTCGCGAACGTCCTCCAGCGCGTGCAGCACGGCCGCGGCGCCGATGAGGGGGTGCCCCGCGAAGTCGAGTTCGCCGGCGAGGTCGAAGATCCGCGCCCGGTGGGTCCGCGGTCGTGCGAGGTCCTGCGTCAGGAACACCGACTCGAAGTGGCGCAGTTCCCTGGTGATGGCCAGCATCTGTGCGGCGGTGAGTCCTTGGGCTTCGGGGAAGACGGCCAGGCTGTTCCCCGTGTAGGGGCGGCCGGTGAAGACGTCGACGTGGAGGTAGCGCACGGGGTGCTCCTTGAGCGGGACGGGGCGGGGATGCGCGGGCATGGGTGAGGTGCGCTTCGGCGCTTCGGCGTGGCGACGCTTCGGCGTGTCGGCCGTCGCATGCGTCAGGTTCGCGCTGTCGCCGCTCTTGGACACGCTCACCGGCTTCGTCGCCCTCGCCGGTCCGGGACGCCGCGCCGTGCACCTGCCGGGGCTCGCCTCGGTGCGGGGGCTGCGCGGCGACCGGACCCCCGGCACCGCCGCGTCCTGTGCGGCGGGTCCTATGCGCCGCGTCCCGTGCGGCGGGTCCTGTGCGGCGGTGGTTACTCGGCGGCCTGGGACACGGTGGGACGCAGGCCGTGGAGGGCGTTGTCGACGAGTGCGTCCGTGTACGCGGGGGTGAGCGGTCCGGTGCGCAGCAGCCAGCGGTTCAGCAGCGGGCCCCAGATGACGTCGATGGCGAGGTCGAGGTCGATGCCGGGGGCGAGTTGGCCGGCCTGCTGGGCGGCCCCGAGGCGGCGGCGCTTGAGCGCACGGACGGGTTCGTCGAGGTGCTCGGCGTACTGGGCGGCGAGCTCGGGATCGCCGGCGACCTCGATGGTCAGCGCCCGCATGGGTTCCGCGATGCGGGGGTCACGGAGTTCGGCGAGGGTCTCGCGCAGCACGACCTTGAGGTCCGCCGCCAAGTCTCCGGTGTCCGGTAGGCCGGCGGCGGGGTCCTCCCCGCGGCCCTCGTCGTGACCTGTGCCCTGACCTGTGCCGTGACCTGTGCCGTGGCCTTCGCTGAGCATGCGGAACGCGTCGAAGAGAACGGCGCCCTTGCTGGGCCACCAGCGGTAGATGGTCTGCTTGCCGACTCCGGCGCGGGTGGCGATGGCCTCGATGTTGAGCTTGCCGTAGCCGAGCTCTCCGGCGAGGTCGAAGGCGGCGGTGAGGATCGCTCGGCGGGATGCCTCGCTGCGCCGGGCGGCGTTGGGGGCCTTGGACGGCGGAGTTGTCATGGGGGAACCCTACCCAATTCAAGAGACGAGACGCTCCGTCTTGCGACACCCGCTCTGCGTGTGTCATGCTGACGCTCATGCGAGACGGACCGTCTCGTCTCAGGTTGGCTCGGTTTCACGAAAGAGAATGAGGCAGTCATGACCACCACCGCAGCATCGATCGGCCCGCGCACCGACGGACCGCGGACCTGGTTCGTCACCGGCGCCAGCCGGGGCCTGGGGCGCGCGTTCGCAGAGGCCGCCCTCGCCGCCGGCGACCGGGTGGCGGCGGTCGCCCGTACGACGGCCGCCCTGGACGAACTGGCAGCGACCCACCCCGACCGCGTCCTGCCGCTGACCGCGGACGTCACCGACCGGGCCGCCGCGTTCGCCGCGGTCGAAGCGGCCGCCGACCACTTCGGACGGCTCGACATCGTCGTCAACAACGCCGGCACGCTGTCGGCCGGCATGGTCGAGGAGTTCACGGAGGCCGAGGCCCGGGCGCAGATGGAGGTGAACTTCTTCGGCGCCCTCTGGGTCAGCCAAGCGGCCATGGCGCTGCTGCGCGCCCAGGGCGGCGGTCACATCGTCCAGATCTCCAGCATCGGAGGCATCTCGGGCTTCACGACCACCGGCCTCTACAGCGCGAGCAAGTTCGCCCTGGAAGGCATGAGCGAGGCCCTGGCCATGGAAGGCGCCCCGTTCGGAGTGAAGGTCAGCATCGTGCAGCCGGGCGGCTACTGGACCGACCTGTACGCAGCCATGCGCGCCACCACCCCGATCGCGGCCTACGCCCCGCTACGGGCCGAACTGGAGAAGCAGTGGGCCGAGGGATCGATCGACAGTGAACCGCGGCTGGCCGCCGAGGCGCTCCTGAAACTGGTCGCCGCCGAGGAACCGCCGATACGCATGGTCCTCGGGAGCATGGTGTACGACCTCGCCGTCGACGTCGCGGAACGCCGCAAGGCGACCTACTCCGGCTGGGAGCAGGTCAGCCGCGCGGCGGAGAAGGCGGTACCCGCGCCGGCCTAAAGGTTGTCGCAGGGGGTCCGTGTTGGGGCATTCCTGTTGTCTGGGTGGGGTGTTGCGGAGTGAGTCGTTGTGGGTGGAGACGTTCACGGGCTTGCGGGTGGAGCGGTTCGCGAAGCTGGTGAAGGTGGTGCGGGAGCGGGGCGGCAACGGTCCCCTGGCGGCGGGCACGGCCGGCAAAGTCGGCGCACTGCTGACGACGTCGAGGTAGTAGTAGTTCACAAGTCCCCCTGAGGACGGAACCTGCGGCCCTCCCCGTCGAAAATGGGCTGGGCCGGGATCATGCCTCCCTACGGCACGCCCAAGCCACTTGGGACCACCTGAGTTTCGTCAACCTTATTGATTGCAGGGGTAGTTGACCATCAGTGGGACGGGAGTGACGAGGTCGAAGGTCAAGGACCACAAGCACAAGGTGCACCGCTGACACCCGGACCGTCCGCCGCCCCACCCGCGGCCCGGGCAGGGCCGCGGACGCTCAAGAAGCCGCGGCCGCCGTCACCGGGAGGGTGACCTCGAAGCGGCAGCCGCCGGGGACGTTGCGGACGGCGGTACGGCCGGCGTGGGCCTCCACGATGCGCCGTACGATCGTCAGCCCCCGCCCCGGCCCCCATCGGGGCCCCGGCCTGCGACCCCGCGCCCGCACGCGTCGCGGGTGTTCGACGCCGCCATGGCGTTGGGCCCGCGCCGGACGTACGCCCGGCGCCGACAGGGGCGGAGTCAACCGCTGCTCGTGCTCAGGTGGCCCGGGGCCACGCCGGCGGCGCCGGCGTCCCGTGGGTGCACGAGCCGTCGGCGCCGTCGGGCAAGCAGGGGTCTGCTGCGGATCACGACCGCGGAGCGGCGGCCTCCGGGGCGAGGGAGTTGCCGCTGGCGATCCGGCCGCAATCGGACGGCGCCGTCCGGCCGGCGAAGCGGTCGCCCAGCCAGCCCAGCGCGGCGGGGGCCCAGGCCAGGGTCGCGCCCGTGTGGCTGAGCAGCTCGTACTGGTCGTACTTAACGGCGGAGCTGCCGGTGGCACAGTACTGGCGTGCGAGCGAGCGCACGTCGCCGGCGACCATCACGCCGTCGCCCGTGCCGATGCCCGGGCGGTTGCTGAAGGTTCCCTCGAAGACGCCTCCGTTGCCCTGGCCGATGAAGCCGGGGACGGACGGGGTGCCGGCGGAGCCGAGGTTGAGCTTGTTCATCGCCGTCACGAAGGCGGGGATCGAGTTGGGGTCGGCGTACTCCGGCTTCGCCATCTTCTTCCAGGTCAGACCCGGGTAGTGGCCGAGGGCGTTGATGATCGATCCGCGCTCCAGGTCCTTGTAGACGCTCAGACCGTAGCTGTTGAGGTAGCTCTTGAGGTCGATGCCGTACGAACGGGAGACGCCGATGACGGCCATCGGGATGACGCCGGACCACGCCAGCGAGCCGTCGACGTACTTCAGGTTGTGCGCCGGGTCCACGAGGAGGCCGCCCTCGGCGTAGCCGACCAGTCGACGGTTCACGTCCGGCGCGTAGCTCGGCGCGAGCGCGGCGGCCCAGTTGGTGGCGATCGCGCCGCCCGAGTAGCCGAGGAGGCCGAACGACGTGGTGGAGTCCAGGCCGGTCTCGGCCGCCCTCGTCGCGGCGCGGATCGAGTCCAGGGTGTTCGTCCCGTACTCCGGTCCGGCGGCGAAGTTCGCCTGCTGTCCCTCGGTGTCCGGGATGACGAGGTTGTAGCCCTGCAGCAGCAGCGGCGCCATGAAGAGGGCCTCCGCATTGGGGATGGCACCGCCCAGGGTGACGCCGCCGGCGATCGCGCGGGAGGGGCTGTCCTGCGGGTTCAGCGAATCGTAGAACGACTGGTAGGAGACAGCCTTGCTGCTGTCGCCCGTAAGACTGCGCACCACCGTGGTCACGTTGGCGGCCGGGCGGCCCTGGGCGTCGGTGGTGCGGTAGAGCAGCTGGATCGCCTTGAGCGGCGTGGGGATGCCAAGGACGTGGTAGGGCAGGGTCCTTGTCTTCAGCACGGTGCCCGGCGCGAACGTCGACAGCGGCTCGCTGCCACCGTAGCTGTAGAACGGGTCGCTCGCCGAGGCTGTCGCGGCGGCCGGCGCGGCGGCCGGCGGCGTAGCGGCGACGGCGGTGGCGGCGGGTGCGGTGGCCATGGCTGCGGCGGCTGCGACAGCGACGGATATCAGGCGAACGGCCGTCTTGGACATGCGTTCCTCGAATCCTGGGTGGGGGGTCCGACGCAGCCGCATGGGGTCCGGTGCGCGCCGCGTCGGGCCGGGGTGGGCGGTCCCCGGCAAGGAGATGCGGTGAACGATGCGGCCGAGGTCCTGCCACATCTGGCCATGCACCGGCCAGTCGTGTTACCAACCAGTAAGTGATGTCCCGGAAACATCATGGGGCCGGTACGCGGCCGGGTCTCCGGGGTGGGGAACAAAGATGTGCGAGGTGGATTGTGACCGGATCCAACGGGGTGGAACGGGACCGGGGCCGTGACCGGGAACGGGAACGGGAACGGGTGCCGCGGTTCGGCGGTGTGCCGGTCCACAAGCGGCTCCAGGACGCGGCCGGTGCACTCGAACGCGCCGTAATGGTCAGGCTGGTCGAGCGGCTCCCCGTATACGGGACGCTACCGGCGGAGCAGCTCGGCGGCGACATCGCCAAGCAGGTGACCCACGGCATACGGGGGTTCGCCGCGGTCCTGCGCACCGGAGAGATGCTCGGGCAGGCCGAGGCGGCGGTCATCCGCGAGTCGTCGGCCAGGCGCGCCGACGAGGGCGTGCCGCTGGAGGCCGTGGTCGGTGCCTACCACCTCGGTGCGGAGGAATGCGCCGCCCGGGTCTTCCCGGCGGCCGAGCCGGGCGACTTGGCCGACGTACTACTGGTGCAGCGCCAGATGCTCGCGTACTTGCGGCTGGTGAGCTGTGAAGTGGCCGCGGGGTACGTACAGGAGCGGCAGACGGCCCTCAGCGACGAACAGGTCGCGCTGCAGTCGCTGCTGTCCCGTCTACTGGAGGGCGGTAGTCCGCAGGGCGCGGCGGACCGGGCCGGCATCCGGCTGCCGGCCTGCTACCTGGTGCTGAGCATCGCGGTGGGGCCGCACCCCGACGAACTGGTGCCCGGTGTGAACCACTCGGTCGCCGCCCGCCGCAAGCTCCGGCGGCTGCGCAACGAGATCCAGCGCCAGACGACGGGCGTTCCGCTCTCGGTGCTGTCCGGCGGCGGTGGGACGGTGCTCATCCCGTACGAGGCTCCGCCGGCCGAATCCGGCCACGTGGACCGGGTGTGGCTGTCCCGGCTGGTCGAGCAGCTCGGCCGGATGTGCGGCGCCGAGCTGCTGGCGGCGGCGACTGCCGCGGCGCCGGAAGGGGTCGCGGAGGCCGCCCGACTGGCCGGGGAGGTGCGGGCGGTGGCGGAGGCGTCCGGCCGGGGGCCCGGGGTGTACCTGCTCGATGACGTGCTGCTGGAGTACCAGTTGAGCCGCCCGAGCCCGGCCAGGGCGGGGCTGGCCGCACTGCTCGACCCGCTGGACGCCCGCCCGGAGCTGCTCGACACGCTGCGCGTCTTCCTGGCTCGGGGGCTCGATCGCCGCCGGGCCGCGGCCCGGCTCCAGGTGCACCCGAACACGGTCGACTACCGGCTGCGCAAGGCCACCGAGCTCACCGGGCTGGACGCCTCCCGGGGCGCGGACATCCTGACCCTGCGCGCCTCCCTGGCCGCCCACGACGCCGTACAGCAGGCCGAGCTGGACGCGGGTCGGCCCGGGGCGCCCCGGCCGCCGAACTGGTGGTCGGCCCGGACCTAGCCTTCCGGCAGCGCCTCGGACGGGATCAGTCGCGGCGCGACGTCGCGGGTCGGGCCGACCCGAATCGAATCGAATCGAATCGGGTCGGCTCGGGTCGGCTCGGGTCGCGTCGGCTCGTACGGCATTGCGCCGGGGCGTACGGACTCGCGCGCCGTGCGGAAATGAATCGCGCGGGACGACTGTTGGTGACGATCATGTCTGATGATCTTGAGTGGGCCGGTCGGGTCCACCCGCTGCTGGCCGAGCGGTTCAGCCCGTACGCCTTCGATCCGGCCGGTGCGGTGCCGGACGAGACCTTGGAGCTGCTCCTGGAAGCGGCCAGGTGGTCCCCTTCCGCGGGCAACTCCCAGCCCTGGGGGTTCCTCATGACCAGGCCCGGTGAGCCGGAGTACAAGCGGGTGGTGCCCCATCTGGCGCCCAGCTCCGCGCGGTGGGCCAAGGACGCGGGGTTGTTGGTCGTGGCGCTGACGCACCGCCATGTCGACGGGGCCGGCTTGGTCTACTCCGAGTTCGCCGACTACGACCTCGGGCAGGCGGTGGCCCACTTGAGCTTCCAAGCTCAGGCCATGGGCCTGTCCACCCACCAGTTCCGCGCCTTCGACCTGGAAGCGCTCACCGAAGAGCTCCGGCCGAACCCTGGATGGGAAATCGTCTCGATGGTCGCGATAGGGAAGGCCGCCGACGCCCCTGCGAGCACGCGGGCCCGGCGCAGTACGGACGATCTGCGTTCCGCCCCGTGGGCCGTGACCGCGCGCTGACGGACGGGTCGGCCCGGCGCGTCGGATCGCCGGCGACACGCCCGGCGCACCCGCTCGCGCGGCTACTGGCTCGGTGCACCGCCGATCAGGTAGTCCACCCGGCGCCTCAGGCCGCTCCAGCGCCGGTCGTGGTGGTAGGCCCGCTTGATGGCCCGGGCCCGGGCCCTGTGCCGGCCGCGGTAGAAGCGCCGGGCCCACGGTGACACGGGCCGGGCCAGCCGGACGGCCCCGACCAGGGCGATCACCGGGACCACCACCCCGAGTACGGCCATCCGTGGCTTCCCCTTGTACATGGCGACGACCGACAGCAGCAGGTTGCCCACCACCGTGCTCATCACCGTCAGCCGGCTGCTCTCCTCCTCGGGCGAGAGCCCGTCCACTCCCAGCGGCAGGAACCCGCAGAGCAGCAGCGCTGCCAGCGCCGAGGTCATGATCACCACCTCGATGCTGATCGTGCCCTGTTTGGTCCAGTAGACGTCGCTCAGGTGCAGGATCAGTGCGAACTCGTCCAGGACGAGACCCGTTCCCATGCCGAACACCACCGCTGCCAGCGCAGCCCCCCACCCCGTCCGGCCGGCCGCGCTGCCGGTGAAACCGCCCACGGTCATCAGGATCACCCCCGGGACGGCGTGGTGCACGTGCAGGCCGCCGGGAGTGACGTTGCGGAAGGGCCCCTTCCCCGCCCTGATCATTCGGGTGATGACCCGGGTGACGGCGAAGGTGAGGACGAACGCCGACAGCGCCAGGAACAGCGGCAGCTTCCCCGGCTCGACGATGTTGCGGTACCACCAGTCACCCATGTCGTCGTCCTCCCCGGCCCTGACCCGACCCGTGCGGCCGCCGCGCGCACCCGCGGGCGACAGCTACTTGCCGCGGCGGCCGAGCAGCCATGCCGTCGCGGCTCCCGCCAGGAAGGTGACGGCCAGCACGAACCACATCGGTGCGTCGACCCACGGGATCCAGAAGTGGATCCGCGCCGTTCGCGTGTTGATCAGCACGAACCACACGGCCAGCCCCGCGAGTACCAGGCCTGCCACCAGCCGTGGAGACAGAGCCGGCCGCGATCGGGAACCGTCCGCGCGCCGGGTCGATTTCGTCCGGGCCATCGAACACTCCGTCCTCCGAGGAACACCGACCGGCAGGAACCATCACCCGACAGCACCTGACAGCACCTGACAGCACGCGCCGGCTCCCACCACTCTCACCCGCACAGGCCGCCACCGCACTTCCATCCCTGCCCGGTGGCCGGGCCGATCTCGCCGGAGCCAGGAATGAGCGACCGGTCGTCCGGGTTCAAGGGATGGCTCGCCGGGGCCCGCCCGGACAGAACACCTTCAGAGAGAAGACGTGACGATGCGTGCTGTCATCTTGTCCGAATACGGTGGGTCCGACGTGCTCCGCGTCGCCGAGGTGCCGACCCCCGAGCCGGGTGACGGTCAGATCCGCGTCCGGGTCTCGGCAGCCGCCTTGAACCCCGCCGACGCCTTGATCCGTTCTGGCGCCCTCGCCTCCCGCGTCCCCGCGCAGGACCACTACGTTCCCGGTCTCGACGTGGCGGGGACCGTCGACGCCCTGGGCGGCGGCGTGCGCGGCTTCGCGGTCGGCGACGCCGTGATCGGCCTGTCCGACTGGCCCGAGACCCAGGCCGGCACCCACGCCGAGTACGTCGTCCTGCCCGCCACCGCCGTCACCACCGCACCGAGGCACGCAACCCCGGTACAGGCGGCAACACTTGCGCTGAACGGACTCACCGCCTGGCAGGCATTGGACCTGCTCGCCCCGACCGAAGGCGACACCGTGGCGGTCACCGGCGCCGCGGGCGCCGTCGGCGGCTATCTCGTCGAGCTGGCGGTCACGCGCGGCCTGCGCGTCGTCGCCGTCGCCGGACCCCAGGACGAGGAGTTGGTGCGCGGGTTCGGTGCCGACCTCTTCGTACCGCGCTCCGACAACCCCACCGCGGCGATCCGCGCCGCCGTCCCGGGCGGAGTGGCCGGGCTGATCGATACCGCGGCCTTGGGCGGGTCGGCGATCGGAGCGGTGGGCGACGGCGGTACGTTCGTCAGCGTCCTCGGCGCGGGCCCGGCGGCGGAGCGCGGAATCCGCGTATCCCAGGTCCGCGTACACAGCGACGCCGAGCAACTCGCCGAACTGGCCCGGCTCGCGGACGCCGGCCGGGTGAGCCTGCGGGTGGACCGGACGATGCCGTTCTCGGAGGCGGGCGCGGCTCACGACGCGCTGGCCTCGCGCGGCTTGCGCGGGCGCATCGTACTCGTGCCGTGAGCAGCCGCCCCGCGCATGTAACAGAGGGTGCCACGAGCGGCGCGGAGAGTGGCCGCCGGTCTAGCCGCCGAGGCACTTGCACTGGCCCGGGAGTTGGCGACCGGTGACGGCTCCGCGGGGGCGGGCGTGATCAACAACTTCCACGGTGGTTCCCCCGTGGTCCTGAACGGCGCGAACAGCCGTGCCGTGGTCCACTTCGGGACGGCCGGGTGATCAACAATTACTTCAGGCCCGCGGTCGTCCTGAACGGCCGAGGCAGTCGGGCCGAGATCCACCACACGACCGTCGCGATCACCGAGAACGACCTGGACCGGGCCGCCGACCAACTGGCCGACGCCGTGGGCACGCACTGGTACGCGGAGGCGGACAGCCGGGGACTGCTCAAGAGGGGGGTACCCGTGCGCTGGCGGGTGAGCCGACGCCGGCTCACGACCAGGGTCGCCGCCGCGACGGCCGAGCGGGGTACGCCGAGGTTCCCGCCGCTGCCCGGGGTCGTCCCGGTGACCGAGGACGGTTGGGCGCCGGACGACGAGCGGAGGGACGTGGTCGACTGGGCGGTCGAGCGGCCCTCCCGCTTGCACAAGGGGCACCGGCATCTGCGCCAGTTGCTGGCCACGGGCCGCATCGCGTTGTTCCTCGACGGTTTCGACGAGGTCCACGAGGAGGTACGGCCCCTGGCGGTGGCCGCGTTGGAGTCCGCGCCCTTCCGAGTCGTCCTGATCTCCCGCACCGAGGAGGCCGCGGACACGGCCGCGCGGGAGCTGCCGGCCGGCGCCGTCGCCTTGGAGCTCGAACCGGTGCGGCCCGCCGACGCCGCCTCGTACCATCCCCTGACGGTGAGTCTGCTGGCGGAGGTCTACGCACCTCGCGGCCCGGTCGAGGAGTTGTTCGACCTGACCGGTCCCGACGCCGTCCGCGACCACCTGCTCGATCACGCGGTCGCCGCGGCCTACACGCGAAGGCCGCGGCCCCATGGCTGCCGCCCCTACCGCCCCGAGACGGCCGAACGGACGTTGCGGCATCTCGCCGCGCGGCTCACCGAGGACGGCACCGCGGAACTGCACTGGTGGCGGATCCCGTCCTGGCCCGGGCGGCGATTCAGGGTGTGGATCACGGGGACCGCCGTCACCGTGGTGTACCTGACGACCGTCCTCCTCACCCTCGCACCGTGGATCGGACCGCTCTGGGCCGCAGTCGCCGCACTCATGGGCTGGACCCTCGGCACTCTCGACGCCGCCATCCGCATGTCCCGGCTCCACCATCAGCAGCGGCTGACCAGCGCCGGTTGGCGGGACATGCTGCCGCTCCTGGCGATCACGGGCGGTCTGTTCGACTGGATCATGACGACCGGTCCGGCCTGGCTCCTCCTGCGCTTCGCCGGGCACCCGCAAAGCCTGCTGCTGTGCTGCTTGTTGGGGCTGCCGTACGGCTTCGGCGGCGCACTGCCGCGGGGGCGTGCCGTGGACCTGGTGGCCAGGACCATCGTGGCGCCGTTCCGGTTGCCCGCTCCGCTCGCGCCATGATCCCGGAGCTGGAAACGGAGACGCGGGTCCTCGGCCCCAGGGACGTCTGGCGGCACCACACGCGGATGCTGTTCCCCCTCGGGCTCCTGGCGGGCGGCGCCGTGGGCCTGTACACAGGAGGGCTGGCCGCCATGTCGAACGGAGCCGGTTTCGCTCTCGCCCTCGGCGTGGTCGTGGGCAGCGGCCACGCCCTCGCGGCCGGAATCCTCAGCAACGCGGCGGTCGCCACCGCCCTCACCGCCGTACAACTCTCCGTCCGCGGAGGCACACCCCTGCGCCTGATGACCCTCCTCGACGACGCGCACCGGCGCGGGCTCCTCCGAGCGAACGGGCCCGCCTACGAGTTCCGGCACGTCCGGCTCCAGGAGCGGCCGGCCCGTCGACCGCGGTGACCGGCCGTCATCCTGGTGCCGCAGCCGGAGGGTTCAGCGGTGGTGCGGCCGTGCCGAGACCGTGGCAGATCCGGGTCCGGGACCGCGGCCGCGGGTAGGGTGCGGGCATGGACATCTCCGGGCGGCCGGGCGCCGGCGACAGAGCGGGGCGGGGCTCCTCGTCGGCCCGGCCGGGCGGGGCGGCCGATCGTCTGTTGCGGCTCGGCCGTCTACCGGTGGCCGTCATGGTCCTGACGGGTCTCCTCGCGGCCTACATGGCGCTCGTGGCCTTCGGCAACATCACCGACTTCGACTCCAACCGCGCGTTCGTCCGGCACGTGCTCGCCATGGACACGACGTTCCGGGACCCGGACCTGATGTGGCGGGCCGTCGGTTCACCGACGCTGGTGTACATCGCCTACGTGGGGATCATCGTCTGGGAGGTCCTCACCGCCGTGGTGCTCACCACCGCGACGGTGCTGCACGGCCGGGGTCTGCGTTCGGGGCTCCATGAACGTGCCCGGCGGGCGACGACGCTCGGCCTGCTCATGCTGATGCTGCTGTTCGGCCTCGGCTTCCTCGTCATCGGCGGCGAGTGGTTCGCGATGTGGCAGTCCACCAAGTGGAACGGGCTGGAGCCCGCCGGGCGCAACTTCACCCTGGCGGGGATCGTGCTCCTGCTGGTCCACCTGCCGTCGCGGCAGTGGGGGCCCACGGAGGGCTCCGAGGCGTAGCCCGGCGTCCTCCCGCCTCACGGCCGTTCGCCGCGGGGCTCGGGCTCGGAGTGGCCGTCAGGCCCGGCCCAGCCGGCGTGCTTCCGACTCCGTCACCGGGTCCCCGGACCGCACTCCGTGGAGGACGTGGGCGAGCACCTCGGCTCCTCGGACCACGCGGGGGCCCGGCCGGTTGAAGTACGCGGGCCCGTCCAGGACCCATACTTCTCCGGCCCGGACGGCGGGCAACTCGCCCCAGCCGGGCAGCGAGGTGAGCAGATCGATCTCCGCCAGGGTCCGTTCGGGCGGGAACCCGCAGGGCAGTACGAGCAGTACGTCCGGGCGCGCCTCGCGCACCGCCTCCCAGGTCATCGGCTCGGTGTGCTCGCCGGGCGCGGCCATCAGCGGATCCCCGCCCGCCGCGGCGATCTGCTCGGGTACCCAATGGCCGGCGGGCCAGAGCGGATCGAGCCACTCGACGGCGACGACCCGGGGTCGGGGCCGGCCCCGCGTGCGGCGTCGGACTTCGTCGAGTCGACCTCGCAGCTCCGTGCGCCGCCGAACGGCCGCCTCGCGCACGCCCAGCAGTTCGCCGACGGTGACGAGGCAGTCGAGGACGTCGTCCAGGGTGCGGGGCTCCAAGCTCAGCACGCGGGGCCCCGCGTCCATCAGGCGCACCGCCCGGGAGACGCCTTCGTAGGACACCGCGCAGACCGCGCACAGGTCCTGGGTGAGCAGGACGTCGGGTGCGAGCGCGCCGAGTGCCTCCGTGTCGAGGGTGTAGAGCGAGGATCCGCTGTGTGCCGCGCCACCGACCGCGTCGGAGATCTCCCGGCTGCTGAGTTCGTCGGCGTCGAATTCCGCTCGGGTGACGACGGGAACGGAGGCGACCGCGGCGGGCGGCCAGTCGCATTCGTGGGTGCGTCCGACCAGGTCGCAGACGAGTCCGAGGTCCGCCACGATGTCCGTGGCCGCGGGGAGCAGGGAGACGATGCGCATGCTCCGACTGTAGGCGCACGCGAGGGGCGGGCCCCTGACCGGGCCGGCTCGGCGCGGACGCGCCCCGCGCGAGCGGCTCCGACCCCGCGGCCCCGGCGTCCCGGGGCAATCCGCTGACCCGGCTCGTCGACGTCATCTCCCGCATCTTCACGCCGTTCCTGTGGACGCCGGCCGGTGCGGGCCTCCTCAAGGCCACGATCGTGCTGGTCACCGAGCTCGGCCTGGTCGCCGAGACCTGGCAGGAGTTCACCGTCCTGAACGCCGCGGGCGACGGGGTCTTCCACTTCCTACCCGTCCTGCGGGCAGTGACGGCGGCGAAGCCCTTCGCCGCAGCCAACCAGTGGACCGCCATGGCCATCGCGGGATCGCTGGTCCATCCGTCCGGGCCGTTCAGGGAGCCTCGGGCATCATCGGCCGGCTCTGCGGCCTCAGCCCGGCCATCGCCGGAGCCGTCCTGGGCGGCACCGACACCGTACGCACCAGCGAGGACTCCGAGGTCGTGCTCGACGCGACGCCGCTGTCCTTGATCCCGGAACGCGCGCTCACCACCACCGGCTGAGCCCGGGACGCGGACCCGCACCCCATACACGCACCCCTCCCGCCCCTCCCCGAGGAGCCCCCCCCAGTACGAAGGGGGTGCTGGCCCCACCATCGGCCGGCCCGCTGCCCCGATGGTCCGGCGGGCGGCGAGAAACGAGGCTGAACGCGTACAGATCGACCAGATCGACCGAGCGAAAACAAGGGAAGCCTCTGTGTTCAGCTTCAAGCCGCCGCGCCGCCGCCGTACCGCCCGTACCGCTCGCGCCGTCGTCGTCGGAGGTCTTGCCGCCGTCGCCTGCGCCACCGTCACGGCCGGCAGCGCAGGTGCCATCGTCAACGGGTCGCGATCCAGCGAGAGCTACCCCTTCATGGCGAGCGTGCCGATATCGGCCCCGAAGCACGGACTGCTCGACGGGAACTGCGGGGCATCGCTGATCGACGAGCGGTGGGTCCTGACCGCGGCCCACTGCGTGCAGGGCGACGGCCTCGAGCTGGAGGGCATCGTGCGCCTCGGCAGCGACCACCGGAAGTCCGGCGGCACCGTCCGGAAGATCGACCGGACCTTCGTCCACCCCGGCTATCTGAACGGCGACAACAGGGCCGCCAACAAGGACGACGTGGCGCTCATCCGGCTGGACCGACCGGTCTCCGTGAAGCCGATCAAGATCGCCGAGCGGCCGGGGAAGCCCGGCACCCCGACCCGGCTCCTGGGCTTCGGCACCACCTCCGACACCGAATTCCTGTTCCCGGACCGGCTGCAGGAGCTGAACACCCGCAGGGGCGCCGAGTCCGAGTGCGCGCCCGGGTACGCGGACCGGACCCGGCTGTGCACGATCACCACCGTGCCGCATGCCATGGCCTGCTTCGGGGACTCCGGTGGACCGCAGGTCCAAAGGGGGCGCGGCGGCCGCTGGGAGCTGATCGGCGTCACCTCGGGGCCCGGCGCTCCGAACGTCGCGTGCTCGCAGGGCCCCGGCCTCTACTCCAGCGCGCCCGCGTACGCCCGTTGGATCGAGCGGACCATCGAGGCCAACGGCACGGAAGGGTAGCGGGCGGCGACCGCGGCGCCCTGCCCCCCTGGGCACCGCGGCGCACCGTGCGCGCTCCGCTCAGGCGGTTCCGCCCTTCGCCGGTCGTTCCTTCTCGGCGTTGACGACGGCCCGCTCCAGGACGGCGGTGCGTTCGACGACCGTGCCGGGCTTGATGCCGCCGAACTCCTTGACCTGGACGCCGCGGCTGCCCAGGTAGGCGAAGGTCGTGCGGTCGAAGACCAGCTCGGTGCGTTCTCCGGTCTTCTCGTCCAGGCGGGCCAGGGCGAGCCCGCTGCGGCCGACCGCGTCCTGGGAGTTCTGGACGAGGACCACGCCCGGGACCTGTGCGGCGGCACGGTAGAGGGCGGCGGCCGTCGGCGCGGGGACGAGCTGCTCGTTGATGATCTCCTGGATCTCCTCGAACGCCTGCTGATCCCGGTCGCGCGGGCCGCTGAGCTTCGCGTAGATCGTCTTCAACAGGGCCTGCGCGTCAGCCGGTTGGGCCTTGAGCCAGTCGTACGACAGGCGGGTCTCGTCGCCCGGGATGTCCTTGCCGTTCTTGGGCTTGGAATAGGGATTGTTCGCCCCGAGGCCGATGCCGCCCTTGGCCTGGTAGCCGGGCTCGTCGAGCCAGCCCTTGCTCGCGTCGGGGGTATGCCAGATCTCGCGCTGGTGCAGCGGCTGGACCCACGTCTTGGACTCGTTGGTGGCGCCGTTGACCGAGGTGGACATCCAGGAGACCGTGCTCTTGATGTAGATGAACTGGCCGGGCCCCGGCTCCGGGGTCTGCTGCGCGCTCGCGGCAGCGGCGATCTGCTGGACGGTCGAGACGAGCTGGACCGTACTGCCGGCCTCCACCGCTACGACGGGAGCCTCGACCGAAGCCGGTGCGGTGTTGCCACGGCTGGTCAGCGCGCTCACGGCGAAGACGGTGCCGAGCGCGACGGCGGTGACCGGAACGCCGATGAACAGGGCGCGCCGGACCGGCCGCCTCGGGGGCGTGGGCAGGGGTGCGGACGTGTGGATCTCGTTCAACAGGTGCTCCTCGAACAGCAGCCGGCGGTCGAGCGACATCGCGGGGGCCGACGGGGCCGGCAACAGCAGGGCGAGCTCCGCGTGGTCCGGCTCTGCGCGGTCCAGCTCTCCATGGTCCGGCCCCGAGCGGTTCAGCCCGGTGTGGGTCATGGGCTCGGTCCGCTTCCAGAACTTGCGGGTCATCCGTACGTCTCCTCGTGCGACTCGTACGACCGGGCCGCGGCGGTGCGGCCACCCTGTACTTGTCCGGGGCGCGGAAGCGGTTCCCGGTTCTTCGTCAGTTCCTGTCCGGCGAGTTTGCGCAGCCGCGTGCGGGCACGTGAGAGGCGCGACCGTACGGTGCCGACGGGGACGCCCAGCGCGGCGGCGGCCTCGGCGTAGCCCAGGCCGGACCAGACGCACAGGGTGAACACCTCGCGCTCGGTGCGCCGCAGCCGCTTCAGCGCCCGCTTCGCCGCGGCGAGTTCGTCGGCGTCGGCCATGCGTCCGACGAGTTCGTCGGCGAAGTCCGGGACGGTGTCGCGGGCCGGCAGACGTCCGAGGGCGGCTTGGTGGCGGCGTCCGGCACGTCCGGTGTTGCGCAGCACGTTGACCGCGATGCCCATCAACCACGGGCGCGGGCCCGCCTCGTGGTCGAGGAGCCGCTCCCGCAGCCGCCACGCCTCCAAGAAGGTCAGCGAGACGATGTCCTCGGCGAGGGCCCAATCGCCCGTCACACGGACGGCGTGCCGGTGGACCAGGGGGGCGTGGTCGCGGAAGAGTTCCCTGAACGCCTCGGGGTCCCCGGCGCGTATCCGGTCGTGCAATGAGTAGTTCACGAACTGCCTTGTCCACCGGGGGCGCCCGGTTCCGGTGACCTGCCTCACAGGCCATCGGCAGTGGGGCTGCCTGCCCAGGACCCTTCGGGCCGCGCGGCGAGCCTCAACCGCGCAGGTCGAGCAGCATCACCTCGCGGGGGTTCCCGCCGGCCTCCCGCGGCCGAGCCTCGCCGATCGTGCGGTACCCCCAGGCCCGGTACGCGGCCACCGCGGCCTTGCTGCCCGGCTGCACGTTCAGCAACACGCGCTCGGCCCCGTTGCCTTCGAGCAGCGCCTCGTGGAGGCGGCGCGCGATGCCCCTCCCCCGCCACGGTGCGCGTACGGCGAGTTCCATCAGCCCGAAGGTGCGGTGCCCGTCCTCACGTCGCATGTCGGCGGACACCGGCACGGTCAGTTCGTCCCACCACACCGTGTCCGGGGGGACCGACCAGCCGTAGGCCATGCCGACCGGGTCCCCGTCCTGCGTACGCGCCAGGGCGGCCCGAAAGGTCGCCCGGTGCAGCTGTGAGGAGAGCCACCGCAGGGCCGCTACGGCGTCGTCCTCGGTCTCGTTGTACGGAGGTTCCGCGAACACCTCGGCGTAGATCAGCCCCAAGGCCCCCTCGGCCTTCGCTGCGGCCGCGCCGTCCATGCGCTCTATCGCAACCGTCGCCTGCTCTGTCATCCCATGCCCCCGGCCGGTTCCGCGGATGCCTGCTCCGCTCCTGAAGAAGATCGAACAGGGACCAGGATCGCCCACCACCAGGGCCGAGGGGGCTCGCGGGGGGGGGCGGAGGCCGACAGTTCGGTCAGCCGGTCAGCGGAAAGAGCATGCAGCTGCTGGTGGCGTGGGCGAGCAGGCGGTCCTTCGCGTCGAACAGCTGGGCCTCGGCGAGGGCGGTGCGGCGCCCGGCGTTGATCACCGTGCCGACGGCGCGCACCCGGCCCGTTTCCACCGTGACCGGCCGCAAGAACTTCACGGTCAGATCGAGCGAGGTGTAGGCCATCCCTTGGGGGAGCGTGGACTGGACGGCGCAGCCCGCCGCCGAGTCGAGCAGCGTGGCGAAGACGCCCCCGTGCATGCTCCCGATCGGGTTGTAGTGCTCCTCCCCCGGCAGCAGGGAGAAGACAGCCCGGCCGTGTTCCACCTCGTCCAGCGCGAAGTCGAGGGTCTGACCGAGGGGCGCCCCGGCCAGTCGCCCCGCCTGCACCTCGCGCAGGAATTCCAGCCCGGCCATGGCTCCCGCGGCCCGCGCCGGGACCGCCGGATCGTCCCAGCTGTACGTACGTGTCCGCCCCACGGCGCAGCGCCTTCCCTAGCATCTGACTTTTGTGAATGAAGCTAGACCCGGCGCCACCTGACTGTCAATGACACAGCCAGGCGCCTACGATGGCGGGATGGAGTGGCTTGAGGCAAGCACGGAGAACTGTCCCGTCCAGCGGGCACTCGACGTGGTCGGGGAGAAGTGGACCCTGCTGATCCTGCGTGACGCCGTCAACGGCGTCCGCCGCTTCGACGACTTCCGCCGCCACATCGGTTTGTCGGAGGCCGTCCTCAGCGACCGTCTGCGCAAGCTGACGTCGGCCGGTGTCCTGCGGACCAGCCCCTACCGGGAGCCGGGCAGTCGTTCCCGCAACGAGTACCGCCTGACCCGCAAGGGCTGGGACTTGTGGCCCGTCCTGGTGGCGCTGAGCCAGTGGGGCGAGACGCACGCGCTCGGCCCCGAAGGCCCCGTCGTGGACGTACGCCACACCGACTGCGGCTCCCCTGTCCGTGTCGCCGTCCAGTGCTCCGCGGAGCACACCGACCTCTCCCCCGGGGACGTCACCGCCACGCCGGGCCGGGGGGCCCGGCCCCGGCATCGGCCGGCGTCTCGGCCGGATCCTCATGGCTGACGAATGGCTGTGACCAGCGCACATGAGGCGTGTTCAGAAGACCCAGAGCGTGGAAAGTGTGTCACTCCACGGCGGCATCGAGGAGAATCCGTGCCAGCTCGCGCGGCTGGGAGAACATCGGCCAATGTCCGGTGTCCATCTTGATCAGCCGCCAGTGCTTGCCGTCCACCAGCTCGGCTACGTCTTTGTCGGGCTCGGCATCCGCGGGCTCAGCCCCCGCGAGCGCGCACAGGATGTAAGTCGCCGGAAGTTCACCGAGCGGCCTCGCCAGCACGGCGGGCTCGGTCAGCGTGGCGCCCGGGTGAGGCGTCGAGCCGCGGACGAGGCGTGCGATCTGCTCATCGGTGAGACCCTCGCCCTCGTAGTGGGAAGCCGGCGCGAGCGGCCAGAACCCTCCGTTTGCGGCGATCGATGCCTTGAGCGTCGCTCCGCCGTCCGGCCGGGCGGCGGCGAACGACTCGCCGTCGATTGGGACACTGGAGTCCACGAATACCGCGCGGGCCAACCGGTCCCCGATCCGCTCCGCGGCCTGCCCGACCGGAATGCCCGAGTAGCTGTGACCTACCAGGACTACGTCACGCAGGCCCTGGCGTTCCACCTCGGCAACGATGTCCTGGACGTGAGTCGCCTGCCCCGCCGGGACACCCCGCTTGTCAGCGAGGCCGGACAGTGTCAGCGGGTAAACGCCGTGGCCGGCCGCACGCAGACACGGCGCCACCTCGTCCCACGCCCACGCCCCGAGCCGCGCACCTGCAACCAGCACGAAATTCACCATGCTCGAACCGTAGCCGAGCAGCCGAACGCTCCCTAGAGGATATTTTCGATCCGCACCCTAGGCGGAGCCGGTACCGGACGCCCGCCGTGAGGCGGGCGCGGAGGCGCCGCGGGTCGCCGGGGACGGCGTGGTGCACCTGGTCCGCTTCGTTCCCTCCCGGGAGACCCCGGAACTGGACCTGGTGCGCGACCCGTTCCCGTTGGTCGACGTGCCCGTCGCCGTCCGGCTCGCCACCGCGCCGCGCTCGGTGCGGCTGCAGCCCGCCGGACAAGAGCTGGCCTGGCAGCACGACGGCGAGTACCTCCCCGTACGGGTCACCACCGCGGACGGGCACGCGATGGTCGTGGTCGAGCACGACCGACGCCGCAGGGGCCCTCGGTTCGGGCCCGCGGCCTCGGGGTCCGGGTCCTGGTCCTGGTCCTGGTCCTGGTCCTGGTCAGCCGACGGGGTCGGGGTCAGCCGACCGGCAGCAGGGTCGGGTCGGCCACGATCCGGCGGACCGTCGTCAGCGCCGCGCCCAACAGCGGCCCGCGCCGGCCCAGCGCGGACGGGCGCAGCGCCTCCGGGGCCCATGGCCGCACGGTGACCCGGGCGGCCAACTCGGCGCGCACGGACGGGATCAGCCAGTCGGCGAGTTCGGCGTAGGCGCCGCCGAGGACCAGACCGTCCGGGTCGATGAGTTCCACGGCCGAGGCGAGGGCGAGGCCCAACGCTCGCCCCGCGCGGTCCAGCGCCGCCAGGGTGGGCGCGTGCCCGGCGGCGGCGCGCTCGGCCAGCAGGGCGATCGGGTCGCCCGCCGGGTAGGCGCCGGCCCCGCCGCGGCCGTGGGGGGGGGGGGGGGGGGGGCGCGGGCGCGGCGCCCCCCCCCCGCCGGCGGCGGGGGCCCCCCGGGGGGGGGCCCCCCCCCCGCGCCCGGGCGGGCCCCCCCCCCCGGGCCGCGCCCCCCACGGCCGCCTCGCCGGCGTACTGTTCCAGGCAGCCCCGGGCACCGCAGGCGCATGCGACGCCGTCGGGCTGGATGGGAATGTGGCCGAGTTCGCCGGCGAAGCCGCGGGCGCCCCGGAACAAGCGCCCGTCGATGACCAGGGCGGCGCCGATCCCGGCCTCGGCGGAGACGTGGACGAAGGTCTCCACGGCCTGCTCGGCGCTCCAGTACTCGGCCAGCGCCCCGAGGTTCGCCTCGTTCTCCGGTTCGGGCACGGTGTCCGGGTCGGGCCAGTGGTCGGCGAGCCGGATCCCGTGCCAGCCGAGGTTGGGCGCGCGCTCGACCAGTCCGCCGGGGCCGTTCGGCACCACCCCGGGCACGGCCAGGACGCGGCCCTCGACCCGCAGTCCGAGGGCGGCGGCCTCGGCCTCCACCTCGGCGGCCAGTGCGGCGACCTCCGCCAGTACCAGCCCGGCCGGCCGGCCGGCGTTGGCCCGTTCCACCCGGCGCCACACCCGCGGCTCGCCGCGCAGGTCCACCACGCAGGCGCCGAGGTGGGTGACGCCGATCTCCAGGCCGACTCCGGCGGGGCCTTCGTCGGCCACCGACAGCGCGCGTCCCCGGCGACCGACCCGTCCGTCGGGCGGGTTCTCCGCCTCGGTCAGCGCGCCTCGTCCGATCAGCTCGTCGACCAGCGACGAAACGGCCGCCCTGGTCAGGCCGACGCGTCCGGCGACGTCCGCACGAGACAGCGGGCGGGACAGTGAGCCGTGCGCGGCGACCTCGCCGAGGACCAACCCGAGGTTGCGCCGTCGCATGTCCTGTAGCGAAGCGGGCCCGTTGCCCGGGTCGCTCTTCGCCTTGCCGACCACTGTCACGCGCCGCCCCTCCTACCGGTCCTCGGCCGGAGCTCCCTGCAGGGCCCCGGCCCGACGCAGCGTATCCCCGATGCGCATCAGGGCCTCGTCGTCCCGCTCCACCGGCTCCAGCACCGGGCCCCGCGCCGTCTTCCAGCGGCGGGCGACCGCGTCGGCGGGCTCGCGGGTGAGCAGCGCGGCGGCTTGGGCGGCGGCGCCGAGCGCCACCAGTTCCTCTGCGTCGGGCACCTGGACCGCGCGGCCCGAGAGCCGCAGGACGGTCCGCTGCCAGGTCCGGCCGCGGGCGCCGCCGCCGATCAGCAACAGCGGCTCGTCGCCCGCCGGGTCCGCGCCGCCCGCGCGCAGCACGCCGTCCAGGGCGGCGAGCAGGGCGTGGGCGGCGCCGTCGTAGGCGGCCTGCAGCAGCTGCCCCGGGGTGGTGTCGTGGCGCAGCCCGTGGACCAGGCCGGAGGCACCCGGGAGGTCCGGTGTCCGCTCGCCGTCCAGGTAGGGCAGGACGACCGCCGTGCCGCCGTCCTCGACGTCCTCGCGGCCGCGGCCGAGCAGGGCGGCGAAGTGGTCGACGGCGAGGGTGCAGTTGAGCGTGCAGGCCAGCGGCAGCCAGCCACCGAGGGCGTCGGCGAAGCCGGCGACGGTGCCGCTCGGATCGGCGGGCCTGGTCCGGCCCACCGCGTAGACGGTGCCGGAGGTGCCGAGGCTGAGCACCGGCTGCCCGGGGAGCAGGCCGAGGCCGAGGGCCGCGGCCATGTTGTCGCCGGTGCCGGCGGCCACCGGCGTGCCTTCGCGCAGCGGCGTTCCGGCGCGCACGGCGCCGGCGCGCGCGCCCGGGGGCAGGACCTCCGGCAGCAGGCCCGGATCGAGGCCGATCCGGGCGAGGACGTCCCGGTCGTAGCCGTCCGGCCCCCACCAGCCGGTTCCCGAGGCGTCGCCCCGGTCGGTCACCGCGGCGCCGGTCAGCCGCTCGGTCAGGAAGTCGTGGGGCAGGCGGACGGCCGCGGTCCGGTCGGCGGCGACGGGCTCGTGGGCGCGCAACCAGGCCCAGGTGGGGGCCGTGAAGGCGGCGGTGGGCACGCTGCCGGTGCGGCGTGCGAGTTCCGCGGCTCCGATCGCGGCCTTCAGCTCGGCGGCCTGGGGCGCGGACCGGACGTCGTTCCAGAGGAGCGCCGGACGGACCGGTGCTCCGGCGGCGTCCAGGGTGACCAGACCGTGCTGCTGGCCGGCGATCGAGACGGCGGCCGCGCGGTCCGCCCAGCCGGTTCGCGCCGCGGCCTCGCCGAGCGCGTCCCACCACTGCTCGGGGTCGCTCTCGCGGCCGGCGCCCGTGCTGACGGTGTGCACGGCGCGGCCCCGGCCCAGGACGGTGCCGGTGTCGAGGTCGACGGCGAGCGCCTTGGTCGACTGGGTGGAGCTGTCGAAGCCGATCACGACGCGCTGTTCGGGCATGCGTTCCTCCGATGGGGTTCCTTCCGGCGTTCCCGCATACTAATTTGTTTAGAGTCATTACAAATCCCTTCGGCACTGAATCCGGAGCCGCTCCATGTCCAGCGACACCCTCACCCCCACGCCGGCGCACAAGTTCACCTTCGGTCTCTGGACCGTCGGCTGGCAGGGTCGCGACCCCTTCGGCGACGCGACCCGTCCCGCCCTCGATCCGGTCGAGACCGTGCAGCGGCTGGCCGGCCTCGGCGCCTACGGCGTCACCTTCCACGACGACGACCTGATCCCCTTCGGAGCCGGCCGGGCCACGCGCGAGCAGACCGTCAAGCGCTTCCGTAGCGCGCTGGACGACGCGGGGCTGACGGTCCCGATGGCGACCACCAACCTCTTCACCCACCCGGTCTTCAAGGACGGCGCCTTCACCGCCAACGACCGCGACGTACGGCGCTACGCGCTGCGCAAGACGATCCGCAACATCGATCTGGCGGCCGAACTCGGTGCCTCGGTCTACGTCGCCTGGGGCGGGCGCGAGGGCGCCGAATCCGGCGCGGCCAAGGACGTGCGCACCGCGCTCGACCGGCTCAAGGAGGCCTTCGACCTGTTGGGCGAGTACGTCGAGCAGCAGGGCTACGACCTGCGCTTCGCGATCGAGCCCAAGCCGAACGAGCCGCGCGGCGACATCCTGCTGCCCACGGTCGGCCACGCCCTGGCCTTCATCAACGCGCTGGAGCGGCCCGATCGGGTCGGCGTCAACCCCGAGGTCGGCCACGAACAGATGGCCGGGCTCAACTTCGCGCACGGCATCGCCCAGGCCCTGTGGCACGACAAGCTGTTCCACATCGACCTCAACGGCCAGTCCGGCATCAAGTACGACCAGGACCTGCGCTTCGGCGCCGGAGACCTGCGACAGGCCTTCTGGCTGGTCGACCTGCTGGAGTCCGCCGGTTACGACGGCCCGCGGCACTTCGACTTCAAACCGCCGCGCACCGAGGACTTCGACGGCGTCTGGGCCTCGGCGGCCGGCTGCATGCGCAACTACCTGCTGCTGGCCGAGCGTTCCCGCGCCTTCCGGGCCGACCCGGAGGTGCAGGCCGCGCTCACCGCCTCCCGGCTGCCCGAGCTCGCCCTCCCCACGGCCGAGGACGGCCTGACCGGGCTGCTCGCGGACACCTCCGCTTTCGAGGAGTTCGACGTCGACGCCGCCGCCCGGCGCGGCATGGCCTTCGAGCAATTGGACCAGCTGGCCCTCGAACACCTCCTCGGCGCCCGCTGACCGTACCCGCGACGGAGCCGGGCCGTGCGGGTGGCACGGTCCGGCTCCGCCGTCGTCCACCTCCGGGGGCGGGCCTCAGGCCGGGCAGGGCGGTTCGACCTCGGGTGCCGGCCGGGACGGCGGGCAGGGCTCCGTCCAAGCCGCCGATCCGCAGCTGCCAGGGGTGCTGGCTGTCGGTGGTCACCCGCAGGCGGTCGCCGGTGCGGCGCGGCGCGAAACGGGCGCTCTCGCCGGGGCCCTCGGTGTGCGGGATCACGACGGCGTGTTCGGCGCCGTCGGCGAAGGCGTGCACCCGCAGCTCGACGTCCTCGGCCCAGGCCGGGACCGGGCGCTGCTCGTCGGCCCCGAACGGGATCACGGAGTCCGGGCGGGCGAGCCGCGGAGGGTACCGCGGCGCCTTCGAGGCCGGCGGCCAGGTACGCATCCTGCACGCCCGCCGGCTGCACGATCCCCGGGGGGCGCGAGAGCCCGGCACCCGAACTGGCTGCGCAGCGCCACCCCGTACGGGGCGTCCCCAGGCCCCACCTCGCCGAGGACTCGCCACTGAACCGGCTCGCGGCGTACGCCGAGGCCGGCGGCCACCTCGTCCTCGGCCCGCTCACCGGCTACGCCGACCGCGAGGCCCGGGCCCGCCACGAGACCGGCCCGCCGCCCAAGTGCATTGCTCGTCCAAGTACGTCGCTCGCCCTACTCCGTGGAGAAGCGGTACGCCGTCCTCGACCGGTACCGCTCCCCCGGCCGCAGGACCGTGGAGGGGTACCGGGGCCGGTGAGGAGAGTCCGGGAAGTGCTGGGTCTCCAGGGCGATGCCCGCGTGGGCGGGGTACGGGCGCCCGGAGCGGCCCCTCAGCGAGCCGTCGAAGTGGTTGCCGGTGTAGACCTGGATCCCCGGTTCCGTGGTCAGGCATTCGACGCGGCGGCCGCTGGCCGGGTGACTCAGGACGGCGGCCCGCCGGTAGCCGGTGCCGTCGAGCACCCAGGTGTGGTCGAAACCACGGCCCGCCCGGTGGAGCTGCTCCTGGTCCTCGGCGATGGAGGTGCCGATCCTGCGGGCCCGGCGGAGGTCGAAGGGGGTGCCGGCGACGGGCTCGACCGGGCCGAGCGGTATCAGCTCCTCGTCGACGGGCAGGTACCCGGCGGCCTCGACCCGGAGCAGGTGGTCGAGCACCGTTCCGCTGCCCTCGCCGGCCAGGTTGAGGTAGGCGTGGTTGGTGAGGTTGACGACCGTCGGAGCGTCCGTGGTGGCCCGGTAGGTGATCGAGAGCTCCCCGTCCGGGTCGAGCAGGTACGTCACCTCGGCAGTGAGGTTGCCCGGGAACCCCTGGTCCCCGGCGCGGCTGCGGGTGCGGAAGCGGACGCCGATCCGGCGGTCCGCCCGGACCGGGACACCGTCCCAGAGGCGGGTGGCGAAGCCGTCCGGTCCGCCGTGCAGGGTGTGGCCGCCGACCTGGGTCGCCAGCCGGTGCGTCACGCCGTCGAGGGGCAGCGCGCCGTGGGCGATCCGGTTGGCGTAGCGGCCCACGGTCGCGCCGAAGAAGGACGCCGCGCCGAGCATGTCCGCCACGCTGTCGCTACCGAGGACGACGTTGGCCCGCCGCCCGGACCGGTCGGGCGCGTTCACGGCCTGGAGGCGGGCGCCCAGGCTGAGCACCTCCACCGTCACGTTGCCCCACGAGCCGAACGTCCATTTGGTGACGCATCGTCCGTCCGGAAGTCCTGCGAAGTCCTCTTGGCTTAGCATCAGTTGGCCGGAGGTGACGAGTGCGTCTCTGGACACGGGACTGCTCCGTTCGACACGGTTCGGAAAAGGGCGACGCCCGCCGTCCTGGCGGGCATCGTCGGGTCGGGGTACGGCTTCCGGACGGCACGGGCGACGGCCAGGTGGGGCAGCGGCTCCGGCGAGGGGGCCAGGGGCTCGGGCCAGGCGTGCGGGGCTCCGTTAACGCATACATAAATTGTGAGCGTTAACAAATACGCTTGTCAAGGCAGGGCCCACCGGGGCCACGAGGGGCCACCGGCGCGTCAGCGCCGGACGACCGGGCCCGCGCTGCGCCGCAACACCATCTCCGGGGAGATCTGCACATGGGGCGCCGAAGGCGTGCCGCCCGCCAGCTCCCCGACGAGCAACTCCAGCGCCCTGCGGCCGAGTTCGCCGAAGTCCTGTCGCACAGTGGTCAGGGGCGGGATGAAGTAGCCGGCCTCCGGAATGTCGTCGAAGCCGACCACACTGATCTCGTCAGGGACCGACCGACCGGCCTCGTGCAGCGCGCGCAGCAGGCCGAGGGCCATGTGATCGCTCGCGCAGAAGACGGCGGTGACGTCGGGCAGTTCGGCGATCCGCAGCCCCGCCTGGTAGCCCGAGCGAGCGCTCCAGTCGCCGCGCTCCACCGCCGGTTCGGGGGCTCCGGCCGCACGCAAGGTCATCCGCCACCCCTCCTCCCGGTCCTGGCTCTCCAGCCAGTTGGCCGGCCCGGCGAGGTGGTGCACCGTGCGGTGGCCCAGGTCGAGCAGGTGCCTGGTCGCCTCGCCGGCGCCGTAGCGGTTGCCCACCGACACCATCGGCACCTGGGTCTGGTTGCCCGAACCGACCGCGACGAGCGGCACGGAGCTGGAGAGCCGGGCCACCGCGCTGACGGCGGAGGTCTGGGGCGCGATCACGACGACGCCCTCCACTCCTTGGTCGCGCAGCCGGTCGACGGCTTCCTGGACCGAACGGCCGTCAAGGGAGCGCAGGCTCGTCACGCTGACGGCGTACCCGGCGCTGCGCGCGGCCCGCTCGATGCCTTCGAGCATCGACGCCGGGCCGTACAGGGTCGAATCGAAGCTGACCACCCCGAGGGCCTGCGAGCGTCGGGTGACCAGGGCCCGGGCGGCGGAGTTGGGCCGGTAGTCGAGCTCCCGTATGGCCGCCAGCACGCGATCCCGGGTGTCGGGCCGCACGTGCGGGGCGCTGTTGAGCACCCGGGACACCGTCTGGTGGGACACCCCGGCCAGTTTCGCCACGTCCGCCATCACGGGCTGGCGCGATTGCGTCCCGGCATTATCGGTTCCCACTCGCAGTTCCCTCCTCGATTGCGGACCACAGTACGCGACCAGGGCGACTCCGGGCCGGTGCGGCCCTGGTCCTGGCCCCGGTCCTGGTCCGCGCCCCTCGTTCCAACCGGCGGCGTCCCTTCAGCCGGACACGCAGGGAGCTCGCACGCGGCCGCACGTGCTCGTATGTGCGCGCATGTGCCCGTATGCCCTCGTATGCGCTCGCGTTCGCCGAGATCACCGTCCCGCCGCGCGCACGGCGCGCATCAGATGCACGGAAGCCGCCGACGCCCCTTGACGCCTCCGATGTGAGCGTTAACACTTCATTTCACGCCAGGCCAGAGCTACCGCAGCCCGCCGTTCCACGGCACCGGGAACCGCTCCGGCCGGCCCCGCCCGACCGCTCCCGGTCGACCGACCAGGGTCGCTCCATGCCGGTCGCGGAACATCATCACTGGAGGATCTTGTGCGGAAGCTTTCAGCTGGACTCGTCGCCGTGGGGCTGACGCTCTCGCTGGCGGCCTGCGGCCAGAGCGCCAACGGCACCGACGGCGCCGGTGGCGGGACGGCCAAGGGCGACGCCAAGGGTGGGCTCGTGGGCATCGCGATGCCCACCAAGTCGTCGGAACGCTGGATCAACGACGGCACCAACATGGTCAAGGAGTTCCAGGCCAAGGGCTACAAGACCGACCTGCAGTACGGCGACAACGTGGTCGAGAACCAGGTCTCCCAGGTGGAGAACATGATCACCAAGGGCGCCAAGCTGCTGGTGATCGCCGCCATCGACGGTTCCTCCCTCACCAACGTGCTGCAGAAGGCCGCCGACGCGCACATCCCGGTCATCTCCTACGACCGACTGATCCGGGGCACCCCGAACGTCGACTACTACGCGACCTTCGACAACTACAAGGTCGGTGTCCTCCAGGGCAGCTACATCGCCGACAAGCTCGGCCTCAAGGACGGCAAGGGGCCGTTCAACATCGAGCTGTTCGCCGGCTCACCGGACGACAACAACGCCACCTTCTTCTACAACGGCGCGATGAGCGTCCTGGGGCCGTACATCGACCAGAAGAAGCTGGTGGTGCAGAGCGGCCAGACCGAGTTCAACCAGGTCGCCACGCTGCGCTGGGACGGCGGTGTCGCCCAGTCCCGGATGGACAACCTGCTGAGCAAGGCCTACACCAGCGCCCACGTCGACGCCGTGCTGTCGCCGTACGACGGCATCTCGATCGGGGTCCTCTCCTCGCTCAAGGGCGTCGGCTACGGCGGCGCCAAGGCACTGCCCGTCGTCACGGGCCAGGACGGCGAGTTGGCCTCGGTGAAGTCGATCATCGCGGGCGAGCAGACCCAGACGGTCTACAAGGACACCCGGCAACTCGCCAAGGCCTCCGTCCAGATGGGCGACGCCCTGCTGACCGGCGGCAAGCCCGAGGTCAACGACACCACCCAGTACAACAACGGCGTGAAGGTCGTTCCGGCCCAGCTGCTCCAGCCGGTCAGCGTCGACAAGGACAACTACCAGAAGGTCCTGGTCGACAGCGGCCAGTACACCGCGGACCAGCTCAAGTAGCCCGTGGGGCCCGGTAGACGGGCCCACGCCGAACCGGCGGTGCGGGGCCCGGGCGCCTCCGCGGCCCGGGCTCGCCCGGGCCCCGGGCCCCGAACCCTTTGCCCTCCCCCGCCCCACCACACCGCCCCGAACGATACGGACGCACACCCATGGCCGGACCCCTTCTCGAAATGCGGTCGATCAGCAAGTCGTTCCCCGGCGTCAAAGCGCTCTCCGAGGTCAACCTGGCCGTCTCCGCCGGTGAGGTGCACGCCATCTGCGGTGAGAACGGCGCCGGCAAGTCCACCTTGATGAAGGTCCTCAGCGGGGTCCACCCGCACGGCGGCTACGAGGGCGAGGTCCTCTTCGAGGGCGAGCCCTGCCGGTTCAAGGACATCCGGGCCAGCGAGCAGCGCGGCATCGTCATCATCCACCAGGAACTGGCCCTGGTGCCGTACCTGTCGATCGCCGAGAACGTCTTCCTGGGCCACGAGCACGCCACCCGGGGCGTCATCAGCTGGCGCCGCACGCTCACCCACGCCGCCCAACTGCTCGCCCGGGTCGGCCTGGACGAGAGCCCGCACACCCGGGTCGCCGACCTCGGCGTCGGCAAGCAGCAGCTGGTCGAGATCGCCAAGGCGCTGGCCAAGGAGGTCAAACTGCTCATCCTGGACGAGCCGACCGCCGCGCTGAACGACGAGGACAGCCGCAAGCTGCTCGACCTGATCCTCGAACTCAAGGCGCAGGGCATCTCCTGCATCATCATCTCGCACAAGCTGAACGAGATCGCCCGGATCGCGGACTCCGTGACCATCCTGCGCGACGGGCGGACCATCGAGACCATCGCGATCGGCCCGGAGGGCATCTCCGAGGACCGGATCATCCGCGGCATGGTCGGCCGCGACCTGGAGCACCGCTACCCCGAGCGCACCCACGACATCGGTGAGACCGCCTTCGAAGTCGAGGACTGGACCGTTCGGCACCCGATCGACCAGCAGCGCACCGTGGTGGACCGAGCCACGCTGCACGTGCGGCGCGGCGAGATCGTCGGCATCGCCGGGCTGATGGGCGCCGGCCGCACGGAACTGGCGATGAGCGTCTTCGGCCGCTCGTACGGGCGGTGGAGCGGCGGGCGGGTGCGGTTGCACGGCCGGGAGATCCGCACCCGGACGGTGCCGGAGGCGATCGGGCACGGCATCGCCTACGTCACCGAGGACCGCAAGCACCTCGGACTGAACCTCATCGACGACATCAGCCGGAACATCTCGCTCAGCGCGCTCGACAAGATCGCGCGGTTCGGCCGGGTCGACCGGCACGAGGAGAGCAGGGTCGCCGAATCCTTCCGGCGGACCATGAACATCAAGGCCCCGACGGTGTTCACCCGGACCGGCACGCTCAGCGGCGGCAACCAGCAGAAGGTCGTCCTCAGCAAGTGGATCTTCGCTGAACCGGAGGTGCTGAT
The DNA here is from genome assembly GCF_044454405.1 of Streptomyces sp. NPDC051555. Lineage (NCBI taxonomy): Bacteria > Bacillati > Actinomycetota > Actinomycetes > Kitasatosporales > Streptomycetaceae > Streptomyces > Streptomyces sp. NPDC051555. The sequence goes on along the minus strand of NZ_JBITDP010000006.1, from coordinate 192,726 downwards.
CCTCGACGAGCCCACCCGGGGCATCGACATCGGTGCCAAGGCGGAGATCTACACCGTCATCGCCCAGCTGGCCGCCCAGGGCAAGGCCGTGCTCGTCATCTCGTCCGAACTCCCCGAACTCCTGGGCCTGTGCGACCGGATCTACACCATGACCGAAGGCCGGATCACCGGCGAGGTCGCCCGCGCCGACGCGACCCAGGAAAACCTCATGCGGCTCATGACCATGAGCACCGCATCCAGCAACGAGCAGGTGTGAGGCATGACCCCGACCGAGATCATCCCGGATTCTTCCCCGAAGGCACAGAAGGCACCGAAGGCCGGCCCGAGCCGTTCCGTCGGTTCCGCCCTGGCCGGCGCGCTGCGCGGCAACGTACGCCAGTACGGCATGCTGGTCGCGCTGGCCCTGATCGTGCTCCTGTTCCAGATCTGGACGGACGGCATCCTGCTCCAGCCGCTCAACATCACCAACCTGATCCAGCAGAACGGCTACATCCTCATCCTGGCGATCGGCATGATGATCGTCATCATCGCCGGGCACATCGACCTCTCCGTCGGATCGCTCGCCGCCTTCGTCGGAGCGGCGGCCGCCGTGATGATGGTCAAGCACCACATGCCCTGGCCGGTGGCCCTGCTCGCGGCGCTGGTGATCGGGGCGCTCGCCGGCGCCTGGCAGGGCTTCTGGATCGCCTACCTCGGGATCCCGTCCTTCATCGTCACCCTGGCGGGCATGCTGCTGTTCCGGGGCGGCACCCAGATCATCCTGCAGGGCCAGTCGGTCGCCCCCTTCCCCAAGGGCTTCCAGAGCATCAGCAGCGGCTTCCTCCCGGAGGTCGGCCCGCACACCGACTACCACAACCTCACCCTGCTGCTGGGCCTCGCGGTGCTGGCCGTCGCCGTCCTCCAGGAGCTGCGCGGGCGGCGCCGGACGGCCTCGTACGGGTTGGAGGTCCTCCCGCTCGGGCTGTTCCTGACCAAGCTCGCGGTGATCACGGCGGCCGTGCTCGTCTTCACGCTGCTGCTGGCCAGCTACCACGGCGTGCCGATCGTCCTGCTGATCCTCGGCGCCCTGCTGATCGGCTTCGGCTACCTGATGCGCAACTCGATCATCGGCCGCCACACCTACGCGATCGGCGGCAACGAGGCCGCGGCCAAGCTGTCCGGGGTGCGGAGCAAGCGCGTCGTCTTCCTCGCCTTCACCAACATGGGCGTCCTCGCGGCGCTCGCCGGACTGGTCTTCGCGGCGCGGCTCAACGCCGGCACGCCGCAGGCCGGCATCAACTTCGAGCTGGAGGCCATCGCCGCCGCCTTCATCGGCGGCGCCTCCGCCAGCGGCGGCGTGGGCACCGTCCTCGGCGCGATCATCGGCGGTCTGGTCCTGGGCGTGCTGAACAACGGCATGTCGCTCGTCGGCGTCGGCACCGACTACCAGCAGGTCATCAAGGGCCTGGTGCTCCTCGTCGCCGTCGGTTTCGACGTCTACAACAAGCGCAAAGCCGGTTCCTGACCGGGTGCGCGTGGCCGGGACCGGCCGGTTCCGTACCGGGTCGGCTGTCCCGGCCACGACGAGCGGGCGGCGCCGACCCCGACTACCAGGACGCCTCGGGCTACGGCGAGTACAGCTACTTCAAGCCCAAAGGGGCCTACGCGCTCAAGCGCCGGATCGCCGAGGACCAGCAGCGGCGCCAGGCGTTCTACGCGAGCGTCTCGACCGGGGCCGCCGACCCCGACCCCACGTACAAGCGGGCGGAGGAGCTCCTGAGCCGCTTCACCGGCCCGATCCCGGGCCCCGGCAAGGACCGGGGGGACAAGGACGGGGCGGCCGCCTTCGCCCGCCGCGACCTCGTCAACACCTACGTCTGGTCCGCCGACGGCGGCTTCTTCACCGAGACCACCGAGACCACCGCCGTGGTGACCGAGACCACCTCGGGCTCCTACCGCTTCAACGGCACGGCCACCGCCGGCCTGAACACCGGCGTCACGGTGTTCGGCGTCGGCATCGGCGTCCAGGTGGACTCCGCCCTCGGCGGCGGCATCAGCCGGACCCACGCGGGCGACTTCGCGGCGGGGACCCCCGCCACCGCGCGCAACATCATCGCCTGGGCGGCGAGTGCCGGCGCCCTGGAGAACGTGGTCATCGCCAACAAGGCGGGCAACCCGTCGACTCCGCCGACAAGCGCCTGTACGTACGGGTCGGCGGCCAGTGGCGCTGGTCGGCCCTGAACAGCTGACCGACGCTCCCCTCCCCCGGCCCGCCCGCCGGGCACCCGCCACCACTGACCGGGGTGGCAGTTACCCGCCACGTTCACCCCGCGCCCCGCGGCAGGACACACCGTGGTAATGAACCCGTAACCGTGCCCGGCTTTGTCGTATATGGCATCGATCCACCGAATCGCACCCCGAAATACTTGCAGTAACCACGCTCCCGAGGTCCCGTTCGGCCGAAATGCGCATCTCGGCTGACGGGGCCTCAGTTAGTGACGGATCGTCAATTCTGGCGGGCGTGCGCCAATTCCCCTGGCCCTCTGTGCATGTGACCACGTCGATTGTCATGCTTCCGACAGCTTCGTACGGCGGCGCCCAGTCGATCCCCACCCCGACGGGCACGGCTCACCGTGCGGAGCCGCAGCACCCCGTTCCGCCCCCTGCGAGCACTCACCCAAGTGCCCCGGAACGAGGTGCGACCGCGCACACGCGGTTGGATCGGAAGGAACATCACGTGAAGCGAAAGCTCACTGTCGGAGCCGTACTCTCCGCCTCGGCCCTGCTCGCCGGTGCCATCCAGGTCAGCTCCGGAGCGGCTCAGGCCGCTCCCACCCCCGCTCCCGCTTCCGGCCCCGCACAGCAGCGCGCCGCCGATCTCGCCCGGGCCACGGCCGAGGCGCCCGCCGCGGCCCGCACGCTGGGCCTCGGCAGCACGGAGAAGCTCGTCGCGAAGGACGTCGTCACCGACGCGGACGGCAGTCGCCACGTCCGGTACGAGCGCACCTACAACGGGATGCCCGTGCTCGGCGGCGACCTCGTGGTCCACCAGGACGCCAAGGGGGCCGTGAAGTCGGCCGACAAGGCGGTCCAGGCTCCGATCACCCCCGCTTCGCTCTCGCCGAAGCTCTCCGCGGACCAGGCCGCCACGAAGGCCTCCGGCGCCGTGCAGGCCACCGTCGGCATCGCGAAGGACGCCGACGAACCCGCCCTCACCTCGGTCGGCCGGGCCGGCACCCCCCGCCTCGTCGTCTGGGCCGCCAGCGGCACCCCGCGCCTCGCGCACGAGACCGTCGTCGAGGGCGTGCGCGCCGACGGCACCCCCAGCCGCCAGCGCGTCGTCACCGACGCCGACAGCGGTGCGGTCCTCTCCACCCACGAGAGCATCCAGACCGCCAACGCCACCGGCAGCGGCAAGGGCGTCTTCGTAGGATCGGTGCCGCTCACCACCAACAAGTCGGGATCCACGTACCAGTTGAAGGACGCCACGCGCGGCGGCCAGTACACCACCAACCTCTCCAACAAGACCTCGGGCAACGGCACCCTGTACACCGACGCCGACAACGCCTGGGGCACCGGGACCGTGTCCAACGGCCAGTCCGCGGCGGTCGACGCCCAGTACGGCGCCGCGGTCACCTGGGACTTCTACAAGAACACCTTCGGCCGCAGCGGCATACGCAACGACGGGGTCGGCGCCTTCAGCCGGGTCCACTACGGCCGCAACTACGTCAACGCCTTCTGGGACGACGACTGCTTCTGCATGACCTACGGCGACGGCGCGAGCAACACCCACCCGCTCACCGAACTGGACGTCTCCGGCCACGAGATGAGCCACGGCGTCACCTCCAACACCGCCGGCCTGAACTACTCCGGCGAGTCGGGCGGCCTGAACGAGGCCACCTCCGACATCTTCGGCACCGGCGTGGAGTTCTACGCCAACCTCGCCGCCGACAAGGGCGACTACCTCATCGGCGAGCTGATCAACCTCAACGGCGACGGGACGCCGCTGCGCTACATGGACAAGCCCTCCAAGGACGGTGGCTCCGCCGACTCCTGGTCCTCCGGCGTCGGCAACCTCGACGTCCACTACTCCTCGGGCGTCGCCAACCACTTCTTCTACCTGCTCTCCGAGGGCAGCGGCGCCAAGACCATCAACGGCGTCTCCTACAACAGCCCCACCTCCAACGGCGTCGCGCTCACCGGCATCGGCCGGGACAAGGCCCTCAAGATCTGGTACCGCGCGCTCACCGTGCACATGACGTCCACCACCGACTACAAGGGCGCCCGCACCGCCACGCTCAGCGCCGCGGGAGACCTGTACGGCACGACCTCCGCCGAGTACAAGGCCGTGGCCGCCGCCTGGTCCGGAGTCAACGTCAACTGATCCGTACCCGGACGATGACGGGCGCCCCCTCCATGCCATGGAGGGGGCGCCTTCGGATCAGCCGCGCACGTGCAGCCCGAAGCCGGTGCGGCCCGCGGGCTCCAGCCCCTCCTTCAGGTGCAGCGAGGGAATCTCGTAGTCACCGAAGTTCTGCCGCCGGAACGCGATCGGCTCGGTCGACTCCAGGGTGAGCAGGCGCTCCTCCCAGGCCTTGGCCACGTCCGGGTACTCCTCGGCGGTCATCCGGTCGGTGCCGTACAGCACGAACGGCGGCAACACCTCGATGCCCGGGTAGTAGAGGATGCCGTGCTGGATCGGGAACAGCAGGTCGTCGATGGGGCCGTTGATCCCGCGCGCCGCGTAGTGCGACTCGGGCCCGCCCGTGGTCACGGACAGCAGGGCCCGCTTGCCCGCGAGGGTGCCTTCGCCGAAGCGCTCGCCGTACCGGGTGGCGCTGTGCTCCCCCACCCCGTAGGCGAAGCGGTAGGTGAACACCCGGTCCACCCACCCCTTGAGGATCGCGGGCATCGAGTACCACCACAGCGGGAACTGGAAGACGATCGTGTCCGCCCACAGCAGCTTCTCCTGCTCGGCCAGGACGTCCGGGGTGAGCGTCCCGGCCTCGAACGCCCGCCCCGAGTCCAGGGCGACCTTCAGCGGAGTCGAGGCGTGGGGGCCGTAGTCCTCGGCGTCGACGACCGCCTTCCAGTTCATCGCGTACAGGTCGCTCACCCGCACCTCGTGCCCCGCGGCCTCCAACGTGGACACCGCCAGGTCCTTCAGCGAGCTGTTGAGCGACTGCCGCTCGGGGTGGGCGTGGACGATCAGGGTCTTCACGGGAGCTCCTCGGGAACGGTTCGGATGCCCTCGATCCTGGCCGCCGCGGCGCCCGGTGTTCAGGGGCGCGCCTTCCGTCGGACGGGACTTCCTGGTATTGGCAGGGCCACCTTCACCTGCCGGGGCGGAGCCATACTGGGGGCATGGACGATCTTGCAGGTTTCCTGCGCACCCGGCGCTCCCGAGTCGCCCCGGCCACCGTCGGCATCCCCGTCGACAGCCGCCGCCGGGTCGCCGGGCTGCGCCGTGAAGAGGTCGCGCACCTGTCCGGAGTCAGCGTCGACTACTACGTGCGCCTGGAGCAGGGCCGCGCGACGCAGCCTTCGGAGCAGGTCCTCGACGCGCTCGCCCGCGTCCTCGGCCTCGACGAGACCGAACGCGGACACCTCGACCGGCTCGCCCGGCAGCCCCGCCGACGACCGAAGACGCCGAGCGGCCGGCTGCGGCCGGAGCTGCTGCGCGTCCTGGACCTGGTCACCGACGCACCCGCGCTGATCATGAACCACCGGCTGGACGCGCTCGCCGGGAACCGTCTCGCCCGTCTCCTCTTCGGCCGCCCGATGCCCGGCCTGAACATCGCCCGGCACGTGTTCCTGGAGGAGGCCGAGCGCGGACTCTTCGCGGAGTGGGACGACTGCACGCTCGACGTGGTCGGGCACCTGCGCCTGGCGGCCGGCACCTACCCCGAGGACCCCCGCCTGGCCTCGCTCATCGGCGAGCTGGCGATGGGCAGCGAGCGCTTCCGCCACCTCTGGGCCCGCGCGGACGTGCGCGCCCGCACGCACGGGCGCAAGGCGTACCGACACCCGCTGGTCGGACTGCTGGAACTGCACCAGGAGAACTTCGCGCTGCCGGACGCGACGGGCACGGAACTGCTGGTGATGTCCGCGGCCCCCGGCACCCCGACCGCGGACGGGCTGCGGCTGCTCGCCAGCCTGCGCGGGGACGCCGGCGCCGCGCCGGAACCCGAAGCGGCCGGCGCCCCCCTGGGGAGCGTCTGACGCGGTTACGGCGCCTGCCAGTAGTCGGCCCAGGCCCGGGCCGCGGCCACCGTGCGCTCCAGGCCGGTCGTTCCGTACTCCTGCCAGGCCTCCCAGGACCGGGCGTCCGCTTCGGCCAGGACCACGACGGCCTCGCGGGGCGCCCGGGCGAAGGCGGGGACGCGCGCGCACCAGGTCGCGGCCTGTTCGGGAGTCTGCCGGCCGTCCAGGACCAGCCGTTGACCCCACAGGACCGCGTCCACCCACCCGGGGCCCCGGGCCGCCCACGCCCAGTCGATCAGCCACGTCCGGTCGGCCGCGGGCAGGAAGTTGGTCGCCGCCGGATCCCCGTGTACGAGCCCGTCGCCGATCAGGAGCGGCTCGTCGGCCGGGTCGCAGTACTCCTTCCACCGCTCCCACGCCGCGGGCAACCCGGCCCCGGGCGGCGCGGCCGTCGTGCTCAACTCCCGCAGGACCGCGGTGACGGCCTCCAGTTGGGGGCCGGCCTCGGCGTCGAAGTCGGCCCAGGGCGACGTGCTCGTGATCCCCGCGAACCCCAGGACCGTCCAACCGCTCACCGAGATCCGCCACAGCAGAGGCGGTGCGAAGGCGGGTAGGTAGGGCGCGACCCTGCTCTCCACGTCCAGCTCCGCCGTCCGCTCGTGGCCTTCGGGCAGCCCCTTGACGAAGACGCGCCCGTGACCGGGGACGGACAGCAGGGCCGCGAAGCCCGCACTGCTCCCGTTCACCATGTCGGCAGCGGAACCGCCCGCTCCGACCCGGTCGGCGACGGCGTGCCGTACGGACTCGGGCAGTTCTCCGTAGGAGCGCGGGGCGACACGCACGGCCATTCACCTCTGGGGGTGCTGCGGCTGGTTCGGCGGGAACGGCGGGTTCTTCTCCGGCCTCCTCAGGCTACCGGGCCCGCCCCGCGGGCCGGGCCCGAACGCACGAACTCCGGGCCGACGGAGCCGCGCCGTCGGCCCCCGCCGTCATGCGGACCGCCCCCTACTCTCCGCCGCCCGACCCCTTCGGGCCGCGGCGCCGCGCCTTCGCCGAGCGCCGCACCAGAGCGCCGGCGGCGAGCGTCACGGTGGCCACCGTGCGGGCCCAGCGGGGCCCGCCCCGCTCGGCCCAGAGCACGCACGCGCACCCGCCGACCGCAAGCACCAAGATCCCCACCAACACCAGAGCGACCATTCTTCCTACCTCCCCGCGCATTCGGTCGCGCCCACCGGTTCCGCGCGCGGCCTTGCTGATCGGTCCCGGCCGGTTCCGGGGGTACAACCGTCCTTCCGGTGACCGCGGGTCACCCGGCCGGCGGTCCGACCGTACGGCGTCGGTGCTCGCCGCGCAGCACCCGGGCGGCCGCCGCGGCGTCGTAGGCCCCGCAGGCGGTGCCCGCCCAGATGGACGCCTGGCGGGGCAGCGCGTAGTACGGCACGAGCAGGGTCACCGGGCGATCGCGCTCGTCGCGGACGGTCCAGAGGGCGGGCAGTACGTCGGGGGCCTCGCCCGCGACGAGGGCGAGCCGGCACGGCTCGCACGCCGGGCGGCGCGCTGCGGCGGCCTCCCGCGCGACCACCCGCCGCCCCTTGCGAACACCGCGGTCGCGCGGCGGCTCGGCGGCGGCGCCGTGCAGGGGGTTGTAGAAGCAGCGGGGCCGTGGCACGGGCGGGCGTTGCCCCAGGTGCCGGGCGCGGGCGGCGACGAAGAGTTCGACCGCCCGGTCCGCGAGCACCACGCAGGCCGCCAGGTCCGGCAGGTCCTGCGCCTCGTCCAGCAGTTTGCCGGCCGCCTGATAGGCCTCCGTGGCGGCCAGGTAGTCCCGTCGCACCGCGCTCTGTCCGGGGTCCGGCGTGAACTCCGTGCGCGGGTCCGCCAGTAGCTCGCCCACGCGCGTGACGTGCTCGGCGGCGGCCGGGGCGAGCTGCTCGCGCAGCGCCTCCCACTCCGCCCGGACCCTCTTCTCCCGCTCGCGCGAGCGGGTCCGGCCGGACGGTTCCGGGTGCACGGGAGCGTCCGGTAGCCGCCCGCGCAGCCAGCGGAGATCCGGCAAGCCGGCCAGGATCACGCGCAGCGGATTCGGTACCCGGTACTTCCCCACGGATCCCCCTCCGCAGCCCATGATCGGTGCTCCACCATAGTCGGTGGCCGCGCGCCGCCGGGCGCCCGGCTCCGTCGCCCAGGGTCACTCGGGGGGCGGCCCGTAGCGCTGCGCCAGGGAGCGGGCGGCGCGGGCGACGGCGTCGCGCAGCTCCGGGGGGTCGAGGACCTCCGCCTCCGCACCGAGCCCGAGCAGGTCGCCGACCGCCACGGCGGTGGTCTCCACGGACAGCCGTACCTCCACCCAGCCCTCCTGGTCGGGCGGCCCGGCCCCTTCGAGGGCGCGCCGGCCGGCCGCGCCGAGCCGCATGGGCAGCAGCCGCGCGGCGTCCGGGGAGATCCGTAGCCGGGCGGTGTCGTGGTGCAGCGCGGCCTCCATCCGCCGGGACGAGTGCTCCCAGTAGGACGCCAGGGCGAAGCCGGTCGGTCGCTCGAAGGTTTCCGCCAGGCCCTCCACCGCCAGGAACCGCGCGACCCGGTAGGTCCGTACGGAGCCCTCCCCGAGCGCCACCACGTACCAGATGCCCGCTTTGAGGACCAGGCCCAGGGGGTGCAGGTCCCGGTGCACCTCACCGCGCCAGCGTCGGTAGTGGGTGCGCACCGCGCGCTGTTCCCACACGGCGGGCGAGGGCCGCCAGGTGGGGCACCGGGTCGGCGTCGCGGAACCAGGCCGGCGCGTCCAGGTGGAAGCGGTCCTGGACGCGCCGGGCCCGGTCGGCCAGGGCGGCGGGGAGCGCGGCCTGGAGCTTGAGCTGGGCGGTCGCCAACTCCGCGCCCAGACCCAGGTCGTTCGCCGGGCCGGGGGCTCCGACGAGGAAGAGCGACCCGGCCTCGGCGTCGGTGAGCCCCGTCAGCCGGGTGCGGTAGCCGCCCATCAGGCGGAACCCGCCGGCCGGTCCGCGCTCGGCCAGGACCGGGACGCCCGAGGAGGCGAGCGCCTCGACGTCGCGGTAGACGGTGCGGACGGACACCTCCAGTGCGGCGGCCAGTTCGGGGGCCGTCATCAGGCCGCGGTTCTGGAGCAGCAGGAGCAGGGACAGAAGCCGGTCGGCGCGCATGGGGCCATTGTCGCGCCGTACCTGACAAGAGATGTCAGGTACGGCGGCCAGGCTGGTCACCTACCGCGCGGGGCAGACCGCGCGGCCGGACCAGAGGACGACCATGCCCGTACGGACCACCGGCCACTTCACCGCCGCCGATTGGGAGGAGCACCCGCTCGGTGCGGGAGCCACGCACCCCACGCTCGCCCGCGCCGGCGTCGTCAACACCTTCACCGGCGGCATCGAGGCCGCGGACACCACGTGCGACTACACGATCGCGTACGTGAGCGCAACGACCGGTACGTTCGCCGGGATGGAGGTGCTGCGGGGCAGTGTCGACGGCCGTAAGGGCGGCTTCGCCGTCGAGGAGCGCGGCTCCTTCGACGCCGATGGCACCGTGCACTGCATCTTCGAGGTCGTGCCGGGCTCGGGCACCGGCGAGTTGGCCGGGCTGCGCGGGACGGGCGGCTTCACCGCGCGGCACGGCGAGCCGTCGGTCGCGTACACCTTCGACTACGACCTCGGCTGAGCCCGGGCCCGTGGGCGGCGGGGCGGCGCCCACGGGCCCTGCGTCACCGCGGCCCGGCGGGGGGCAGGTCGACCAGGGCGTGCAGGCCGGACACGGCGGCGCCGCGCAGGCGCTTGGCCTCGATCGCCCCCATGCCGACGTGCAGGGCGCTCGCGCCGTGGGCGTAGGCGTCCTCGATCGGCAGGTAGTAGGTGAGGTTGAAGTACAGGTGGGGTGCGGGGTGGCGGCGGTCGTGGGCCGCCGCGCGGATCCACGTCGTGCTCCCGTAGTGGTAGTAGAGGCAGAAGCCGATCATCCGGTGTCCGTCGTAGGCCGCGACCACCCGCGCTTCGCTGCCCATCGCCCCGGCCTGCCGCTCCAGCAGAGCGGTCATGGCGTCGACGCCGTCGCGGTCGTGCCCGTGGTCCTGCTGGTGTCCGGCGAGGAGGAACGCGGCGTCCTCGACGCAGTCCGCGAGGACCTGTCGGCGTACGTCGAGGCCGGACGCGGTGAAGTCGCGGCGTTCGCTGCGGATTCCGGCCCGGCGCCGACGGCGCAGGGCGGCGACGTAGTCGTCGATGCCCGTGCCGGGGAGGGGGATGAGGGCGTCGTCCTCCAGGTGGAGGGCGGGGTCCGCGTAGAGGGGGGTGAGCAGGGTGGTGGCCGGGGCGGTGAGGTAGGGCCACCAGTGCGTGGTGCCGTGGTGTGCGGCGAAGCGGCGTGCGGCGTCGCGCAGCCGGGTGAGGCAGGCGTCCCGCCGGTCGGGGCCGAGGCCGGGGGCGGTGAGCGGCGTGTTGTGGTAGCCGCGGCGCGCCCCGGCGATCACGCGGGGCCCCAGGTGCGGGGGCAGCACGGCCCGGGGCTGGTAGCTGTCGTTCGGTTCCTCGTGCACGAGGGAGAGGGGGGCGGCAGCGAGCAGGGCTCCCTCGGGGTCCCGTACGAGCGCGTACGCACGGGTGGCGGTGGGGTCCTTCTCCTCCCCGGCGAGCCATCGGTGGGAGAGGTAGAGACCCGCGGGGCGGGCCAGGTGTTCCCACTCGGCGGCGGGGACCTCGTGGATGGACTCGATGGTGCTCTCGATCAACTCTGGTTCCTCCGGCGGTGGCGGTGGGTGGCCCTGAGGGCGGGCGCGGCGAGTGCGCCGATCAGGCAGGCGGCGGCTTCGACGCCCCACGGGTAGAGGGGGCCGGTCTCCAGGAGCAGGGTGAACAGGGCGGGGGCGGCGACCATGCCGGCGGCCCACGAGAACTGGTACAGGCCCTGCGTGAAGCCTCCGGCCGCCTGCGGGGTGAGGCTCACCGACAGCTCGCTCAGGGCCGGGCCGAGGAGGATCTCGGCCACGCTGAAGAGGGTGATCGCGGCGATGAGGGCCACCCAGGCGATGGCGGCGGCACGCGGCAGCGCCGGCAGCGCGAACACCGCCATCGCGACCGACAGGATCAGGTATCCGGCGACGACCGCGCGGCGGGGTTCCTTGGGCGCCACGTGTGCGGTGACGACCGTCGAACACGCGGAGACGATCACGGTGTTGATGACGAACAGCATGCTCGCCGCCGAGGCGGGGAGCCCGAGGGCGCGGGTGGTGTAGACGGCGACGAGGACGGCGAGGACGGCCTGCGCGAGGACGTAGGGGAGGTTGACGGCCACGAGCAGGAGGTAGCGGCGGGTGTCGTCGGCCCGGGTCACCGGCGCGCCGGGCGCGGCGTCCGGTGCGGGCGGGGTGGTGGGCAGGGCGGCGAAGCAGGCGGCGGCCAGCAGGTAGGTGGCGGCGTCGGCGGCGATCATCCAGCGCAGCGAGCCGTTCCCGAACACGGTCAGGGCACCCGCGGCGGCGGCGGACCCGGCCGCGAGCCCGATGTTGCGCAGCGAACCGGTGAACGCGAACCAGGCACGGCGTTCCTCGGCCCGGGTGACGTGCGTGATCAGGGTGCGCTGGGCGGTGAAGTACATGTTGATGCCGGCCTGGACGAGCACGTACACGGCGGCGATGTGCCACGGGTCGCGGGCGAGCAGGAACAGGGCGAACCCGGCGGCGGAGAGGACGTTCGCCCACACCACCACGCGACGGGGCCCGACGCGGTCCATGAGGCGGCCGGCGAGGAAGGTGACCGGCAGGGCCAGGGCCTGACCGACCGTCATGGCCGCGCCCACCCGCGCCAGGGGCACTCCCAGGACCTCGGTGAAGTACAGCAGTCCCAGCGGCAGGAGCATGCCGTTGCCGACGGAGTCGATGAGGTTGCCGGTGACGAAGAGGCCGTGACCGCGCAGTGCGGGCAGGCCGAGGCGGTCCGCCACGGTGCGCGGGCGGCGGGTTCCGGTGGGCGCGCTCACCGCTTCAGCAGGGAGGTGATCTTGCCCAGGACGTCGGCCGCGGGGAAGCCGGTGCTCTCGTGCAGCTCCGTCAAGGACTTCACCGTCCGGTCCTCCTCGCCTTCGGCGAGGGTGATCACGACGATGTCCCCGTGGGAGGCCCGGTCGATCACCAGCTCGTGCACGGTGACCACGCTGACGCGCCGGCGCAGTTCCGCCGCCAGCGCCGGCGCGATGCCGTCCCCGGCGAGGAACTCGATCGCCCAGCCCACCCGTGGGACCGCGCCCGCGGTGAGGGGGAGGCCGCGGGCCATCCGGGCGAGGGAGGCGAAGGTGTTGGTGCCGGACGCGGCGCACGAGAGGGTGGTGGCGCCGCCGATGCGCGGGTTGACCTCCAGGACCACGAACCGGCCGCCGGTGTAGATCATGTCGACGTTCACCGACCCGTACACGCCCAGGTCCGCGCAGAAATCGACCAGGGTGCGGGCCACTTCGGCGAAGGCCGCGTCCGCTCGCGCGCGGGGGCCGCACCAGCGCAGGTCCGCGAAGGTGAACACCGGCTCCGGCCCGGCCCGTCCGGTCCAGCACGGGGGGAGGACCTGGTAGGAGCCCGGGCGCCCGACGATGTCCACGCTGCACAGATCGCCCACGACGACTTCCTCCACCACCGTCGACACCGCCCCGGGGCCCGGTGCGCGGTGGGTGTCGAGGTGGGTGTCGAGGTCGGCGGGCGTGTGCAGGGTGCGGATGCCCATGCTGGTCGAGTCCCATACGGGCTTCGACATCAGCGGGTATCCCGTCTCCTCGGCCAGCGCGCGCAGCGCGTCCTGGTAGCCGGGCACCGCGAGGCCCCGCCCCGCCAGCAGGTCGGAGTCGATGCGGAACCCGTCGGGCACCGCCAGTCCGGCCCGCCTGCACCGTTGCTTGGTCTCCCACTTGTCCACCAGCAGCATCGTCGCCGCGAGCGGGGTCATGACCGTGGGGATGCCGGCGGCGTCCAGGAACGCCTTGGTCGCGGCGTCCCGCAGCGCGTTCTCGCAGGGCAGCGAGATCGACACCGCGGCGTCCGCTCCCCAGGCGGCGACCGCGTCCGCCAGCTCCCGTGGCGTCACCCCGCGGTCGAGCCGTTGCCGGTGGCCGGGGAAGTCGTCGTCACCGGCGGCGCCGCTGGTGTGGAACAGCCCGGATTCGATCCCGTCGTCGGCGAGCGCGCGTACGGCCCGTTGGATGTAGGGGTCGGCGCGCCGGATGTGCACGGACCGGAGGAAGGCGATCTTCCGCACCTGTGTCAGCCCACTTCCACTCGGGACCGGGCGGCCGCCCGGCCGGCCAGCCCGCGCGCCGCGTCGGCCGTCTCCGCCCGGGCCACCACGTGCCCGATGCGGCACATCGAATCCGTGGGCTCGGGCACCACCGCCCCGGGCCGCAGGTGTACTTCGCCGTGCGTACCGGGCAGGTTCGCGATGACCGCCCGCCGCAGGACCCCGCCGCGCTCCGGCAGCAGGAAGCGGATCGACGCCGCGTCCGTACGGGAGGGGACGGTGTCGGGCAGCCGGCCGAGCACGGCCTGGAGGTGGGCCACCGCCTCGCTCACACCCGTCGCGGCCTCGACGACCTCGCACAGGTTGTCCCCCGGCAGGCGGGCGCCGGTCTCGATCACGTACGGCGTGTCCGAGTCCGGTGGGATCTTCACCTCCGTGTGCGCGATCCCGTTGCGGACGCCCACGGCGAGCGCCGCCCGCGCGGCGGTGTGCTGCACCTTCCTGACCAGCGGCGCGGGCAGGCCGGAGGGGCAGGTGTGCCCGGTCTCGATGCGGTAGCGGCCCCTGGTGGTGTCCTTCGCGACGACGGGCAGCGGGTAGGCCACCCCGTCGGCGACCACCGTGTCGCAGGAGTACTCGTCCCCGGGGACGTACTCCTGGATCAGGGCCCGCGCGTCGAGCTCCAGGCCGTGCGGCTGTGCGTGCGTGTACTGGCGGGCCGCGCGGACGGCCTCGGCGAGCTGGTCCGGGCCTTCGACCACGGACACGCCCCAGGAGCCGCCCTGCTCGGCGGGCTTGACGACCAGGGGCCAGCCCAACTCCCGCTGCCGTGCGGCCCGGTGGGCTTCGGCGCCGTCGTGCGCGACCGCCCAGCGGGGGGCGGGGATCCCGGCGGCCGCGAACGCCTCGCCCATCAGGACCTTGTTGCGGGCCGCGCGGGCGAGCCGGGGGTCGTTGCCGGGCAGGCCCAGCCGTTCGGCGAGCAGCGCGGCGAGCGGGGTGAAGAGCTCGAAGCAGGGGGCGACACCGGCGATCGCGTGCTGCCGGCAGAAGGTCTCCATGTCCGCCAGCGCCTTCGGGGTATCGGTCAGGTCCGTCGCGCAGAGCCCGGTGAGGGCGGCCCGCAGCCACTGCGGGTAGCCGTCGTGGACGTCCTGGTGGGTGGCCGCGTACAGGCGCACTCCCAGACGTTCGGCGGCCTCGACGAGGAAGCGCCCCGCGTTCCCCATCGGCTCGATCACCAGCACTCCCGGCCCGTGCGGGCCCGTCCCGTTTTCCATTCCTCCAGCAAAGCCGTGGGCCGGGCGCGGCGGCTATGGGCCTGACAGACGAAATCAACTCGCCGGACGGCAGCAGCATTTGGAGCAATCCACAATGAACTGGTCAGTAGGTGGCCGGTATTTGGTGCTCCCACCCGATGGGCCCCGAAGGGCGCCCCGTGGTCCGATCACCAGGCTGGGTGAACCCGCGCCCGGACCCGTCCCGGAAGGCAACACCGTGACCAGCAGGCTGCACCAGGAGCTCGCCGACCACATCGAACAGGGCGTCATTCCGCCCTACCAGTACTCGTACCCGCCCCGCTCCACCTACCGCCCGCTCCCCGAGGGCAAATGGACCGTCCCCGACATCTGGGCCGCGGACCTCGCCAACTACCAGGTTCCCGAGCTCAACCTCTACCTGCACGTACCCTTCTGCGACCGCAAATGCGGGTTCTGCAACCTGTACACCATCATCAGCACCGACGAGGACGTCTACGACGCCTACACCGACGCGCTCTGTACGCAGATCCGCGATCACGCGGAGATCATCCAGGCCCGCCGGCTGCGCACCATCTACATCGGCGGCGGGACCCCCGCCCTGCTGCGGCCCCGCCACTTCGAGCAGATATTCGCCACCATCGGCGAGATCTACCCCAACTGGCGCTCCACGGCGGAGGAGATCGCCGTGGAGGCCACCCCGTCGTCGATCGCCGATGCTCCCGACGAGTTCAAGGCCCTCATCGACATGGGCCTCACCCGCGCCAACGTCGGCATCCAGTCCCTCGTCCCGCGCGAGATCCGCGAGGCCGGCCGCGGCGGCGAGGACGAGGACGTCATCCGCCGCGCCATCCGCACGGCCCAGGACCTGGGCCTGCCGGACCTCTCCACCGACCTGATCATGGGCTTCGCGGGGCAGACCCCCGAGACCTGGCGCCAGAGCGTGGACGAGCTGGCCGCGCTCCAACCCACCACCATCAGCACGTACTTCCTCACGGTGCGGCCGGACGCCTGGTTCTCCAGGACGGGCGCCTACCAGTACATGTGGCAGCCCGAGCTGTACGAGCGCTACGACTACGCGCGCCAGGTCTTCCTCGACCACGGCTACGTCCAGGAGGGCTCCGTGCGCTACAAGAAGCCCGGCCGCGGGGGCTACGCGCAGAAGGTGCTCACCTTCCACGGCGTGCCCCTGCTCGGCCTCGGCGTCGGCGCCCGCTCCTACACCAGCGTGCTCGACTACATGTGCGGCAGCGTGAAGCCGTCGGCGGCCGAGGTGGCCGACTACATCACGAAGGCCAAGAACCACGAACTCGTGCCCGTCACCGGCTTCGAGCTGACCGCCGAGGAGATCGTCCGCAAGCGCCTCGTCCTCGACACCTTCGACCTCGACCTCGGCGAGCTCGACCGCTTCGGCTACCAGGAGCACGCCGCCGAGTTCGAACCCGTCCTGGAGGCCGCCGAATCCAACGGGCTGATCCACCGCCTCGGCCGGCGCGTCCAGCTGACCTCCAAGGGCTTCAAGTACCGCGACGTGCTGTCCTGGATGTTCTACTCCGGGTCCGTCAAGGACCTCGACCGCGAGTACTACGAGCGGCTGCACGCGGCCAACCGGCGCGCCCAGAAGAACATGGGGGCGACTCCGGTCCGGATCACCGGAATCGACCTGCGCGAGCGCGAGGGAGTCGCGTGAGCGGTCTGTACGTCGCGGCGGGCGGCGGAGGGGATCCCGTCGGGACCCTCGTCGCCGCCCGCGCCCTCGCGGCGGACCCGGCCGCACCGCCCGGCCCGGCCGGCCCGCCGCTGATCGCCACGTACGCGTGGGAGCGCCCCGAGGTCGACCCGACCTCCAGCCCGCTCGGCGCAGCGGACTTCGACGGGCTCCTGCACGAAGCCGGGGGTGGCCGGGGTGACGGCTTCGCGGCCTTCACCCCGGCCACCCGGGCCCGCCCGCCGGCCGGGTCGACCATGCCCGCCCTCGCCCGGGACCTGCCCGCCCGGCTGCTGCTCCTCGACCCCGGCCGGGGCCTCGCCGCCCTGGCCCGGCAGATCGCGTCCATGGCCGAAGGAGCGGGCGGCCGGATCCACGTCGTCGACATCGGCGGCGACGTCCTGACCCACGGCGACGAGCCCGGGCTGTGCAGCCCGTTCGGTGACGCCCTCACCCTCGCCGCCTGCCACCTCACGGGGCTCCCCACCACCGTGCACGTCGCGGGGCCCGGCCTCGACGGGGAGATCGGCGAACGGATCCTCCTCGAACGCCTCGCCGCGAGCCCGCCCCTCGTCCCCGACCGGGACGCGACGGCGGCGGCCGGCCGCGCACTGGCCTGGCACCCCTCCGAGGCGTCCGCGCTGTGGGCCGCCGCCATCCACGGCGCCCGCGGCACCGTGCGCACCGTCAACCACGTCATCGCGCTCACGGACGCCTCCCCGCGGCTCTACCCCTTGCCGCTCCAGGAGGCCATCGGCCACAACCCCGTGGCCCGGGCCCTCGTCGAGGAGCACCCGGCGACCCTGGCCGCCGCCGCCGACGTCTCCCACCGGCTCACCGGCATTCCCGGGCTGGAGAGCGAACGCGCCCGAACCCCCCGGCAGGAGCCGCCTGCCGGGGGGACCGCCCTCCTCGACCGGGACGGGGCCGTGCGGACGCTGCGCGCGGCGGCCGACGGAGCCGAGCACGTCACCCTCCGCTACGCCGCCCGCACCCTGGGCCTGACCTGGTCGGACATCCCCGCCCTACGGGCCCTCCTCACCACGGACACCCCGCTCCTGCGGCTCGGCTGACGGGTCGGGGCGGTGTCCCGGGCCGGCCGGGACCGCGTCGAGCCCGGCCCGTCACGAGGTGGGGAACGGCAGGCGGGGCGAGGGCGTCGTACCGGCCGCAGGGGCGGGGGCAGGGGCGAGGGCGGCGCGGGAGGCCGGCCCGGGAGCGAGGACGAGCACGGAGTCCTGCGGCCCGAAGCGCACCTCCGCCCGCTTGTCGGGGTTGATGCACAAGCCGTGTGCGGGGCCGTCCGGGCCGTCCGGCTGGAGCCGGTACCCGATGACGCAGTGCCCGCGGCGGCGCCCCGCCTCCACCACGGTGGCGTAGCCGACGGGGCGTCCGGTCACGACGTAGTCGGCGGCGGGCCTCAGGTGGAGGGTGTCGCCGGTGGACGCGAGCAGGCTGTCGAAGACCGCTCCGAGGCTCCCGTCCTCTGCGATCTGCGTCATCAGCAGGCTGATCAGGCGGCTGCCGACGATGAAGTCGGCGCCCCCGCGGGCGGGCGCCAGCAGGCGGTTGCGGTCGTCGGCCATCTCGGTCACCACGGCCAGTTCCCGGCCCGCCGCCTGCTCCAGGGCCCGCAGGTGCAGCAGCGTGACCAGGGTCCGATCATCGCCGCCCAGCGGCGGGCCGCCCGCCTCCGGACCGTCGTACCCCAGGACCACGGCCCGGTCGAAGCCCAGTGGGTCGAGCGCCGCCAGTACGTCCGGGTCGCTCACGTCGCCGTCGAGGACCGTGACCGGCATCCGCCGCCCGGGCGTCCGGGCACAGCGGTCCGCGTCCTTCAGGTGCTCCTCGCCCTCCGTCATCACCACCAGCACGGAGCCGTCGGGCACGCCCGCGTCGAGCTGCTCGACGATGCGGGGGGCGCGGGGGTTCCAGCCGAGCATCAGGAAGCGTTCCGGGGAAGGCCGCGAGGGCGGCGCCGTGACGACCGCCCGGTCGTCGACGGGCAGCGGCCGGTCCGTCGGGACGGCCGTGTCGTCGTCCTCGGTGATCACCACGATCCGGTCCCGCACGCCGAGGACGCTCGCCGAGGGCGGGTTGAGTTCCACCCGGCCGTCGGCGCGCAGGAGGCCGATCACGCTGGAGTCGGCGTACGCGAACAGGAGGTCGCCGAAGCTGCTCCCGGCGAGGTGGCCTGCGGGCACGGTGTAGATCTCGTCCCCGTCGAAGCCGAGCAGGGCCCGGTAGACGAGCGAGAGCCCGGGCTCGCAGGAGGTCCTCGCGATCAGCCGGGCGGTGATGTCCTCGATGTTCAGTACGTGCCCCAGCGGTCCGGCGGCCAGGTCGGCGGCCCGCTTGTGCCGCCCGTCGCGGACGGCCGCGACCACGCCGGGCCGGGCGGGCGCGCCGAGTCCGCGGACCGCGGCTTCCAGCGCGAGCAGGGTCTTCACCACGTGGGCGTCGCCCTCCTCTCCGTCGTGGGTCAGGACCAGCACGGCGCGGGCCGTCCCGGGTGCGACGAGCGACACGAGGGAGGGGTCGGTGGTCGTCCCGCTGCGGCAGATCAGCCGGGTCCGGCCCAGCCGTCCGACGGCGTCGGCGATCTCGTCCTCCATCTGCGCCTTGTCCTTGGGGCCGAGGACGGCGAGGGCCGCCCGGCGCTGGTTGGCGTTGGCCGTGATCAGCTCGGACACGATCGGGAAGACCTGGTCGGACCAGCCGAGCAGGACCGTGTGCCCGGACTCCAGGACGGTGGAGCGGCCCCGCCGCAGCGCGAGGACCTTGTCGTTGAGGCCGGTGGTGATGAGGCTGACGAGGGTGGAGACGAAGAGCAGCGCGACGAGGGCCAGCACCACCGAGAGCACCACGTACAGGGGACTACCGACGGCGCCGCCGAGCTTGAGGGTCTGCCCGACGCTCACCCACACGGCCAGGGCCCGGCCGGAGGGGGTGGTCGGGCCGCGGTCGTCCGCCCACACCAGGGCCGCACTGGCCGGTACGACGATGGCCGTGCACATCAGTACGAGCCAGCCGATCAGCACCGCCGTGCCGCGGGCCACCATGGTGTCGAACCAGTAGCGCGTGCGCGCCCAGGCGGGTGCGGTCCGTCCTGCTCGGCCTGTGGGCCTGCGTCGCCTGCGTCCTGACAACCGGCGTTCCTCGGTGGAATGGCGCGGCGGGTGCCCGCCGTGCCGCGGACCGCCCGGCACCGACGGATGGGTGCACGTGACACCTTAACGGCGCGTCACGGCAGGGAAACGGCATAGCGGTTAAACCCATCCGCAGCATGACGAAGGGGACTCGTTTTCGGATTCGGGGCCGATGCGGGAGCGGTTCGGGGCTGAACCGGGGCCGAACCGGGCCCGTCCCGCGGACTCACGAGCGTGGTGCGGCCCCTCCGGCGCCGTCGCCCGTCAGGCGCCGCCGGACCTGGTCCTCCTGGGCGAGTCGGCGCAGCAGCTCGAAGACCGGGGCGCAGATCGCGAAGACGATCACCGCCCGCTCGGCCAGGGCCACCGGGTCCTCCAGGACCGCCGCGCGTTCCAGGTCCAGTCGGGCCACTCCCTCGGCCAGCCGTGCGTAGGCCGCGAGCTCGCCCGGGCCGTACTGCGCGTCCAGCCGCCGCAGCTCCCGCAGGGCGGTCGTCAGCCCCTGTACGTGCGGTGACGTGCCGGGGGCCTGCCAGTCCAGGGCCGTGAGCAGCTCGGCCACCTCCGCGGCAGCGGCGGGGGTGGCACCGTCGTCCTCCTCGGGCCCCGCGCCGCCCTGGGCGGCCACGGGCACCGGGAGGGCGTAGCTGACCGCCCCGAGCGCGCCCTCGGAGGTGTCGGCCTGGTCCACGGCCCCCAGCACGTCCCGGGTGGCGGCGATGGACAGGCCGCCGAGCGTGGTCAGCGCCTTGATCAACCGCAGCCGCTGCGCGTGCTCGTCCCCGTACTCGGAAATGGTCGCGGAGGTGGCCCGGCCCGCCGGCAACAGGCCCTGGCGCAGGAAGTACTTGATGCTGGCGACCGGTACGCCGGTCCGCCGGCTGAGCTCGGAGATCTTCATGCGGCTTCCCTGCTGATCACTCGGTCCGGCACCCGGCGTCGGCGATTGGACACCGCAACAAGATACTGCCAGTATCCACTATCTGGATACTGAAGGTATCCAGATCCAGCTCAGGAACGCAGCCGCACCGGAGAATCGATGCCTCAGCCCAATCCCCCCTCCGTGCTCCGCCGACCCCGGTTGTGGATCGGTACGGGACTCATCGCCGCAGTGGTCTCCATGATGTTCGCGCTGCTCTACGTCGGCGGCAACGTCAACCCCCGGGGCAACCTGCGCGATCTGCCCGTGGCCCTGGTCAACGGGGACCGCGGCGCCGACGCGGGCGGCCGGCACCTCGCCCTGGGCGATCAGGTCGTCTCGGGGATCCGCAAGGCCGCCGAGGGCGACCGGAGCATCGACTGGCAGGTCGTCAGTCGTGCGGAGGCCGACAAGCGGCTGGGCAGCGGCAAGGTCTTCGGCGCCCTCGTCATACCCGAGGACTTCTCCGCGACGGTGGCCGCGCTCAGCTCCCCCCAGCCCGCGGCCCAGGGCAAGGCCGCTCCGCCGACCATCACCGTGCTGACCAACCAGGCGGCCGGCAGCATCGGCTCCTCGATGTCCTCCCAGGCCGCCCAGAAGGCCGCCCACGCCGCCTCCGCCTCGATCGGCCAGGAGCTCCTCAAGCAGGCCGGAGCCCAGAAGACCGCGCTCCCGACGGCCGCCCAGCTCAAGCTGGCCGACCCGGTGACCGTGGCGGTCGCCGACGGCCACCCCCTCGGGGCGCGCAGCGCCATGGGCCTGAGCGCCTTCTACTACGCGCTGGTCCTGGTCGTCTGCGGCATGCTCGGCGCCAACCTGGTCAACTCCCAGGTCGACACCGCGCTCGGTTACCTGCACACCGACTACGGCCCCATCCGCAAGCGCGAACCCGTGCAGCACACCAGCCGCGTGCGCACCCTGGCCATCGGCATGGCCCTGATGCTCGGCATGTCCGTGGTCATGGGCACCTTGGTCGAGGTCGCGACGGTCGGCATCCTCGACATGGACGCCTCCCACCTCGGCCTGCTGTGGCTCTACTCGGTCGCCACCATCGCGGTCGTCGGCATGGGCAGCCTGGCCCTCTTCGCCGCCTTCGGCACCCCGGGCATGCTGCTGGCCACCATCGTCTTCGTCGCGATGGCCGTTCCTTCCTCCGGTGCCACCGTGCCGCTCCAGGCGCTGCCCGGCTTCTTCCGCGCCCTCGCCGAGTTCGAGCCGCTGCGCCAGATCACCGAGGGCCTGCGCTCCCTGCTCTACTACGGCGCCCAGGCCGATGCCGGTCTGACCCGGGCGTGGACCTCGATGGGTGTCGCCCTCGTCGCCGCGCTGGTCTTCGGCTTCGCGGTCACCCGCCTCTACGACCGCCGGGGGCTGCACCGCATCCCGCACCCCGCCGGCGAGACCCCCGCGGCCCAGGAGCCGGCCGGGGCGACGGAGCCCGCCGGCGCCTGATCGACCTCCGTCGGCGTGGCGGTGCGGGGCGGGCGGTAGCCGCCCCGCACCGCCACGCCGATCCCGCCCACTGCCCAGGCCGTCGGTTGCTCGCCTCCGGCAACGTGCCCGCCTGAGCGGGGGATGCCGATCAGCGGAACGCGTCGACGTTCTCCGAGGCCCACTGCCCGAAGGGGCGGGCCGGCTCTCCGGTGACCCGGGCGACCGTGCTGCGCACCGCCAGCAGTTCGTCGTTCACGTCGCCGCCGGTGACGTCGAGCACCGCGTCCGCGGCCTCCGGCCCGAAGACGGCGGCCATCTGCGCGTGGGCCTCCTGACGACTGATCTCGACGAAGGGCACCTCCCGGCCCAGTGCGGCCGCGATGGCCTCGACCTGCTGTCGGGCGGTCACCGGTTCCGGACCGGTCAGGGCGTACGTGCGTCCGTGGTGGCCGGGCTCGGTGAGGGCCACGCGCGCCACCGCGGCGATGTCCGCGGGGTGGATGGTGGGCAGCGCCGTTTCGGCGTACGGCGCGCGGACGCGTCCGCGGCCGCGGACGGTCGCGGCCCACATCAGGGCGTTCGAAGCGAACTGCGTCGGCCTCAGGATCGTCCAGGCCATGCCGCTCGCCTTGAGCAACTGTTCCACCGCCAGGTTCTCGCCGGCGGGGCCGAGGTGCGGGTGGCTCTGGACGGTGATGGACGACACCAGCACGACGTGCTCCACGCCCGCCCGCCGGGCGGCTTCGAGGACCTCGGCGTCCGGTCCCAGACGCGACACGAGGAAGAGCGAGCGCACCCCCTCCAGCGCGGGCCCCAACGACGCGGGCTCTGCGAAGTCGCCCTCCACCACCTCCACCCCTTCCGGGAGGACGGCCCGAGCGGCATCACGGGTGAGCCCCCTCACCGGCCCGGCACCGCGTGCGCGCAGCTCCTCGATCAAGGCGCGGCCTATGTTTCCGGTGGCTCCGGTCACGAGGATCATGAGCGTGTTTCCCGTCGTCAGGTGATCAACTGGGCGCCACGCTAGGACCTCGATCTTGGTTGAGGTCAAGGCGGAGTGGTGCGACGGGCGGTCCCCGCCCGACTGGTCGAGATCGAGGGGACCGCCATCGCGTGAGGCGAAGGCAACCGGGCGTTCGGGCGACCGGCCGCGGTCCGGGCCGTCAGGCGAGCCTCAAGTCGATCCAGGGGATGGTGTCCCCGGGCAGCAGGTAGCGCTCGGTCTCGACGAAACCGTGGCGGAGCGCGAAGCGCAGGCCGTCCTCGTTGGACGACAGGACGACGGTCTCGATCGCCTCCGCGCCCAGCCGCCGGGCCCGGTCGAGCCCCCGCGCATAGAGGTCCTCGCCGCAACCCTGCCCGCGGTGAGCGGCGAGGACGCGGGCGATGACCGTGGCCACCGGCGCGTCGTCCGTCGGCGGGCGCACCGTGCTGCACCCCACGAGGACGTCACCGCGGTAGGCGACCTCCAGGTGGTTGCGGCGGGCGCGCTCGCGTACGTCGGCCAACGACAGGGGATGCGTCGCAATGATCACGTTGTGGACGTACCGCCAGTCGCCGAGCGTGGCGTCGCCGGGCTCGGCGTGGCCGTCCGGCTGCTCGTACCGAAGATCAGACATGGCAGCAGGAGACCCGAGAACGCTCACGACGGTCAACCCGAATTCCTCACGAGGGAACCGGACCGCCGATCCTCAGACCGTGTCAGGCCAGGTCGATCTGCGCCGCGGCCTCCTCCAGGTCGGCCACGGTCCCCGACATGATCGCCCGTACGTGCCGGGTGATGGATCGCACGGGCCAGTCCCACCACGCCACCGCGAGGAGCCGGGCAACGTCCGCGGCCTCGTAGCGGGTGCGGATGAGCCGGGCGGGGTTGCCGCCGACGATGGCGTAGTCGGGGACGTCCGCGGTGACCACGGCGCCGGCGGCGATGATCGCGCCGTGACCGATGCGCGCACCGGGCATGACCGTGGCGCCGTGGCCGAACCACACGTCGTTGCCGACGACCGTGTCGCCCCGGACGGGCAGGTCGGTGATCAGGTCGAAGTGCTCCGCCCACGAGCCTCCCATGGTGGGGAACGGGAAGGTGGAAGGCCCGTCCATGCGGTGGTTGGCGCCGTTCATGATGAACCGGGTGCCCGTGCCCAAGGCGCAGTACTTCCCGATGACGAGCCGCTCGGGGCCGTAGTGGTAGAGGACGTTGCGCGTCTCGAAGGCGGTCGGGTCGTCCGGGTCGTCGTAGTAGGTGAAGTCGCCGACCTCGATCAGCGGCGACTTCACCAGTGGCTTGAGCAGGACCACACGCGGGTGCTCCGGCATCGGGTGGAGCACGGTGGGGTCAGCGGGAACGGGTTGCATCGCGGAGGCGGTTCCTCTCCATCGCACCGAGAGTGACATCTGACGCACCGACATGCTGGCACGCCCCCGCCGCCTTGATCAACGCAATACCGACCGCCGCCCCGACGCCCTATCGCCCCTCGCGTCGGCGGCGTACGAGGATCCCTACGAACGATCCGATCAGGGCGGTTGCCGTCACCCCCGCCGCCGTCCACCAGATGGCGGACCCCGAGCCGGGTTCCGCGCGCTCTGCGGGAGCCTCGGGGGACGACGCCGGTGCCGGCGGTGGCGTCTGGGTTCGGGGCGCCGCGGGCGACGGCGTGGCGGGACGGGGATCCGGCGTGCCGGTGACCGGGGCCGGGTCCACGGCCGGTACGTCGAGCTGGAGTTCGCCGTGTCCGAGTGCGGGGAAGCCTACGTCCACGGCGACCTTCCACGAGCCGGGCGGCAGGGGCTCGGCGGTGACCCAGCCGGCCGGCGCCTTGGCGGAATCACGCACCAGCCGCCAGGGCCCCAGGGTGCGGGAGCCGTCGCCGCTGACCGCGTTCACGGTGGCGGCGACCGCCTCCTCGACCGCGTCGCCGTCGTTCTCCCAGGCGATGTCGGCGGTGACGTGGCCCTCCCGCTGCCCGGTCATCACCACCTTCACGGTGTCCCCGTGGGCGTGCGCCGCGGCGGGGCACAGCAGGACCAGGCCGAGGGCGGTCAGTGCGGCTCGGAGAGCGATTCGTATGCGCATCGTGAAGGGGCTCCGGGGTGGGATGGAGTGGGGTGGAGTGGGGCCGGGGGGGGGGGGGGGGGGCGGGGGCCGCGCCCCCCCGGGGGGGCCCGCGCGGGGGGTCGTGTGCGACCCGCCCAACGGCGTGGCCGCCCGAGCGGGGGGGCCTGGGCTCCTCATCGGTCGGCCCCGGGTGGGGGGGGGGGGGGGGGGTTTGTGGGGGGGGGGGGGGGGGGGGGGGGCGGGGGGGGGCCGCCCCCCCCCCGCCGGAGGGGATTACAGCGGGCTTCAGGGAGGGTCAGCCGACCTTCTGCGCGGTCCAGGACTGTGCGGCGCGGCCGTCCGCGCGCTGGAGGTCCAGCAGCCAGTTTCCGTAGTAGGGGCGACTGCTCACGGTCAGCGCGAAGCCACCGCTCGGGTCGGTGACGGTCACCGCTGCGCCTCGGGAGGTCAGCTTCCAGGCCTGCGCGGCGCCGCCGCAGGGCTGCTGGGCGACCCACGCCCCCGCGGCCGGAGCGCTGCCCGGTTGCAGGCACTTGCCGGAGGCCGCGGAGCGGATGCGGACCAGTCCGTTGCCCGCGTCGTCGAAGTACCACTGCTGCTGGGCGTACCCGTTGGAGCGCGCCCCGACGAGCACGGTGCCGTCGGCGGCGCGCCCGCCCCAGACCTCCGCGTTCATGCCGGTGCTGCCGTTGCCGAGCAGGTAGCGGGTGCCGGGGGTGGTCGCGCCGCCGCCCGTGCCCTTCGTACGGAAGGACGCGGTCCTGCCGGCTCCCGTGTCCCGGCCGGCGTTGTCGCGGACGGAGACCGCGACCGTGTAGGAGGTGTCGGGCCGGAGGTTGTAGACGCGCAGCACGGGCGACTGGACCCAGCCCAGGTGCTTGCCGTTCAGCAGGACCTGGTACCAGGCAGCGCCTTCGACCTTGGGCCAGTTCACGACGGCGGAGTCCGATTGGATCTGCCCCACCGTCACGTCCGGACCGCCCGTGGGGCTCTTGGTCGGCGTGGGCGTCGGCTTCTTGGTCGGCGTGGGGCCCGGGTTAGGGCCGGGGTCCGTGCCGCCTCCGCCCTGGCTGCGCATCAGGAACTGGTTGTCCGCGATGTTCCAGTGCGTGGCGAGGTAGCTGCCGGCCTTGGGGCTCGTGTGGAAGTAGTCGTCGTGGTTGCAGTCAAGGATGTTCTCGGACGCCTGGTTGGTGCAGACGTTGCGCATCTGCGGGTAGTAGGGAGTGTCCGAGTAGCACATGACGTCGAACTCGTCGGTGCAGTGCGCGCCACGGCTGGTGTTCGGGGCGCTGTTGTTCACCGCTCCCAGATTGTGGCCGAGCTCGTGCGCCGCGGTGTGGCCACCCCAGCAGCCGGAGTCCGTGCGCCCGTACGAGGGGCCGAAGTTGCTGATGTTGGCCTGGCCGGGCCGCTCGTCGCCGTTGAAGGTGCCTATGCCGCAGTAGACCTGGGTGTCCGCGAAGATCATGTACTTGCGGTCCCGGCGGTCGAGCCCCTTGCCGGCGAGGGCGGTGTTGGTCGAGCTGAACTCGGCCAGAGCGGAGTCGGGGAGCTCGATGTTGACCACGGTCGGGGTGCAGTCGGCGGCCGTGACGTAGCGGATGTGGCGGATCCCGCCGGTCTCCTGGGCGCTCGTCGCGTAGATGAGGTCGGCGTCGGCCGCCCATTTGCGGAACGAGGCGACGTACTCGGAGTAGCGGTCGCGGCCCGGCCCGTGGACGTACACGACCTGGACCCGGTTGCCGGTGCTGCCGTCGCCGTCGCACTGGACGGTCTGGCCGGCGGGGCCGGCGGCGACGGCCTGACCCGCGGGCGAGGGCGCGGGCGCGGCGGACTTGTCGGCGGCGCGACCGGCGTCGGCGGCGGGGGCGTCCTCAGGACGTCCGCCACCTTCGGAGCTCGCCGGGTCCTCGGCCTGGGGGCGGGCCGGATCGGCCGCCGGCGCCGCGGACTTGACCGCGGGCTGGATGTCCTTCGTGATGTCGACGCCCTTGGGCGGGGCGTCGGGCCCGTGGGTACAGAGGCCGGCGCTGGTCCGGTAGACGCCGGCGCACCGGTCGCCTCCCGGCGCGGGGTCGAGACCGTCGTAGATCATGCCGCGCGCGCTCTCGTTGGCGGGCGCGGCCGCGAGGGGCTTGGGCTCCTGGTCCCGGGCGGGCGCCGAGGCCGGTGCGGCGGCCACCTCGGCGGCTCGTACGGGCACGGCCTGGGCGCCATCACCCATGCCGGAGTAGGCGATGCCTACGGCTATCACCGCCGCCGTACTCATGGCGGCGGTGAGAAGTATCAACCGCCGGGGCTTGCGGCGATGCTCCCGCCGTCTACGTCGTCCTGTCATGCGCACCTCAACTGTGAATCGGATGAGTGGGTGCGCGGAAGCCTGCCAGACGAACGCGGCGGAGAATTCGGACAAAGAGGGGTCGCACCTCAAGAAATCATTCCGTTACCTGCTCGTCTAATTTGACGAACAATCACCATCCCATAAAACAAGGCCAGTTACGCGCGTCACGCGGATTGGTCCAGGCCTTATGAGTGGCAGTCGTTATCGAAATAAAATATGAAGTGGAAGCCTATTGACAAGAATTCAGTGCGGAATTCACCTAATTATTACCTGTCGAAATTCCCTCGTCACGGCCCGTGAGGAACGAGGGCCTCCGGACGCCGTTGACGCCCGGTCAGGACCGGTGCACCGGCCGCACTCGTGCATGCGGCCGGCGCCCCGGCCCGCCGGGAGGGCAACGGATCAGCTGTTGAGGGAGGCGTTGCCGGACAGGACCGGGATGTTGTCCAGGATGTGCGAGAGCGGCTCGTCGCCCTTGCCCTGGGTGGAGTTCTCGGTGCACTGCTGGTTCATCGGGTTCGACAGGACGGGGATGTCCTGGACCCCGACGTTGGCGATGATCGCGACCAGCGACTGGGCGTTGACCTTGACGGGCAGTCCGACGCAAGGCTTGTTGGCGGAGCCCTGGACCAGGCTGAGCTCAGGGCTCTGGTTGCCGGCGGTCTTCTGGTTGCCGTAGACCTGGGAAGCACCGTTGCCGTTGACGGTGTTGATCCCGTCGTCGTTGCCGATCGCCATGGCCGGGGCGGCCACGGCGGCGCCCGCTCCGAGGATGGACGCGGTAGCAGCGGCGGTGGCCAGAATCTTGTTGAACATCACAGGTCCTTCTACGAGTGCACGGTCAATGACGTCCCGATCAACGACGGGACCGGCCGCAGGTGTCTGTGATCCGCCTGAACAGCCCACTGCCGGGCCCCCGTTCGACGCCGCACCCGAGGAGCCGCGTCCGCCGATGAGCCGCGTCCCCCGAAGAGCCGCATCGGCCGATGAGCCGCGTCGACCGTGCGATCGATGCTCAGCGGCTGCGCCCCTGGATCGCGGCCGCGGCGCGGTGCAACTCGGCGAGGACGGTGCGCACCGCCCTGCGCGCGGTGCGCTCCGGCCGGTGCAGGACGTCGATGTCGCGCCGCGCGCGCACTCCGCTCAGGGGCCGCAGGACCACGTCGGGGTGCGGCCGGGCGGTCCAGCGGGGCATCAGCGCGAGGCCTCCCCCGGCGGCGACGACCTCGGCGACCACCGCGAACTCGTTGATGCGGTGGACGATGTCGAGTCGGCGGTTGGCCACGCTGGCGATGGCCTCGATGGTGGACATCAGCGGGAAGCCGTCGTGCACCGTGATCCACGGTTGATCCGCCACGTCCCGCGGGGTGAGCCGCGGCTTGGCCGCCAGCGGATGACCGGCCGGCAGGGCGACGTCGAGGGGCTCGCGCAGCAGCGTCGTCGAGGTCACGGTGCGCGGCCAGGGCGGGCCGTGATCGAGACGGTGGGCGAGTACGAGATCGTAGTCACGGGTGAGGGTGGGGAAACGGTCCTGGGGGACGTCCTCGTCGGCGAGTGCCGGGCGGGGGCGTCCGGGGCCGGCGAGGCCGCGCAACAGCAGCGGGAAGAGCGCGGACGCCGCGCTGTGGAACGCGGCCACCGACACGTCGCCGTCGGGTTGCTCGGCGAAGTCACTGATCGTGTTCCGGGCCTGGGCCAGGGCGGTCTCGACCTTGACGGCCGCCGCGGCCAGGGCCTGGCCGGCATCGGTCAGTACCACCCTGCGTCCGGCCCGTTCGGTGAGCGGGACGGGAATCGAGCGCTGTAGCAGTCGCAGTTGTTGCGAGATCGCGGACGGCGTCACGTGCAGTGCCTCGGCGACCGCGCTGACGCTGCCCAGGTCTCCCAGTTCGCGCAGGATGCGCAGCTGCCGTTCGTCCACGCTGTCATTGTAGTGCCGCTACACCGTAGGTTAAGAAGTTGGTCATGGCCTTCAACGTGCTGGTGGGGCAGCGTGGCGGCATGCATGTTGCCCGCCGCACCGATGCGGTACTTTTCCTGGTCGCGCTGGTCTGGGGTTCCAGCTACCTCGCGGCCAAGACGGCCACCGTCGCGCTCCCGGTGCTGGCGGTCCTGTTCGCCCGGTACGCGATGTCCGCACTCGCGTGCGGAGCCCTGGTGGCCATCCGAGGCCGCACCCGGAGCCGCACCCGTTGGACCCGTGCGGAGGTCCGCGCCGGGTCGCTGCTGGGAGTCACCCAGGCGGCCGTGCTCGTGCTGGAGACGTACGGGGTGGCGCACACCAGCGCCGCGAACGCCGGGTTGATCATCAGCCTGACCATCGTGTTGACGCCCCTGCTGACTCCGCTGCTGGACCGCACGGGCGGCCGCCGACTGCCGCGGACGTTCTTCCTCGCCGCCGGTGTCTGCGTCGTGGCCGTCGGGCTGCTCACCTCCAGCGCCGGGCCGCACGCACTCCGCACCGGAGACGCGCTGATGCTCGCCGCCGCGCTCGTCCGGGCCGGGCACGTCGTTCTCGTCGGCCGGCTCACCGCGCGCCGCGCCGTGGACCCGCTGCACCTCACGACCGTGCAGACGGTCGTCGGCTCGGCCCTGTTCCTGCCGCTCGCTGCCGTCCACCTGCCCGACCTGTTCCACAGCAGCGCCACCACCTGGGCCCAGCTGGCCTATCTCGCCCTGTTCTGCAGCGTGTTCGCCTTCCTCGCTCAGACTTGGGCCGTGCAGGGCACCTCCGCCAGTCGGGCCAGCCTGCTGCTGGGCACCGAACCGATCTGGGCCGTCGCCATCGGCATCGGCTTCGGCGGGGAACGGCTCACCCCGTGGGCCGCCCTGGGCGCCCTGCTGATGGTCGCCGGCACCTACTGGGGCCAGAACATCGAACGTACCCACCGGACCGACCCGACCGACCCGACCGAGCACACCACCCCAGCAAGAGCAAGCACCGGGAAAGAGGACGAAGCGTGCCCGAACATGACACGTACCAGCGCCTGATCACCTTGTTCGACACCACCGGGACGCCCTACCGGCTCATCGATCACGAACCCGAGGGCAGCACGGAGTCGGTGTGTGCCCTGCGCGGGCACCCCACCTCGCAGGCGGCGAAGTGCATCGTCCTGCGGGTCAAGACCGACAAGAAGACCACCCGCCACGTCCTCGCGGTCGTCCCGGGCGACCGGCGCGTCGACCTCGACGCCGTCCGTACGTTGTTCGACGCCCGCTACGTCGGCTTCAGCGACGCCGCCACCGCCGAGCGACTGGCCCACGCCGTCCCCGGCACCGTGCTGCCCTTCGCCTTCGATCCCGACCTCGAACTCGTCGCCGACCCCGCGGTCGTCGCCCGGCCCCAGCTGTACTTCAATGCCGCCCGGCTCGACCGGTCGGCGGTCATCTCGGGCGAGGACTACGCCCGGCTCGCCATGCCGCGCGTCGCGCCCATCGCCGGTACCGCTACCGCCACCGCCACCTCTGCCGCTACCGGCCCGGGCGCGTCGACCGCGACCGACGCCGTGACGTAGCCGAGATGCCCGGGGCCTGGGGAGGCTCCGGGCATCTGCTTCACGTCATGTCACTTGATGTCATGTCACGACTGGTCGGCCCTTCGGCCGTTCGGCTGATCGGCTGATCGGCTGATCGGCTGATCGGTACGTGTCAGAAAGTGAGCTTGAAGTCGGTGATCGTGCCGACGTCGGCGGCTCCCTTGTCCTGGACCTTCAGCTTCCAGGTGCCGTTGGCCGCTACGGCCGAGGCGTTGACCGTGTAGGTCTTGTCCAGGTTCGCGGTGGAGTCGGACGACGAGCTCTGCAGGCGGAACGAGGTCCCGTTGGGGGCCACGAGGTCGATCTGGAGGTCACCGATGTAGGTGTGAGTGACCTTCACGCCGACCTTGAGGGTGCTCGGCGCGTTGCCGGTGACCCCGCTGACGGCGACCGACGAGGTGACCGCGGGGCCGGGCGAGTCCGGAACGGCCACCCGGGTCGTGCTCTCGAAGACCTTCCCCGGAGTGGTGGTGCCGCCCGAACGGGCGCCCACGTTGACGGCCGCCCAGGCGTCGGTGACGTTCTTGACCTCGGCGCTGCCGGCGCCGTACAGCTCAGTCGCCGCGGCGATCGTGCCGGTCCGCGCACCCGCGTAGTCCGTGCTGGAGTTGAACTTGGTGGTGAGGGCCTTGTACCAGATGAGCTGCGCCTTGTCCCGGCCGATGCCGGTGACGGGCAGGCCGTCGGAGGTCGGCGAGTTGTAGCTGACCCCGTTGACCGTCTTGGCGCCGGAGCCCTCGGAGGCCAGGTAGAACCAGTGGTTGGCCGGGCCCGAGGAGTAGTGGACGTCGAGGTTGCCGATGCCCGCGTACCAGGCGTCCTTGGAGCCGCCGTCCTTGCTCGGCTTGTCCATGTAGCGCAGCGGGGTGCCGTCGCCGTTGATGTTGATCTGCTCGCCGATGAGGTAGTTGCCCGGCGCGCTGGGGTTGTTCGCGTAGAACTCCACGGACGTGCCCATGATGTCGGAGGTCGCCTCGTTCAGGCCGCCCGATTCGGCGCTGTACTCCAGGCCCGCGGTGGCTGCGGTGACGCCGTGCGTCATCTCGTGGCCGGCGACGTCCAGCGAGGTCAGCGGGTCGTTGTTGCCCGTTCCGTCGCCGTACGTCATGCAGAAGCAGTCGTCGTCCCAGAAGGCGTTGACGTAGGCGTTCCCGTAGTGGACGCGGGAGTAGGCGGCGACGCCGTCGCCGCGGATTCCGGAGCGCCCGAGGACGCTCTTGTAGAAGTCCCAGGTGACCCCGGCGCCGTACGCGGCGTCGGCGCCCGCGGTGGCGGCGTTGGAGTTGGCCCCGTTGCCCCAGGTGTCGGTGGACTGGCTGAAGAGCGTGCCCGTGCCCGACGTACCGCGGTTCAGGTTGTACGTCTTGTGGCCGCCGCGGCCGGCGTCGTTCAGCGTGTAGCTCGAACCGGACGCGGACGTGCCGAGGGTGACCTGGCCGCTGTAGTGGGTGTTGCCGACACCGGTCTCGATGCCCTGCCACTGGTGGAGCTTCGCGCCCGTCTTGGCGTCGGTGATGACGTGGAGCTTGTTGGGGGTGCCGTCGTCCTGGAGGCCGCCGATGACGGTCTCGTAGGCCAGCGTCGGCACGCCGTTCGCCATCCACACGACCTTGCGGGGCGCGGCGTCGGCCTTGTCGGCCTTGGAACCGATCGACTTCGCGGCGTCGAGGGCCTTCGCGGAGGCCGCTGCCGGCGCGTCGGCCGGGGCGGAGGTGGAAATGCCCTGCAGCTGGGCGGCGGACGCCTTGCTCACGCTCTGCGTCCGGTCCGCGGCGGTGCGGCTGACGACCAGGTCGCCGCCGAGGACGGGGAGGCCCTCGTACGTGCGCTCGTACCGGGTGTGGGTGGTGCCGTCCTGGTCCTTCACCACGTCATGGACCAGCAGCTTCTCCTGCGAGCCGAGACCGAGCTCCTTGGCCGTGGCGGCCGTGGTGCCCTGCGCCTTGGCTATGAGCTCGGCGCGCTGGCTCGGGGTGAGCTGAGCGGGCAGTGCGCCCGGGTTGCGCACGGGTGCGCCGCCGGGGACGTTCGTGTTCGCGGACGCTTCGGGCTGCGCGCTGGCGCTGCCGGCCTGGACGCCGACGGTCAGCAGGGCGGCGGCTGCGAGCAGGGCGCCGGTGGCGGTGGCGTTCCGGCGGTGCGTGGACTTCACGCGGACTCCTTCAGAGCGTGGGGGGTGGAACGAAATCGGCGGCCGGGACGAGGCCGGCCTGCCGGGCAGAGCCGGTGGCACCGGTAGTGCTGGTGGTGCCGGTGGGACGTTTGGCTCTGGTGGTGCTGTTGGGGATGGGGAGAGGTTGCCAGCGATCTTCATGATCGCCATGGACACGCCATGTATCAGCCGAAACATGTCCGGATTCCGATGGGTCCCGACCGGCGAGCGGACGCGCGGGGCCGGAGCGAATCGACACCCAAGGACCCCAACTGGCCCATGTCGGACAGGATTTGACCAGATCCTGACACTCGACCCCGTCTTGCGCATTCAGGTAAAGCGTTCGGCATCAAGCGTCAAACAGTCTTGTTCTGCGCATGACGTGACCGGTGTGATCACGAAGGCCGCTCCGCGCGGCGCCACCCCCAAGGGAGTCCGCGATGCCGTTGACCGTCCACCCGTACCCGTGCGCCTCCGGTGGAACAATCGGATTGACCTGCGTGGGCGGGACGGAGATCGTGAGCCCATGACGGACAGCACCTGGCTCAACCGCGACCACCAGTTCGCCCCCGGCAAGGAGCTGTTCCGCAGCGAGCGCAGCTTCCACCTCTTGGCCTTCACGGCGAGCCACAGCCAACTCCTGATGCGCAGCGTCGGCCACCCCAGTGGGGCGGGTGAGCCCGGTGAGCCCGGTGAGCCGGGTGAGCCCGAGACGACGATCGACCTGCTCTTCAAGCCCGCCTACGTGATGAAGATCAGTACTGACTACCGGGGCTTGGCGATCCGGTGCGCGACCGAGACCGAGACCGAGCGGGTGAAGGCAGAGCACGCCGACATGTCCTTCGGCAGGGACGATCGGGTCTTCGTCCTGGAGAGCCGGGGCGAGTCCGATTACGTGGTCGCCATGGCCGTCGGCTGGACCGAAGGAGTGCTCCGCCGCACGCAGCAGAGCTTCTTCAACACGTTCCACCCCTCCAGGCCGCTCGCCTGGCCCAGCCAGCCGCTTTCCGGAGTCGATGCCGGCCTCGACATCGCCTCGGCCCAAGAACTCGTCGAGGCCCTGTCGGCCGAGGAGAACGCCACCATCCGGCGTGAGCGCCACCGACACATCAGCGTCCTCATGACACGCGTGATGCGCCCCGAGGGACCCGAGGTCACCGCGGCGGGGGCCTTCCTGACCAGAGCCGATGCCGAGGAAGCCCTGACCGTGATCACCGCAAGGTCGGTTGACTGCTGGATCGAGGAGATTCCGATCGCCGTCTGACCGGATGCGGCGCGGGCGTCGGAGCCACCGTCGGGCCGTGCGTAGAAGGGGGGCCCGACGGGACGGCTAGTGCTGGGCGGGAACCTTCGCCGTGCGTCGACTCCGGCGGGACAACACGGTGGCGGGCACGAGGAGTACCGCGCCGAGGAAGAAGTAGCCGTTGATCACCATGGTCTTCCAGAAGTCCCATGACCCCGTGACGACGGCCTCCTTCTCCATCCCGAGCAGGCCATGCGGAGTGAGTCCCGTCGCCGTGGTGATGTTTTCGACGAGGCCGGGCACGCCCCGCATCGTCAGCACCGCGCAGCCGATCCACAGGAGCGCGCGCACCAGCCGGTACGGCGCAGGTCGACCCCCCGGCTTGACCGTGGCCAGCAGGCACACCACGCCGACGACCGACATGAGGACGATGAGGGCGTCGTAGGAAAGGAAGAGCCACACCGGAGTGTCGTCGTCCGGTCCCATCGTGTCTTCGTACATGACGCCCATCTGGACATGCCACACGAAGCTCACCACTAACCAGGCCACGGCCGCGTACGCCCAGCGGACGAGTGTTTTCCCGGGTTCGGATTCCATGACCTCGACGCTACGAGCCGGGGCGCGGACGAGGCGTCGGCGCGCAGGAGGAGCCTCTCCCCCGCACGGGGGAGCAGAGGGGCGGAGCCGCCCGTGGGCATCACGGGCCCGCAACCCGCTCGCCGCCGCTCCTGGGGAAGTCCCCTACCGTGCGGGGTCACACCCCGGGATGATCGCGGTC
This sequence comes from Streptomyces sp. NPDC051555, assembly GCF_044454405.1. Taxonomy (NCBI): domain Bacteria; kingdom Bacillati; phylum Actinomycetota; class Actinomycetes; order Kitasatosporales; family Streptomycetaceae; genus Streptomyces; species Streptomyces sp. NPDC051555. Next base: position 157,746 of record NZ_JBITDP010000006.1, on the reverse strand, counting down.
AGGCCGAGCGCCCTCGGCTAGGAGCCGAGTGAACCAGTGCTGTGGCCGGGCCGGCGGCGTCGCGCCGAGGCGTGTATGCAGACGTGCACGCAGACGTGGACGCACCAACCGACCGCGGCTCCGACCGTGTACCAGAGCAGGTCCGGGGCGTTGAAGGTGGAACCGAGCACGAGACGGGCCGCCGTGCTGTGCCGCGCCAGCTCCGCCGGCAGCGGGCCGAGTTGGAGGAACTCGATCGACCAGCTCGCGGCCAGGGCGATCGCAGCGGCCCGCAGGGGCATCGTACGCGGCGCGAACACGACGACAAGCGCGAGCAGCAGGACCGTGTAGAGGGCGTCGCCGCCGTACTTGGGGTGCCGGTAAGAACCGTGTCACCAGCCGCAAACGGCGGTGATCTTGCGAGGCCATCCCTCGTGCGGGTGAGCCCGAGGCCGTACGGCTGCGGTGTGTGAGCCCACGCGAGGACGATCTACGAACGTGGCCCGTACCCCGTTGGACCTGGATGAGCTGGTCGAGCACTGGACGCTGCTGGAGGACGAGCAGGTGCTTGTGTCCGGCAAGCGCGGTACGACACGGCTCGGCTTTGCCGTGCTGCTGAAGTTCTACACGCAGTACGGCCGGTTTCCCCGGGGCCGGGCGGAGCTGCCTGGCGAGGCCGTGGAGTTCGTAGCTCGGCAGGTGCAGGTTCCCGCGTCTGAGCTGGGTTTCTACGAGTGGACGGGCCGTACGGTCGAGTACCACCGCGCGCAGATCCGGGGGCATCTCGGATTCCGTGAGTGCAGCGTCGCGGATGCGGAGAAGCTGACGGTCCATCTGGCCGAGCACGTTGCGCACAAGGAACGCAGGCCCGAGCAGGTACGGGTGGAGTTGCTGGCGCGTTGCCGCGTCGAGAGCATTGAGCCGCCTACGCCGGGGCGGTGCGACCGGATCGTGGCGGCTGCCCTGCGGGCGGCCGAGGAGGCGTTGACTGTACGGATCTCCTCGCGGCTGGCCTCGGAAAGCATTGAGCGGATTGCGGCTCTGGTGGCCGGCGGCGCCGACCAGGACGACGAGGCAGGGCCTGACGGAGGTATCGACGGCGAGGACGGGCCGCCTGTACTGGGGAAGATCAAGGAAGCGCCGGGCAACGTGAGCCTGGAGACGATGCTCACCGAGATCGACAAGCTCCTCGCGGTGCGGGCAGTCGGGCTGCCGCCGGATCTGTTCATCGACGTGGCACCTAAGGTACTGGCCAGCTGGCGGGCGCGGGCCGCGGTGGAGTCGCCTTCCCATCTGCGGACGCACTCGGTTCCACTGCGGGTGACGCTGCTGGCCGCGCTCCTGTACGAACGGGAGCGGGAGATCACAGACACGCTGGTGGAGCTGCTGATCTCCACGGTGCACAGGATCGGGGCGCGGGCGGAGAAGAAGGTCACCGAGCAACTGGTCAACGCGTTCAAGAAGGTGTCGGGCAAGGAGAACATTCTCTTCAAGCTTGCCGAGGCCTCGCTCGGTGCCCCGGAAGGGACAGTGCGGCAGGTCGTGTTCCCGGCGGTGTCCGGGGGTGAGACGACGCTGCGGGAGCTGGTGCACGAGTTCAAGACCCGCGGGCCGGTCTACCGGCGCACGGTGCAGACCACGTTGAAGGCGTCGTACACCAACCACTACCGGCGTGGGCTAATCAAGCTGCTGGACGTGCTGGAGTTCCGCTCCAGCAATCACGCCCACCGCCCCGTGATCGAGGCCCTGGCACTGGTGGCCCGGTACGCGAGCGCCGGGAACACGACGTACTACCCACTGGGCGAGACGGTGCCGGTCCACAAGGCGATGGGCGGTGACTGGGCGGAGGTCGTCCACCGCACCGACAAGCACGGCCGGCGCAGGGTCGTGCGCATGGTCTACGAGGTCGTCGCCTTCCAGGCTCTGCGCGATCAGCTCAAGTGCAAGGAGATCTGGGTGGTGGGCGCTGACAGGTGGCGCAACCCGGATGAGGACCTGCCGCAGGACTTCGAGGTCAGGCGGGCGGAGAACTACCGGGAGCTGCGCAAGCCGCTGGACCCAGCGGTGTTCATCGACGAGCTGCGCGGACAGATGACGGCCGAGCTGTCCCTGCTGAACGAGCAGATGCCCAAGCTGTCCTGGCTGGACATCTCCGAGCGGAAGTCCGGGGCGATCCGGCTCACGGCGGCCGAGGCCCAGCCCGAACCGCGCAACCTGCGCAGGATCAAGGGCGAGGTACAGAGGCGTTGGGGCATCGTGCCGCTCGTCGACATGCTGAAGGAAGCGGTGCTGCGGACCGGCTGCCTGGACGCGGTCACCTCCGTCTCCGGCGGCGGCAGCCTCTCGGCGGAGGTGCTGGCCGAGCGTCTGCTGCTGGTCATCTACGCCTATGGCACGAACACCGGGATCAAGGCGGTGGCGTCCGGCGGCCACGGCCACACCGAGGACGAGCTCCGGTACGTACGGCGCCGGTATCTGTCCGCCGACGCGGCCCGTGCCATCGCTGTCCAGATCGCGAACGCCACCTTCGCGGCCCGCAGCTCCGAGCTGTGGGGCCAGGGCTCGACCGCGGTCGCCTCCGACTCCACACACGTGCGCGCCTACGACCAGAACCTGTTCACCGAGTGGCACTCGCGCTACGGCGGCCGCGGGGTGCTCATCTACTGGCACGTCGAGAAGAAGTCCCTGGCCATCCACTCCCAGCTGATCAACTGCACCGCCTCCGAGGTCGCCGCGATGATCGAGGGCGCCATGCGGCACGGCACCACCATGGACGTGGAAGCGAACTACACGGACTCGCACGGCCAGTCGGAAATCGGGTTCGGCATCACGCGGCTGCTGAACTTCGACCTGCTGCCCAGGATCAAGCGGATCAACAAGGTCAAGCTGTACCGGCCGGTGCCCGGCGAAAGCGACGCCTACCCGCAGCTGACCCCGGCGCTGACCCGCCCGATCCGCTGGGAACTCATCACCCAGCAGTACGACCAGATGATCAAGTACGCCACCGCGATCCGTACGCGTACCGCCTCCACCGAGGCGATCCTGCGCCGCTTCACCCGCAACGCCTCCCACCCCACCTACGCCGCGATGCTGGAGGTCGGCCGCGCCCAGAAGACCATCTTCGTGGCCCGCTACCTGCGGCTGCGGGACCTCCAGCGGGAGATCGAGGAGGGCCTGAACGTGATGGAGTCCTCCAACGGCGCGAACTCAGTGATCGCCTACGGCAAGGGCGGAGAAATCGCCTCCAACCGGCGCGACGAGCAAGAGATGTTCGTGCTGTGCCTGCGGATCCTGCAATCCGCCCTGGTCTACGTGAACACCCTGATGCTCCAGGACGTCCTGGACGAACCGGAGTGGGCCGACCTGCTCACCCCCGCGGACCGGCGCGGCCTGACCCCGCTGTTCTGGTCCCACGTCCGCCCGTACGGCGAGGTCAACCTGGACATGGCCGTACGGCTGGACCTGACCGCGGCCACGGTGCCTGGCCCCCGCGGGGCGGGTGATGGGGAGCAGGCCGGGGAGCGCATGGAGGTGTGAGGCCAGGCCCTGCCCTGTTGTGTGACCGACAGGCAGTCACTGCGTACGCACCCGCGCAACGCCCGCTGGACGGTGGCCTGCCCGGCTCTCTGTGGGGTGCGCCACTTCGCCTGCGGCCTCGGCGGTAAGTGGCCCTGCGGCCTTCGGGAGCGCCCCGATGCCATCGGCGTCGAGGGGATATCGGGGCGCTGGTCCAGCCGTGTGGGGCTGGTGCGGGCGGGCTACAGGCCGCCGGTGAAGAGGAGGGCGTTGGGGCTCGTCTTGGCGACGCTCTTCAGGACGTCCTTGGTGGACTCGGAATCGACGAACTCGGCGATTTCCGACGGTTCTGCCTTGGGATGGGCGGCCTTGAAGAGGGCGGCGACTCCGGCGACGTGCGGGGCGGCCATGGAGGTGCCGTTCAGCGCGATGGAGCCGCCGCCGAGCTTCGCCGAGACGATGGCCTGGCCGGGCGCGTAGACGGAAACGCATGAGCCGAAGTTGGAGAAGTCGGTCTCCTCGTCCCACTGGTTGCTGGCCGCGACCGTCAGCACCTTGGACGCGGAGGCCGGGGAGACGAAGCAGGCGTCCTTCGAGGAGTTGCCCGCCGCGATGACCGGCAGCACGCCGGCCTCGGACAGGGCGTTCGCGGCGTTGTTCACGGCGTCGGACCTGTCCCCGCCGAGCGAGCCGTTCAGGACGGCCGGCTGCTTGGCGTTCCTGGCCACCCAGTCCAGTCCGGCGATGATCTGTGAGATCTCCCCGCCGCCCTCGCAGTTGAGCACACGGACGCTGATCAGGTTGACCTTGCGCGCCACCCCGTACGTCTTGCCGCCGACCGTGCCGGCGACGTGCGTGCCGTGGCCGTTGCAGTCCTGCCCCTTGGCCAGGGCGCTGACGGCGTCGTAGCCGAAGGTGGCGCGCCCGCCGAACTCCTCGTGCGCGTAGTCGATGCCGGTGTCGAGGATGTACGCGTTCACGCCCGCGCCGTTGCCCTCCGTGCTGAAGTCGTTGTCCAGCGGCAGGTTCTTCTGGTTGATCCGGTCCAGACCCCAGGACGCGGACGGCGACCGGGTGCCCGGCGCGGTGGTGGTCGGGATGGACTGAATCTTGGCGTCCTGCTCGACGGACTTCACACCCAGGGTGTTGCGGACGAGCGTCAGCTTGAGAGAGTCCATCTCCACCGCGAAACCCTTGAGCGCGGAGGTGTAGACGAACGACGGCTTCAGCCCCAGCTTCTTCGCGGTCGCCGCCGGATCTACGGCAGTCTTGTCGAGAGTGACGATGTACTTGCCCGGGACCGCGTTAGCCGAGGTGTACAGCGGTGCGGGGGTCGGCTCCGGTGCAGCGGGAGACGGGGAGGCGGTGGCCAGCGGGGCGGCCAGGGCCAGGGCCGCCGTCGCGGTAGCCGCGAGGACGAGCTTGCTGCGAGTGGTCATGCCGGGCACCCGATCATGCAGAAACGATCAGAGCCTACGACGTTCCTCGGCGATTCGAGGACCGCCTGAAGCACCACCTCAATGCGCTCCGCCAACCGGATGGTTTCGGCCCCGGACCGGATTAGGGGCCGCGGCGCGGAGCAGCTTGCCCGGCCGTACCAGTCCGGCTTGTGCCCGCACCCCGGGAGACGGACCTGTTCCGGGCGGGTCCGCATGTTGTGGAGCGGACACTCCGATCGGGTGAGGACGGCCGGGAGCACCACCATGAATGTCGGCCGCCGCCGTGAGCGCAGCGGGCGGGGCGACGGCTGCGCCAGGGGAGTGACGGCCCGACTCCCGTCCGTGTCCCGCGGTGTGGGAAGGGGGTTGGGGGTGATGGTCCGTCCAGTCCTTGCCGTAGCGGATCCGGGCCCTGCGCGCCCGCCTGGACCGGGCGGGTTCTGGCCGTGCGACTCCCTAGGACAGGATGCCGTGACAGCGACCGAGACTCCCGAAGTCCTCCTGCCTGAAACGGTCTGGGCATCCAGGGGCTGGTTCGTGGGATCCGGCACGGCCGCCCTGGTGGCCGCCCGCCTGACCGCGCTGCACGCCGGCAACGTGGTCGAGGACTGGGCCCGCGCTCAGGACGCGGGTCGTGGAGACGGCCCGGACATGGTGTTCGACGCACGGTGGCGTGCCGGCGACGGCGTGAGAGTACGGGCCCGCCTGATCCTCTGCGACGACCCGCGGGAAGGCGGGACCCTGTGGCAGCTGACCGCACAGGCCGCACAGGCATGGGACTGGGCATGGCCCTCTCCCCTGACCCAGTTCGTACCCGTCGGCACGCTGGCCGTCTGCGACCAGCCGCGCGGCGCCCTCTTCGGCGAGGTCTGCCAGCTGCCCCTGGACACCGCCCTGCGCGGACACCTGCGGGAGTTGGCCCAGAGCCCCTGGACCGTCGGCGTCCTGGTCCACGAACCCCACCTCGTCTATCCCCCCACGCCCGCACTGGCAGCTCTGCCACCCGGCATGCTGGGCCGCATCCTGGAGTACCGCGTCATCGGCGACCAGCGCCAGGCCGTCAACCGCCTCCTGCACACCACCGGTGTAAAGCTGCCCCCCGGCGGAGCGGTGATCATTCCCTCCCACCCTCCCCGCCCCGGCATCAGCCTGAGAGACCTGGAGATCCGAGACGACACGGCCGCGGATCCCGCCCCGCTGCTGGCTGCCGTCCTCCAGCACGCGGCAGCGCCCTGGCCCGCCACCCCCGCCATCCTGGCCCTCGTCCGCGACCTGCAGGCGACCTGGACCCTGGACACCGACACCGAACGCCTCGAACAAGCCGCGGCCGCCCTCCAGGCCAAAGACCGGCAGCTGAAGGCCCTCACGGCCGACCGCGACACCTGGCGGCAGCTCGCCACCACCCACGAAAGGGACCTGAAGGACGCCGTCCTGGCCGCACGGGATGCCACCAGCCGCGAGCAGACAGCCCTCAGGCGCCTCCGGGACACCGAGCAGCACCTCGCCGACCTCAAGGACGCCACCGCCACCGGCGCGCTCACCGCTGCCGCTGAAGCAGCCGAAACCCGCCGCGAACAGGCCGAACAGGATGTTGAGGCCGCAGAAGAACTCCTTGACAGCCAGAACACGGAGATCATCCGCCTGCGCGCCCGCCTCGCCACGGCCAGCACACCCAGCAGCCTGCCCCAGACCGCGCCCCCGACGCCCGACAGCTGGGAGCAACTCGCTCACCAGGCACACCGCGAACTCACCCGGATCGTCCTTGCGGACATCACAGCCTCCACGGTCCCCCTGCGAGGCCACCCCCTGGAACAGGTGTGGATCCGCCGAACCTGGCAGACCTTGAACACTCTCCAGGCCTACGCCGAAGCCGCCACCCGGCACGGCCCCCAGCTGCTGCCGCACCTCGCGGCCTACCTGCGCTGGCCCGACGCCAAGGATCTCATCCCCGCCACCCGCCACGCACCCGGCGAATCCGAAAGCCTCACCACCAACAGCCGCCTGCGCGAGAGCCGCACCTTCCCCGTCCCCCGCACCATCGACCCCACCGGCCGGGTGTTCATGAGCGAACACATCCGGATCGGCTCCGGACGCCCACCCGCGCTCCGCCTCCACCTCCACGACGACACCCACGGCCGCACCCGCCAGATCCACATCGGCTACATCGGCCCCCACCTCCCCTAGACACCGCTGAAGCCGGGCAGGTCCCGCCGCATCCGGACTCCACTGAGTACGGGACGCCGCAGCCTACCCACGGCTGGTGTTCATCTATCGACCGATTGATGAGCAAGACCTGCAAGCGGCTGTACGCGGCCGAATCGGGGCCGGATCATGCCCATAAAACGGTGTCAGAAAGTCGATGTGCTCAAGAACTTGAGGGGCACCGTTTTCTGTACGATCTGACGGGTGCAGCGACCCCAGGACGACGACACCGCCGATCTCCTCGCCCCCGTTCCGGCCGCACGGACCGGCGACCGCGTGGGATACGCACGCGTCTCCACCAAGGGACAGTTGCTCGACCGGCAGGTCCACGCACTTACGGAAGCCGGGTGCATCCGGATCTTCTCCGACAAGAAGTCCGGCAAGAACGCCGAACGCGAGGAACTGTGGAAAGCCCTCGACTTCCTGCGCGAGGGCGACACCCTCGTCGTGCCGTCGCTGGACCGGCTCGGCCGCTCTCTCCAGGACCTCATCGCGATCGTGTCCGGCCTGCGTAAGCGTGGCGTCGGCTTCACCTCGCTGCACGAGGCGCTCGACACGACCACACCTGGCGGGCGCCTGGTCTTCCACGTGTTCGCGGCCCTCGCCGAGTTCATCCGCGAACTCATCGTGCAGGGCACCAACGAGGGCTTGGACGCCGCCCGCGCCCGCGGCGCCCGGCTCGGTCGCCCGCCGGCGATGACCGAGGAACAGGTACGTCATGCCCGCGATCTACTCGCCCGTCCGGAGAACACGGTTACCTCGATCGCAAAGCTCCTCGGCGTCTCCCGCAACACCATCTACAACTACGTGCCCGAACTGAAGGGCGGCCGCCTCGCACTCGCCGAGACCACCAGCGCGGCGGCACTGCCCCGACCCTCCAGGTCAGAGGACTGATCACCGTCGTTTGCGGCTGGTGACAGGGTTCTTACCGGCACCCCTACTTGGCCACGTCCCCGCCCGCCACGGCCCGAAGCCCCAGGCCCGCGCACATCGTTGCCGCGGCAGCGGCGGCCGCCACGAGGCGGATGCGTACGGGGTCGGCTGCTATGCGGCCATGGGTTCCTGGTACGAGGGACACGGAGTCATCCTGCCGCACGCCACGAGCCGCCGGTCGAGCGTTGGCCGCCCCCGGCGGGTCGAAGCCTCACGGAGACGGAGACGGAGACGGCGGTGGTCCGGTCGCAGTGCGCGATCGAACCACCGCCGTCGGTGGTAGGTCCGGTGGTGGGCCCAGCTGCACCAGTAGCAGGCCCGGTGGTGGGTCGGATCAGCCGCACTTCAGTCCGGACTGGGCACTGGCCACGGCCGTGTCGAGCTTCTGCAGGTCCGGGGTGAGCTTGGTCAGGGCATCGGCGCCGGTGGTGTCACCGGGCAGGCCGTCGTACGTCTTCTTCACGGCGTTGGCCGCGGACTTCACCGCGTCCTTCTGAGCGGCGTTGAATTGCGCGGTGGACTCGGCGACGGTCTTCCAGTCATCCTGAACGGCGTTGTGCGCGCTCTTGATCTGGTCCTTGGTGGCGGTTGCCGGGTCGAGCGTACGCAACTTCGCGTTGTCGGCCTTGAGTTCGGTCAGGCTGCTGCACAGCTTGTTCGTCGCGTCGTCGGTCGGCGCGGCGGCGAAGGCCGAGGCGGCCCCGCCGGTCACGAGAAGCGCTGCGGCGGCCGTGCTCACGGCAGTGGCGAGAAGTCGGTTCATCTGTGATGCACCCCTTCAGGGAAGAAGACACCCCCCGTCCAGCCCCCACTCGTACCAACCTCGCACAGGCCCACCGACGCCGCATCCTCACACGGCACTCCCCCACCACCGTAGCCCTGCATAAAACCGCAGGTCAGCGGACTTCAATCGTGATGTAGGAGATGTTCTGCCGGTACGCCGCCGCGCACGAGGCCTTCGAATTCTGGTACCACTGCGCCCACGGGCCGTAGAAGGTGTACCGCTCCCCGTTGACCCCGTCCAGGCAGGTGATCACCACCCGCTGCTGACCGGGTCCGTAGTGGCAGGTCGAGCTGGCCGTGGCGTGGTCCAGCTTCGTCGACTGGCAGCCGTGCGGGGCAGCGCTCGCCGGAGTGGCGAGCGCGATCGGCACCGCGGCGACCGCCCCTGCGAGCAGGAGCGGCGTGGCGAGTGCGGCGAGTATGGAAGCCCGTCGTGTGCGGTCGGGCATAGGAGTCCCTCCGATGGATTCGTTGGTTCCGTTGGCTTCGCTGGTTTCGTCGGACGCTCACCAGGTCGTGTGGAGCGTCCGGGGCGAGCGGTGGATGAGGGTCGGGCGCATGGGCGGCGGTGGCCGGTCCGGGTCCAGCCGCAGGCCGGGAAGGGTCTGCGAGAACAGCTCCAGCGTCAGGTGGAGCTGGGCACGTGCCAGGCGGGAGCCCGGGCAGTTGTGCGGTCCGTGGCCGAAGCCGAGGTGGCGCCGGTCCGCCGGGCGCCGGATGTCGAAGCGGTCGGCCGTCCCGTGCCGGCGTTCGTCGCGGTTGGCGGAGGCGTAGGCGACGAGCACCGTGGCGCCCGCGGGCAGTTGGGTCCCGCCCAGCGCCACCGACCGTGTCGTGATCCGGCGGAAGGCCTGGATGGGTGGATCGAAGCGGGCGCATTCCTCCACGGCGGAGTCGGTCAACTCCGGTTCGGAACAGAGCAACTGCCACTGTTCCCGGTTCCCGAGCAGGTGCAGCAACGCGGTGGAGATCAGCGCGCTCGTCGTCAGGAATCCGGCGATCAGCAGGTTCTGCAGATTGGCCACCAGTTCGTGACGCTGCTCCAGGGTCAACTCGCCCTTCCCCGGCGCCAGCGCCGCCACCAGGTCCGAACACAGGTCGTCGCGGGGATGGGCCCGTCGGTCGCGAACGTAGCCGTCCAACAGGTGTTGGAGTGCCACCACGTCCTGCGCGGCGGCGGCCTGCTCCTGCGGCGTCAGCGGCCGGAAGAACAACTCCTCGGCGCGGTAGCCGCCGTGGACCGCGGCGAGGGCGTCCTCGGGCTCCAGCCCGATGAGGTGCCCGATGACCAGCCCGGGCAGCTTCCGGGCGTACGCCTCCACCAACTCGGCCGAGCCGTCCGTGGCGAAGGCGTCCACCAGCTCGCGCGCCCGCTCCCGCGCGTACGGCAGCAGCGCCGCGATCCGGGCGGATGACAGGCCCCGGTTCAGCGGGGCTCGGAGGCGGTGGTGGGCGGTCCCGTCCGTGGAGACCACCGTCGGCCGTGGTCCGAACCCGCGCGGGAGGACGCCGAGCGCGGCCTCCGACAGCGGGACGTCCGGCAGGAGCGCGTTCGCGGAGGAGAAGTCCGCGTCGCGGCGCAGGACTTCCCGCACGTCCGCCTCGCGCGCGACCAACCAGGCGTCGGCCTCCGGCAGCCAGGTCAGTCCTTCCGCTCGCCGGGCGAGGGCGTAACGGGGATAGGGGTCCTGGTAGAACGCGTCCCGCACCGCCTGCTCGTGACCTGCTGACACACAGAGCCCCCGTCCCACGGTCTGCGCCCGGGAGCGGTCCCGCGCGCACCGGGCATCCTGCCGGACGCCGGGCCCGACCGGAAGAGCGCGTCGTAACGGCGGACGCGGCGTGCGCGAACGGCCACCAGCGCCACCGAACCTGCCATGGTGGGGGAATGGCCCTACGGATCCCGTACGCGGGCGGTCGGCTCGGTGAGGAGCTCGACGTCACGGTGTACCTGTTCCCCCGCGAGCCGGACCCGCCCGCGGACGACGTCACGCGCGCGCTCGGGTCGTGGCGTACCTGGCCGCCCCGACAGGTCGACGTGGGCGGTACCCCCGAGGAGGTCGAGTGCTGGACCGCGGCCGCCGCCTCGCTCGTGCGGCGGATCGCCGAGGCGGAACGGCTGCTGGGGCGGGCGGAGCGCCGTATCCGGAGGTGGGACTCCTTGGTGACGCGTCGGCGGGCTCGGGCGAGGTACGACGACTCCCGAGCGGACTTCCTGGCGCAGGTGCGGGCCGCGGCGGCCGTCTACCGACCGGTCCGGGCCGTCATCGAGGTGCGCCTGGCCGCTCAGGAGGCTCACGCGCGCGACGTCACGCGACGGGCGTACCAGGAGAAGGAGCGGCGATGGAGGGAGGTCGTGGTCCGGTTCAGGCAGTGGGAAGCCCGACAGACGGTCGCCGACCGTCCGCTGGCCGGCGGTCTCACCCCCCGTCAGATGGCGGCCCGGGGGGACGGTCCCGCGAGCTGGCCCGAGGAGGTAAGGGCGGCCGTGGGCGACCCCGTCGCGTGGTGGGCGGGTGTGCGCGCGTCGGTGCGCAACCGGCAGGCGGAGGCACTGGCCCTGCGGCGGGTCCTCGGGGCGATCGCCGAGGCGGCCTCGGCGCTGGAGGCCGCGGGCAGGCCCGGCATCGAAACCATCAGGGGCAATCCCAGCGAGGTGCTCCGTGGGTGGTGGATCCACTTCGACTGGTCCGACCTGCCCGACACCGGGCGGCTCAGGACCCCACCGGACGTGCCGCCGGGGTCCGTTGACGCGAACAGGTGGCTCTACCAGCTGCACCTGCCCGCCGACCAGATCTTCGTCGCGGCCCGATCCGCCGCGTACGGCTTCGCGACGGAGAGCCGGTCGAAGATCCCCCCGGGGGGCTACGGCTACCGCTACAGCTGGTCCACGAGGGATCCCGAACGGTTCGCCGAGCAGCTGATCCACCACGAGATCGTCGCTTTCGACGCCCCCGGGCACACCGGTCCCGTGACCTTCCCGATGGCCGACCACGCGGACCCCGACGCCTACGTGCCGTACGTGGAGGCCGTGGCCGACCGCGCGGCGGCCCGGTTCCGGGCTCTGATCCCGCGTCAGCCGTAGGTGGGGGTGGTGGGGCCGGGGCCGTACACGCTCCGGCGCGGAGGGCGCCCCGTCCATGGTGGCGGCCCGGGCGTCCGTACTTCGACAGGGCGGTGCGTGCCTCGGCGGTCGTGTCGCGCCATGATCGAGGACCAGTCCCCCGCCTCCACGTACAGGAGTTCCCCACCATGCCCGACACCACCGTCCGTGCGCCCCGGCCCGGCGACTTCGCCCAGTGGCGCGCCCTCTACCGCGGTTACGCCGACTTCTACGCGGTGGAGCAGACGGAGGCCGCCGCCGCGACCGTCTGGGCGTGGGTGAACGATCCCGCGCACGAGGTCGGCGCCCTGGTGGCCGAGGACTCCGCGGGGCGGCTCGTCGGGCTCGCCCACTACCGTCCGTTCGCCCGGCCGCTCTCAGCCACCGTCGGCTGCTTCCTCGACGACCTGTTCGTCGCACCCGAGCACCGCGGTTCGGGAGCGGCCGACCTGCTGCTCGACGCCCTGCGCGCGATGGCCGCGGACAAGGGCTGGAGCGTGGTGCGCTGGATCACCGCCGACGACAACCACCGGGCCCGGTCCAAGTACGACCAGGTGGCCACCCGCACGATGTGGGTGACGTACGACATGGCCCCGGCGACTGCGGCCGCTCCGGCGACCGACACGGCCACGTCCCGCTGACCACGCCCGCGCACCGGCTGGCGGACGGGGGCGGGGAGGACCGGGGCGGATCGGGTATACGGGTGCCATGGACACAAAAGCCTGGCTCATCCTGGCCGCCGTGGTCGCCGCCGGACTCGCGGTCGGCGCCGCCGTGTTGCTGGTGCGCGTCTTCGCGGCGCGGCGGCTGCTGCTCGACGCCGGGATCCCGCTGCGCGACAAGGCGCTGTTCTGGGTCGCCGTCGTGTACACGATCTCGCCCTTGGACCTGATCCCGGACCCGGTGTACCTGGACGACATCGGGGTGCTGCTGCTCGCCCTGCGTTCCCTCCACGCGGCGGCGGCGCGGATCCCCGGCGGACCACGCCCGCCGGTGGATCCCGCCCCGGTCGGTCACCTCAAAGGTGGCCGAGTACGTTGACCACGCGACCGTTGGGGTCCCGGACGAAGAACCGCCGCACCCCCCACTCCTCGTCCTGCAGGGGGTGGACGATCTCCGCTCCGCTCCCCCGCATGACCTCATAGGCCGCGTCCACGTCGTCCACTTCGATGCTCATGTCCGGGGTGACGGGGGCGGTGCGGTCTGCGGCCATGAAGCTGACCTGCGCCGCCGGAGCGGACGGAGGGGCGAGCGTCATGATCCAGCCGTGGTTCATGACCTCCTCGAACCCCAGGAGGCCGTAGAACTCCCGGCTCTCCTCGGCGGCTTCCGACCGGATGTTGGGCACGACACGGCGTACGGCCATCACTGACTCCAGGTGGGTGCGGACGGTGCTTCGACGGTGTGAAGGAGTACTACAGCACTCCCCGCGCCGCGCGCGCGTGACCATGGATCGACGGGGAATCCGGTGAGCATGGACACCAAGGAGACGCACGTCGCCCCGGATCGCCGGTCCCGCACGGCCCGCACGGTCGGCCGGATCGCCGTCGCCGTCGTCGTGACGGCCGCACTGCTGGTCCTCGTGTTCCGCTTCCTCCCCGTGCCGGGCCTGGGAGACCTCTTCGGCTCGCGCACCCACGACCGGACCGGACCGGCCGTGCTCAAGTCCCTGCGCGACCTGAGCCGGTTCGAGGGCGCCGCGGGCGACTACCAGGTCGTGGTGGATCTGGAACACGACGCCCCGTTCCTCCCCGACGGCATCCGCGGCACCCGCACCCTGTACGTGGGCGCGGGCTCCGTGTCGGCGTACGTCGAAATGGGCGGGCTCGGCCAGCAGGCCGTCACGGTCGACGCGGACCGGACCTCGGCCTCGCTGCGGCTGCCGCACGCCAGGCTGGGCGCGGCGGCGCTCGACCCGGAGCGTTCGTACGCGGTCTCCAAGCAGCGCGGCCTGCTCGACCGGCTCGGCGACTTCTTCTCGGACAATCCATCGGGCGAACAGGCGGTGCAGAAGGTCGCCGTGCAGCGCATCGGCGAGGCGGCCAAGGCGAGCGGGCTGGAGCAGCGCGCCGAACGCAACACGGCCGCGGTGCTCGAAGGAATGCTGCACTCCTTGGGATTCACCGCGGTCACGGTCACCTTCGCCTGACGCGGGCGGGCGGGCGGGCGGACAGACGGACGGACGGGCGGCCCACGACGTCGGCCGGTCGTGGAGGAGCTCGGGGTCCGGGGCGTGCGGAAGGAACGCCTTCTTTCGGCGACGCGCAGTGGCCGTTGGGTGAGTTCGCCGGACCGAGGTGGCCGCGGAGGATCGGGGCACCACCTTTCTCCCCGGAGTCACACATGTCCCACGACGTCCCGAACACCCCGAGCGGGCCCGCGTCCCCCGTTTTCGGCACGCCCTGTACGGCGGTCATCGCGCTGGGCGCGAACGCGGGCCACCGGCTGGCGAGTCTGCAGGCCGCCGTGGACGCCCTCGGGGACACCCCGGGGCTGGAGGTGACGGCCCTCTCGCCCGTCTGCGAGTCCGCGCCGCGGCCGCCGGGAGCGCCGGCCCCGTACCTGCACGCGATCGCCGTCGTACGGACCGCGCTGCTCCCCGCCGCGCTGGTGGAACGCGGCCGGGCGGTCGAGGAGGCCTTCCACCACGACGGCATCGGCACCCGGCCGGGGCAGCAGGAGATCGGCGTCGACCTCGTCTCGTACGACGGCCGGGTCCGCGCCGAACCCGGCCCGGCCCTGCCCCACCCGGCCGCGCACCGCAGCGCCCGGGTGCTCGTGCCCTGGTACTGCCTGGACCCGGCGGCGCTGCTGCCCGGCCACGGGCCGGTCGGGGAACTGCTCGCGGCGCAGGGCTCGGCGGGCGTCGTACCGCGCCGCGACCTGTACCTGAGCCTGCCGGACTGACCGGACCCACGGCTCGTTCACCGGAGGAGAAGGGGGCCACCGCCATCGGGCACAGCGCTCCCCTCCCGGCGGGGCACGCCTCACGGTGGCGGCTGCACGCGACCGAGGAAGCGCGTGAGCGCGGCGATCGGGCCGAGCGGGTCGGCGTAGTCGACCGTCTCCCGCTCCTCGAACGAGCCGTCCCCGCGCCGGATGGTGGTGCGCCGGCTGCGCCTGATGCCGCCGGTGCGCAGCAGGTAGAGGCCGTACATGGCGGCGACGCTGATGATCCCGATCTCGATGACGGGGAGTTTGGCCTTGGCGTCGGCGGCGATCCGGAGGATCCGCTCGGCCTGGTCCGGCTCGTCCCAGGCGCCCGACAGGACGAGGAGCGCGGCATTCTCCAGGAGCAGCGGGTCGGCGGCGAGCCGGTCCAGGTCGGCCGCGAAGTCCGGGCCCCATCCCCGGGCGAGTTCGGCGCGCATCTCTTCCGTGGTCGGGTCGTCCAGCCGTTCGCTGAGGTAGTAGCGCAGGGTGTGGTGGACGGTGTCGGGGTCCACCTCCCGCTCCGACAACGCCGACGTCAAGGTCCGAGTCATCTACCAGTCACCTTCCAGAGCCATCGACCAAGCGATCCAGCCGGGCAGGCCGGACCGTTCCGCTTCCAGACAGGACGTGCGCAGGGCGACGCCCGGTGGGCTGCCGGACAGCACGAGGGCGCGGCAACGGTCGAGGACCGGCAGCACCTGCTCGGCGAGGATGTCCCAGCGCGGCGCGACCAGGGTGCGCAGGCCACGGTGGCGGAGCGCGCTGAACAGGCCGACCTGCTGACCGCCGCGGGCGTGGTTGAGCCCGCTCGAACAGGCCGCGGAGAAGATCGCGGAGGGCGAGCGCGCGACGGCCGTCGCGGACCGCCAGTCGAACCGGTGGGCGGGGCCGGAACGGGCGGCGGCCAGGGAGTCACCGGGCGGGAGCCGCCCCTCGGACGAGAGCAGGAGCGACACGGAGGCGCTGCCGGTGTCGACCAGGCCGTGGCAGAGCAGTGTGCAGAGGTCGGAGCCTTCGAGGATGCGGACGAGCGCGGCGGCGTCCGCCCGCTCCCCGTCCGCCGAGGCGAAGGCGAGCTCGGCCGCGGCGGCCTCCGCCCGGCTCGCGACCAGGGACGCCGTCAGGGCCGCTTCGACGGCCCGGGATTCGCCGAAGCGGGGCGCGCACACCGTACCGACGGCCGGGCGTGCGACCGCGGCGTCCGGCCGCAGCATGAGCGATCCCCAGCTCGGCGCGTAGGAGCACGTCCAGGAGGGCCCGAGGGCGAGGTGCCACGGCAGCCGGTACAACTGCGGCGACTCGATGACGACGACGTGGTCGGCGGCGCCGAGCCGTTCGCGGAGCACGGCGTGGAGCGTGCTGGTGAACGTCCGCCACTGCGGGACGTCGAGGGGGTCGCCGGGGCGGCTCGGGGTCCAGTTGGCGATGCGGGTGCCGAGCCGGGCGGCGAGCGGACCGAGATCGTCCAGGGGCATGACGACCTCCGTGACCGGAGTCCGTCCGGCCTCGATCAGCGTCAGGACCAGCGACCGCCGGTCGGGGCCGTGCTCGATCTGTTCGAGGACGGCGGTGCGTGCGAGCCCCGTCCGGTCGCAGAAGGCGGCGAGCGCCCGGTCGTCGGCGAACGCGCCACGGGCCTCGTGGCCACTGGAGGCACCCGAGGCACCCGAGGCACCCGAGGCACCCGAGGTGAGCATCCGCCGCGCCGGGTCCCTCCACAGCTCCTCCACCGTCCGTTGCAGTTCTCCGCATCCCTCGCCGTCCAGGAGCGCTCCCTGGATCTCCCGCAGGTCACCGGGGTACGCCACCTCCACGCCGGCGGCCTGCTCGAAGTCGGAGAACCCCTCCATCGCCCGGCCGACGAGCCGGTCGGCCCTCCGCACGAGCCCGAGGGCGTCCTGGTGCGCGCCGGCCGAGACCGCGGCGACCGCGGGGCGCACGAAGCACTCGACCGGCGGATCGACCCGGTACTGCTCCACGGCCAGCCGTTCGAGGGCTCCCCAGTCGGGGGCCCGCACGTCGGGGACCCGCACGTCAGGGGCGCCGCCGCGGATCTCCTCGGCGAGGGCCTCCACCCGGGTGGCCTGGAGGTGCACGAAGCAGTCGCCGCGGGAGGCCGCCCGCGCGCGCAGGTCCGCCAGCCCGTCCAGGGCTCCAGCCCCTGGGGCTCCGCGTCGCAGCTCCTCCAGCCGGGCCATGGCGGCATAGAGGTCAGCGAGGGGGCTGTACGGGACGGCTCCGAGGTTCGTGACCTCCCCCGGCCCGCGGATGTCCAGCGAGTGCAGCGGCAGGGCCCACAGTTCTTCTTCGGGTTCCTCGTCGTCACGCAGGAGCGCGTATTGGAGCTGCGCCCGGACGATCGGGGTGACGAGGGAGGAGAATTCGAGCGCGTGGACCAAAGCTTGCCTCAGCAGTGTCACGGCGTCGCCGAACCTGCCGGTGGTGAAGTACGCCGGCGCCAGCTCCACGGCGACGTACGGGCGCAGGCTCGGCCGCAGCTTCGCCCACTGCGGTTCCAGGAGGGCCAGGGCCTGGTCGACCCGACCGCTTTCGCGGAGCACGACGGCGGTGGTGATCACGTGCTTGTGCGGGAACGGGTGGACCGCGGTGAGCCAGCGATCGGGTGTGAACCAGGCGTCCTGGTCGCCGATCTCCGCGAGCGCTTCCTCGGTGCGGCCGGTGAGGGTCAGCGCGAGGGCGCGGACGTCGGACAGGTCCGATCGGCGGAAGTCCTGTGCCGGTTCGAGGTCCTGTACGCGTTCCAGCATGCGCAGGGCGCCCGCCGCGTTCCGCGCGGTGATCAGCGCCTCGCCCATGAGCACCGTGGCGTTCAACGGCCCGGTCTTGCGTTCCAGAGCCGCGTGGACCAGATCGAAGTCCGCGTCCGTGCCGTGGTGCGCCAGTCCCGAGTAGATCTGGGAGCGCACCATGCCGAGGGACCCGACCCCGAGTCCGTCGATCATGCCGGCCAGGGCGACGCCGACCTCGTTCTCGGGAAAACGGATGGCGATGTGGTCGGCGAGCCGTGCGGCGAGGTTCGGGTGGCCCGCCCTGACCGCCGCCTGCTGAATGTGCTCCTCCGTCTTGTTCCACTTCCTGCCGACTCGGCGCGGCCGCCGCTGGAAGGCGTCGATGCGGAGCCCCTTCTCCAGCTCGATGAGGCGGCCGAGGTCGAAGGCCGACACGGTGGGGCGCAGGTGTTCCTCGCTCAGCCGCAGCCGTTCGCCGAGCGACGTACCGATCCAGGCCCGCCGCACCCGCATTTCCAGGCTCATGTACTCCATCGCCCAGTCGAGGGAGGCCGGGTTCGACAGGCCGGCCCTGTGGTGGAGGACGGCCTCGACGGCCCGGGCGCAGTAGAACCACTCGCGCTCGCCCTTGGCCCCGGTCCGCGGGACGCGGGCGACGGCGGCGGAGAACAGGCCGAGCGCGTCGCCGATGGGCGGTGACCCGTCCACGTACGTACGCAGGTCCTCTTCGAAGGTCCTCGGCAACCCGCGCGCCCGTAGGGCCCACGCCGCGCAGAGGTTCTGCCACGTCCGCGCCTGGCAGGAGCCCAGGACGGCGACCCCCTCATCCGGGTCGACCCTGACCCGCGGCAGCACCCCCGCCGCGGCGACCGCCAGCGCGGAGTAGACCGCCCCGGTCAGCTCCCGCCAGCGCAGGTCGAGCTCCGCGTACTCCGCCTCGGTGAACCACCCGAGCACCGCCTCGATCCGGAGCCGCAGCAGTGCGCCGACCAGGTGCTTGAAGTGGGCGGGCGAATCGGCGAGGAGGCTCGCCCCCTCCCGCTGCTGCCCCCGGTCCTGACCCTGCCCCTGCGCCAGTTCCTGCACCCACTCCCGGTACGGGTCCTGGTCCTGGTCCTCGCGCTGATCCCGGCTTCGATCCCGATCCTTGCTCTGGTTCTGTTCGATCCGCTCGCGCAGCGCCGCACGCAGAGCGTCGGGCGTGCCGATCTCGGACGACTCGTGCGAGCGGATCAGGCTCTGCTCGGTGGACGCCCAGTAGAAGACCTTGGCGGGTACGGTCGTGTGGCATCCCGTCGCGCAGCGCAGGAAGTCCAGTTCCCCGCGCAACAGTTGGACCGTCTTCGCGACGTCGTGGTCGCGTATCAGCAGCAGGCTTCCGGTATCGATCTGCGCCCCACAACGGCTGCATCGCACCCCTTCACGGTACGTGCTCACTCTCCGCGAAGGAAGGGTCCGCATCCTGTGACGGCGCCGGACGGCTCGGTCCCGCCGCGGAGTTGCGGCGGGACCTGCGAGACGGACCGAGGGCGGTCGACGGATGGCGACCCGTGGGGGCGTGTGGGGTTTCTCGCGCGGGGCGGGTCAGCCGGCGAGCTGGAGGCGGTGGTCGTTGACGTAGGTGCCGAAGCCGGTCGCGACCTTGCGGAAGTCCTTGAAACCGTCGCCGGTACCGGTGCCGAGGGTGAGGCTGCCGTCGGGCTCGACCGCGAGGATGTCGGCCTTGCCGTCACCGGTGACATCACCGAAACGCAGACGGTCATTGCCGACGAAATCCCCGTAACCACCGGAGATCGTGTGGTAATTCGAGAACCCGTCACCGTTGCTGACGGCCATGGTCAGCGACCCGTTGTTCTCCAGAGCGATCAGGTCGGCCTTGCCGTCACCCGTGATGTCGGCCAGCTTCAACCGACTACCGGTGACGTACTCACCGAAACCGGTCGCGACGTTGTGGAAATTGGTGAAACCGTTCCCCATCCCGACCGCCAAGGTCAGCGACCCATCGCTCTCCACCGCCAACGCATCGGCCTTACCGTCACCGGTGATGTCACCGAACTTCAGCCGACTGTTGTTCACGTACTCCCCGTAACCACCGGAAATCGTGTGGTAGTCGGTGAAACCACTACCCGTGCCCCTGGCCAAGGTGAGCGACCCGTTCGTCTCCAGACCGATCAGGTCCGCCTTCCCATCACCGTCCGCGTCCACGTAATTCAACCGGTCCGCATTCACATGCAGACCAAAACCACTCGCAATCGTGTGGTAGTTGGTGAAACCGCCCCCCGTACCATCAGCGGCCGAGATCGAACCATCCGCCTCAAGCGCCACCAGATCAGCCTTCCCATCACCCGTCAGGTCGCCGTTACCGGCGTCGGTGATGTTGTCGTAGCGGCGGGGGCTGAAGGTGCCGTGGCCGGAGTAGTACGGGTACGGGATCTCGTGGTGCACCGCGCCGGTGCTGCCGGCCTCCTCGTAGGCGTCGTACCGGGTGTGTTCGGCGTTGGCCCAGCCGTTGAAGATGACGACGTGGCCGAGGGCCCCCGAGGCGGGGTTGAGCAGGATGTCACCGGGCTTCAGGGACTCCTTGGCGATGGAGGACGTGAAGTCCAGCAGGCTCCCCGTCGTCTCGCCCCAGTTGTTGGCCGAGGAGGAGGCGAGGTTCCAGGCCATGGAGACGAAGCCCGAGCAGTCGGTGCGGTAGCGGCCGTTGGCGTCCGAGCGGTAGCTCGTCATGCTGTACGGAACCCCGGCGTCGGCCCAGGTCTTGGCTCGCGCTATGACCTCGGTGCGGCTGATCCGACCGCCGGTGCTGGAATCGGCGGCGGCGGCCTGTGCCTGCGGGGCCAGGAACATCTGGCCGGGCTTCGCGGTCTTGGCAGCGGCCGCCGCGAGCTCCGCCTTCGTGGCGGTGGTCGGGTTGGGCACGGTCGGCGTGAACGGCGTGATGGTGCCCGTGTCGGCCTTGGTGGTCTGCGAGGCGGCCGGCGCCGCGGGGGCCTGTGCTGCCCGCGCCGGGATCGCGCTGGTCAGCACGACGGAGGCGAGGCCCGCGGCGAGCAGGGCGGTGGCGGACGAACGGCGCAGGGAACGGGTCATCGAAAACTCCAGATGGGTGGGTGGTGCGAAGAAGGCGGTGGTCCCACGGCGGTCGGGCTTGTGGGCAGCCCTCGTCAGCTCGCGGAGGAGAACCTCGCGTGGCCGGCCTGAGTGCGCGGCGTACGGGGCGTGGGAAAGGGCTGCGGGAAAGGCCCGTGGGGAAGGTTTTTGGGAGAGGCCTTCGGGGAAGTCGTGCGGCCGGGGATGCGGCGGCGACTTCGGCAGGCCGATCGACGGACCTGCGGGCGCGGCCGCCTGCTGGAAGTCCGCGTTCGGGTGGCTTCCTGACGGCGTGGGTGCTCTTGGGGCCCGGCCCGTCGCGAGGAGGGCTACGAGCCATCGGGCTGCGGAGTCGACCGGTGGTCGGTGCGGGCGGAGCCTGGCCGTGCCCGGCTCCGGGTCGTTACTACTGGCGGCCCATGGAGTCCGGCACCGCCGGCGGCGGAGCCGACTCGGGGGGCGCCGCGGGCGCCGATCCGGCAGCGAAGTGCGGGGCGATGAGGAAGAGCGTGAGGACCGCGGTGTCCCGGGCGCTGCGCATGCGAATCACGAAGGTCTTCCGTTCTTGAGTGCTGTCGGCAAGTCACCCTGGTCGGCTGGTGCCCTGGCGCCCCGACCCGGTCGCGTCCCGCGGCGGCGCTTTCCGGTCCGAGTCCCTTCCGGACCGGTGTCCGTCGGGCAAGAACTACTTTCGCCGCAGGTCAACACGGGTGGAAGGGCGCCGGCGTGGACGGAAGCGGCAGCGGCCGTTTGCGCTCCGCCGCAGCCGGGGCAAGAGACCGTCGCCCGGGACCGGTGGTCGCGGACGCCTGGACCGCCTCCCTTCGAATCGGCTGCGCGCGCATCAGGGCAGTGCGCGGTGCTCGGTGGTCAGAGCGCGGCGAGGACGCACGCCGACACGAAGACCACCTGGAGGAAGGTGCGCGGCACCAGTGGCATGACGGGCTTCCCGTCGAGCGTGAGCCCGGACCGGGCGGCGTGGACGTTGGCGGGGAACATCGCCAGCAGCATGACCGTGAGCCCGATCGCGGCCAAGGGGCGCGTCACAGGAAGCAACAGGCCGCCGGCTCCGGCCAGTTCGAGCAGCCCCGTGGCCGTCACCAGCAGGTCCGCCCGGGGCAGCGCGGGCGGGACCATCGCGATCATCTCGGCTCGGCGCCCCGTGAAGTGGGCAACGCCGGTGAGCGTGAACATCAACGCCAACGCGAGGCACAACGCGGGCTGCCAGCCGTCCAGAACGGAGAGGCCGAGCATTCCCGCGAGGCGGGCCAGGATCCAACCGACGACGAGCACGATCACGGGAGCCATTGCGTGTTCACCCTTCGAATTCCCAGAACTTGACACTGGAAAGATTCACTCATCCCACCAATCCTGTCAATGCCTAGATCCAGGTAAGCTGATCCCATGACAACCCCCTCCTCCGCGTCCCGCCCCGCCGCAGACCGTCAGAGCTACCACCACGGCGATCTCCGCCGCGCGCTCCTGACCGCAGCCGTCGAGGCCATCGAGGAAACCGGTGCCTCCGCGGTGAGCTTGCGCGACCTTGCCCGACGGGCCGGGGTCTCCCATGCCGCGCCCGCCCACCACTTCGGCGACAAGGCCGGTCTGCTCACCGCAGTGGCTGTCGAAGGGTTCGACCTCTTCGCCGACGCGCTCGACGCCACCTGGGAACGGAGCGGCGACTTCGCCGAGGTCGGCGTCGCCTACGTACGGTTCGGGCTGACCCATCGCGGGCACTTCGAGGTGATGTTCCAACCCGGCCTGTGCCACACGGACTCCGCCGACCTGGACGCCGCCCGGGCCCGCGCGGGCGAATCACTGCGCCGCGGCGCAGCCCTCCTGGCCGCCCGCGCCGAAGACGGGGACCCTCAGATCGCGACGTTGGCGGCCTGGTCGCTGGTCCACGGATTCACGGCGCTGCAGCTCAGCGGCACGCTCCCGCTACCGCCGGACGCCGACCTGGAGGGCGTGGCGCGGCAGGTCACCAGGTTCCTCGTGCGGTGAAGCGAGCCGTACCCAGGCGGCGGCCGGAGTTCCGCGCCGCACCTGCGGAGCCATCCGCCCTACCGATCGACGGGGCCGTCGGGCGCGGCGTCCGAGGAGGACGGATTCCAGAGCCGGTCGGCTTCACCGCGGGCCAGGTGCTCCTCGTAGATGCGCACCTTGTACCGCATCACGTCCAGGGTGCCCTGCAACTCCCGTATCTGCGCCTCCACCTGGGCCTCGTGCCGGCGCAGCAGCTGGAGGCGCTCGTGTTCGTTGCCCGGGCCCTGCCTGGCCAGCTCGATGTACTGCCGGATCACCGCGAGGGACATGCCGGAGGAGCGCAGCTTCGTACAGATGGCCAGCCACTCCAGGTCTTCCTCGTGATAGACCCGGCGGCCGTTGGACAGGCGGCGCACGGGGTTGGCGAACAGGCCCTCCCGCTCGTAGAACCGCAGCGCGTGCACGCTCAGTCCACTGCGCTGCGCCACCTCACCGATGCTCAGGTCCATGAGCACCCCCTTCCTCAGCCGACTGTTGATCTAGACCCGACTCTAGGTTCTAGCGTCTGGTCATCGGCCCGTCGGGTCATGAGAACGGCGGCACAGGGGAACAGTGGAACAGGGGAGAACATGAGCGTTTGGTTCGTCACCGGGGCATCGCGTGGGCTCGGCGCCGAGATCACCCGGGAGGCGCTGGACCGGGGGCACAGCGTGATCGCCACGGCGAGGGACGCCTCCGCGGTGCGCCGGGCGTACCCACAAGGGCGTGCGGGGCTGCTGGCGGTGGACGCGGACGTCACCGAGCCGGAGCAGCTGGCGGCGGCGGTGGAGGCCGGCCTGGCGAGGTTCGGCCGGATCGACATCGTGGCCAACAACGCCGGTTACGGCCTCATCGGCGCGATCGAGGAGGTCTCCGACGAGGCCGCCCGAGCACTGTTCGACGTCAACGTCTTCGGCGTGCTCAACACCTTGCGGGCGACCCTGCCGACGTTGCGCGCCCAGCGCTCCGGGCACGTCCTGAACATCGGCTCCGTGGGCGGCTTCGCCACTGCTCCGGCGGCGGGCTTGTACGGCGCGTCGAAGTTCGCTCTCGAGGGCGTCTCCGAGGCGCTGCACGGTGAGTTGGCGCCGCTCGGCGTCCGCGTCACGATCGTGGAGCCGGGCGGGTTTCGCACCGACTTCCTCAGCAGCTCCAGCATGCGGGTCGAACCGGCCTCCATCCCCGACTACCTCGCCGGCGCCGGGCCGGTGCGCGAGGCGCTGGCCAGGAACGACGGCCACCAGCCGGGCGATCCGGTGAAGGCGGCGAAGGCCATCGTCGACCTCACCGAGGTCGCCGAGCCTCCGCTGCGCCTGCAACTGGGTGCGGATGCGGTCGAGCGCGTCGAGGCGAAGCTGGATCTGGTGCGGAGCGAACTCGACCAGTGGCGCCACGTGGCACTGTCCACCGGGGTCTGAGAGGCCGTACCCGACGGAAGAGGTCGAGCAACTCCCCTACTCGGACCGTAGCGCGGCCAGGCGCTCTTCGAACGGGATCACCTTGAAGCCGTCCGCCGGATCCACCGAGGTGATCGATCCGGTCGGCGAGCGGGGAGCGCTCGCGGTGAGGACAGCGGGGACAGCGGGGACAGCGGGGACAGAGGGGGCGGAAGAGGCACGGGTGGGTGCGGCGGCGACCATGAAGCGGGCCAGTTCCGTGCCCGCCCGGGCGATGCGGTGGTCCAGCCCCGCGTCGCCCCAGTCCTCCGAGGCCGCGTACACGGCGGTGGGCGGGACGAGGGCGCGCAGGTAGGTGAACAGCGGGCGCATGGCGTGTTCGGTGACCAGGGAGTGCCGGGGTGTGCCGCCGGTCGCTCCGAGGAGCACCGGTTTCCCGGTCAGGGCGTCCTTGTCGATGAGGTCGAAGAACGACTTGAACAGACCGCTGTAGGAGGCGGCGAAGACCGGCGTCACGGCGATCAGGCCGTCCGCGGCGGCCACGGCGTCGAGCGCGGCGGCCAGTCGCGCGGGCGGGAACCCCATGACGAGGTGCTGGCCGATCTCCGTCGCCAGTTCCCTCAGCTCGATCGTCTCGATCGTCTCGATCAGCTCGCTCGCTGCGGCCTCGGCGTCCAGGTGCGCCACGGTCGCCGCCGCGAGGCGGTCGGCCAGCAGGCGCGTCGAGGAGGGGGTGCTCAGGCCCGCTGTGACGACGACGAGCTTCATCATGCCTCCGCGTCCGTCACCGGAGCGTTCCGGACCGCTGCCACGCGGGCGGAATGCGTCGGCGCGTCCGGTACACCGGCCGGGCGCAGGTTCGCGAACTCCTTGCGCAACACCGGCACGACTTCCTCGCCGAGCAGGTCGAGCTGCTCCAGGACGGTCTTGAGGGGCAGGCCCGCGTGGTCCATGAGGAAGAGCTGACGCTGGTAGTCACCGGCGTAGTCCCGGAAGGACAGGGTGCGCTCGATGACCTGCTGCGGCGAGCCGACGGTCAGTGGTGTCTGGGAGGTGAACTCCTCCAGGGACGGGCCGTGACCGTACACCGGCGCGTTGTCGAAGTACGGCCGGAATTCGCGCACCGCGTCCTGCGAGTTCTTGCGCATGAACACCTGGCCTCCGAGTCCGACGATGGCCTGTTCGGGGGTGCCGTGCCCGTGGTGGGCGTAGCGCTGCCGGTACAGGTTCACCATCTGCCGGGTGTGGGAGACGGGCCAGAAGATGTTGTTGTGGAAGAAGCCGTCGCCGTAGTACGCGGCCTGCTCGGCGATCTCCGGCGAGCGGATGGAGCCGTGCCACACGAAGGGCGCCACGCCGTCCAGTGGGCGCGGAGTGGAGGTGAAGGCCTGCAGCGGGGTGCGGAACTTGCCCTTCCAGGTGACGACGTCCTCGTCCCACAGCCGACGCAGCAGCGCGTAGTTCTCGACGGCCAGGTCGATGCCGTCGCGGATGTCCTTGCCGAACCACGGGTAGACCGGGCCGGTGTTGCCGCGGCCCATCATCACGTCGACGCGACCGTCCGTGACGTGCTGGAGCATCGCGAAGTCCTCGGCGATCTTCACCGGGTCGTTGGTGGTGATCAGCGTCGTCGACGTGGACAGGATCAGGGACTCGGTGCGCGCGCCGATGTAGCCGAGCAGAGTCGTCGGAGAGGAGGGGACGAACGGCGGATTGTGGTGCTCGCCGGTGGCGAAGACGTCGAGGCCGACCTCTTCGGCCTTCTGCGCGATGGCGAGCATGGCCTTGATGCGCTCGTGCTCGCTGGGTGCGCGTCCGGTCGTCGGATCGGCCGTGACGTCACCGACGGTGAAGATCCCGAACTGCATGGCTCCCGTGGCTCCCATGACTTCTTTGGCTCCCTCTCCATGATTGTTTCACTTTCAACCATGAGTGGGAACGAGGAGTGCTGCCGGGGTATTCCCGGCGGGCGGGCGGGCGGGCGCACGCACGCTCGCGTCGCCGAGCGGCCACCCCGGCCGCTTCCCGGGGCGACTCGACGCGCCGCACGACAGGGCCGAAGGCCCCCCGATCCGGCCGGTTGCCGGAACGGGGAGCCGGTTGTACGGGGTGTGCCTCAGACGGTGTCAGTGCCGGTACCGGTGCTGGTGCCGGTGCTGGTGCCGGTGCGCCGACGGCGGCGCAGCACTGCGGCCGCGCCGACGAAGGCGAGTGCCGTGGCGCCGCCGCCTGCGAGCAGCAGGGCCGAGGACGGGGTGTCATCACCTCCGGGCGGGGCGCCGTAACCGCTGGAGTAGCCCTTGCCCGCGTACTCCGACCCGGGGAGTTTGTCCGCGTAGCGGGCCTTGACCAGTTTCTGGTAGTCGCTCAGCGACACCGACTCCTTGCCGTCCAGCCCCTGTCGGGCCTGGTCGTTGAGCGGGGTGACGGTGGTGAGCCCCAGCCGGTACCAGCCGCGGATCTGCGGCTCGGTGAAGACCAGCGTGCCCACGGTGGCCTTGCCGGCGTATGCGGCGTCACCGTCGCCGTCGCGCACGCCCGCCAGGTGCCAGCCGCCGCCCTGGGTGGGGGCGAGCATGACGGTGGCGTCGCGGCCGTTGACGGTGGTGCTCAAGGAGGAGACCAACCGCGTCAGCCGGATCGCTTCGGTGGGCAGTGGTGCGGCGGTGCCCGCGGCGAACCCCGGGGTGATCTCGTTCTGTGCGAGCGGGTCCCGGACGGTGAAGACCGGGAGGCCCCGGCACGGTTCGACGGTGTCGGGAATCGTCTGCACCTGCCCGTCGCCGCCGCCGGCGGGCAGCGGAGTCCGCAGGAAACGGCAGACGGCGCCCAGGACCTCGGGGGACTTCACCGCGTCGAGGGCGGCCTGGTAGTCGGGGATGTCGGCGGGGAGCGGATCCTTGGCCGGGGCCGCGTGGGCCGGACCGACCACGGACAGCAGTGCGGACGCGCTCAGTGCGATGCAGAGGGAGAGGAGGGAGGCGCGGGGAGCCGCCCGCCCGCCGGAGACCATGGTGCTACTGATGCCGGTGCTGCTGGTGCCACTGGTGTCACGCATGTCGCCTGCCTTAGCGGGAGATGCCGATGCGGGAGTGGGTCCACTTGGAGGAGCTGTTGCTCACGTAGTCGTTGTAGCTCCACCACGTGTACGTGGTGGTGTCCGGCCACGGGTCGGCCACGGCGATCGTGCTGTTCGCCGTGTCGAAGCCGTAGACCACGTTCATGTGGCCACCACCGGACGACCACCCGATGCGGGCGCCGATCGGCCGGGCGGCCTTGACGTCGGTGTACACCTGGTTGAACGTGGCCGCGCTGTTCAGGCCCGAGCCCAGGTGGGTCATGCCGAGGCTGCTCCAACCCTTGGCCATGTCGTCGAGCGTGGCGGGCTGGTTGTTGCAGCCGTAGTAGGGCTGGGCCCTGGTGCAGAAGTCCGCCTGTGTGGAGCCGAAGCCCTGGAACTTGGCGATGGTCAGCCCGGAGGCGACCCAGCACCACTGGGTCTTCTCCTGCTTCAGCATGCTGATGGTGTCCTGGCCCGCTTCCGCGTGAGCCGTGCCTCCCGTGGCGGCGAGCGATCCCAAGGCGGCCAGCGCGATCACCGACGCCGTGGTTCCGTACCTGAATTTGCCCATGTTCCTGCCTTCCCCGATGGGTGCAACGAGATGAGCCGGGCAATCTGACAGGAATATGACAGCCCGGCATGCCAACGTCACATAAGGGGTCGCGCAGAAAGTTAACCCCTACTGATTACTTGTCAGCTCATCTGAATATTGGTGACAACGCACTCGGTGTCTCGTCAGGAGAGGAAGGAACCGAGGTCGGGAAGCCTGACGTTGTCCGAGGAGAAACCCGTCCCGCCCGTGAGCACGTCGGCGTTCTGCCGCAGCTGTGCCATGGTCGACCGCGCGAGCAGCCGGTACAGGGCCTTCACGTCGCCCTCCGAGGTCCAGCCGAAGTACCCGTGCTTCTCCAGGCCCTTGCGGAGGGTGTCCGTATGCGGCATGGAGTTCGGTCCGGCCCGGGACGTGTCCTGATGCCACGTGTGGCCGATCCACTGTCCCGGCATCGGCTTCAGGTTGTCGATCCATTCCATCCAGCTCTTCTCCCACTGTTCCAAGAGCTTGAGCGTGATCCTCTCGGCGGTTCCCTTCCAACCCTGGTGGAAGGCCGTCAGCAGCGCCTCCGGAGCGAAGTCTCCCGACAGGTTCTGCTTGAACTTGTCGAAGGTGTCCTCCTCGGCCTTGACCAGAGCGGCCTTGATCAGCGGGAGGGTGTCGTCGACGAGGGCCTTCGAGAAGAGTTCCGGATCCGTCATGGGGCCGGTGGACACCGAGCCGCTCATGAAGAAGGCGGGCAGCCCGAAGAGGAGGCCGACGAAAGCCACCGGCGCCGCCGCGACGCCCATGGAAGTGAGGACGATGACGGCGATGTCGCCGCTGATGGCGATGACGTCGAGCACGATCGCGCCCTTGTCCATCTTGCAGGCGCTGTTGACCAGGGAGCCGATGTTCACCGCGAGGGAGAGAACGGGCGCCGCATTGCCCAGGGCGTCCGCCGCGACGTAGGCCCCGGACCGCTGCAGGCCGTAGCGTGCCGCGTTCACCATGACCACGCCGGTGTTCCCCACGCTCACCAGGGCGTCGGGAACGGAGGGGTCCCCCGTCATCACCGTCACGGTGCTCGCCAGTGATCCGGCGGCGAGGATCACGTTCTTCCCGCCGGGGTCGATGGTGCCCCCGTCGGCGCCCCGCGTGGCCGCTCCGACCGCAGCGCCGAAGGTGCTGCCACTGTCCTCGGCCATCGTCTTGAGCGGCACCGGGAAGGACACCTGCTGCGCGTGGGAGGTGCTTCGGCAGCCGGTCACGGTGAGGCTGAAGTCTCCGCCGAACGGGTCGGGTGCATTGCTCGGGAGCTGGACGGCGTACACGGTTCCGTTGGCCTGTACGCGCTCGTGGATCCGGTAGGAGCCCCCTTCCGTCAGCTCGACCTGGAGCGTGTCGAAGGCCCCGTTGGCATCGCATCCCACCATGAGGAAGCCGGGGCGGGCCGGGTCCAGGTAGACATCGCAGATCTGCGGCCAGCGGACCGCTCCGTTCTCCTTCCGCATGACGTATTCCGGGAAGCGGAGCGCTTCCGGCGCCGTCGTGCCCGTCGCCTCGTCGATGATCCGGGGCAGGGAGATGCTCTTCGTCCAGCCGGGGCCGTCGGCGACGGCCGTCATGCCTTCGGGGGTCGGCGGGGTGGGGAACTCGGCCACCGGTCCCGGGCGGTACCGGCCGGGCCACAGGATCGGCGTGATGGTGGTCGTCGACTTGTCCGGGCACGCGACGCCGAGGCTGGTGCCCGCCTTGATCAGGGGGTGCGCCGTGCGGTCGATGTTGTCGTAGCCCGGGTACCCGCTGCGCTCGACGGTCGCCAGGGCGGCGTCGTACCGACCGGAGGGCACCGTGATGCGGCAGGTGTCGGCGGAGAAGATCGCGTACCACGGGGCGGGCACCGGGTCGAAGGCGATGTCGTGCGGCTTGACCGAACTGCCGGCCTTCGTGTTCAGGTGCCGGAGGCCGAAGTCGGGATCGCTCTGGACGGGGAAGGCGTTCGGGCGCCCCCGGAACTCCATGTCCGGAATCGTCCAGGGGTTTCCGGCCGGTTGCCGGGGCTTCGCCGACACGCTGGAGATGGGCCGCGGCGATTTCACCTCGACGGTCCGGTGGGTCGTTCCGTCCGCGGCCAGGTCCATCACCTTGAACGGGCTCCCCTGGGTGGGGGTCACCCAGATCTCGACCGTGTCGTAGTCCTTGGTGCGCGGGAAGGCGGCGGTGAAGTCGACCTGGTGGTCGTACCCCGACGTCTTCGTGTAGGCGATCCTCCTGTGGAACGTCGCCCCCACCGGCTTGACGATCCTGATGCCGGTGGTGTCGACGAGGTGCTCCCAGCCGTTCGTGTCGCCGTCGGGGTCGGCGCCCACCTTGGCGTACTCCGTCGTCATGCCGAAGGGGAGGTAGGCCCGCTCGTACACCGAGTACTCGGCCGGCGAGTAGGTGGGCAGCGGCTGACGCGTCGCCACCTCCCGGCCGCTGGTCGTCCCGGCCACCGAGACGTGCACGGCGGGGGCGGGGGGCGGCGTGAACCTCGTACCCCATCGGGTGTCATCGACGTGCTCGCTGCCGAGGAGACTGACCGTCACGTCGGACGTCTTCTTCCAGTGCCCGTTCAGGATCCCCGGGCTGAACACGTCGGTGGAGGACTTCCACCGTCCGTCGGCCGGCATGATCGTCTCCAGCGGAGCCCGGCCGTCCTTGAAGCCGATGCTGACGTGGACATAGCTGAGGAAGCGCCCGTCGTCCGTCACCGGCGGGTCGCATCTGATCCTGAGCCGGGTGATGTCCCCGTCCGGCCATTGGACCTTGCAGATGTCCGGGTGGCGGGTCCTGCGGTGGTGCGCGTACCTCTCCACCGTGTTCCACGGAGTGGACCGGAGGGTTTCCCCCTGCGGGGAATAGACCGGACTCATCAGCGCCGTACGGAACACCTTGTGCTTGTGACGGGCGAGGAAGGACGGCGGGTCCACGTGCAGGGGAATCGAATCGACGTCGAACGGCGGGACATTGCCGGCGCCCGTCCCGGAAGCGGCGGCGGGCGCGCCGTGGGCGCCCGGGAAGGGCAGGGGATCCCAACCGCCCTTGGCCCAGGCGTCCAGCGCGGCGAGCATGCCCGGTGACGCCGCGGCTTCGGCGACCGCGGGCTCCGTGACCGCGGGCTCCGTGACGGAGGGTTCCGCCTGCGGCCCCGTGCCGCCCCGCTGCTGCGGTTCGGAGCCCGGCTCCCGTACCGCTCCGGGGGACGCGGGGAGGGTGCCGGGGCGTTCGGGCAGTCCGTTCGGCAGGGTCGAGCTCATGTAGAGCGCCAGCGTGAACAGTTGGGCCGGTGTCATGGACCGGTGGTCACGGCCCGCCGCCGGGGCGGCCCACGGACCGTTCCGCGCGAAGGGCCCGAGCTCCTTCTTCACCTCCCGCATCTTCTTCTGCTGCCGCTTGCGGTGTTCCTGGTGGGGGTGGAAGTCGTACCCAGGCATGTCTGGCCCTGTCTGTCGTGTCGAGGCGGGGTTCTGTGTCTGGAGGGCGAGGACGGAAACGGCGGTCGCGGAGGGCGAACTGGGGCCGAGGTTATGAGCTTCCGCGTACCGCGCAAGGCCGTCGGTCGTCGACAGTCGGCGTCGATGGTTGATACCTCCCGCGCCCACCGGCCGGCGTGGAGGAGCTCCCGAGAAGAAGTGACATATGGTGTTTCATGCCCACCGTGGCCCGCTGCCGCGGCACCTGCCCCGGCGCGCACCGTGCCGTCGACCCGGCACCCCCGACACCACGACGTACCGCCGCCCTTGCTCGGCGGCGTCCCTGCCGCAGTGAAGGAAATGCCGGTGACGATCCGCGTCCTGATTGTTGACGACCAGGCCCTCATCCGTTCGGGCCTGCGCTCGGTCCTGGCGACCTCCGACGGGCTCGCCGTCGTCGGGGAGGCGGCCGACGGCGCGGAAGCGATCAGCGCTGCCCGGGAGCTCCGCCCGGACGTCGTCATCATGGACCTGCACATGCCGCACATCGGCGGTGTGGAGGCCACGCTCCAGTTGCTGCGCCTGGACGACCCGCCACGCGTCCTGGTCCTGACCACCTTCAAGACCGACGACCTGGTGATCCGGGCGTTGCAGGCGGGCGCCTCCGGCTTCCTGCTCAAGGACCTCAGCGGGAGCGAACTGACCACCGCGGTGTGCACGGTGGCCGCGGGCGGCACCGTGATGTCGCCCGAGATCATGGCGCAGTTGGTCAGCCGGGCGCACGCGCGCACACCGGTCGGCTTCGAGGGCATGATGGAGAAGATCGCCGGGCTGACCGACAGCGAGCGCGAGGTGCTCGCGCTGATCGGAGCCGGGCACACGAATCAGCGGATCGCCGAGACGCTCCACCTCTCCCTGGCCAGCGTCAAGACGTACGCGTCGCGCATGCTGACGCGGTTGGGGCTGGACAACCGGACCCAGGCCGCCGTCCTCGCGTACGAGGCCGGGCTGGTCGACACCGACCGCTCCCGCGCGAACCACCCGGGGTAGCCGCCCCCGGCCCGGCCCCGCGATCAGCGGGTGGTCCCCACACCCGTTCCCGCCCCGACCTCCGGCCCCGCGAGCTCCACCGGCAGTTCCACCCGTAGCCGGAAGCCCCCGTCCTCGGTGCCTCCCGCCTCGATCCGGCCGCCCGCGCGGGCCACCCGCTCGCGCATGCTCGCCAGCCCGATCCCCTCGCCCCGCCGCCGCCCCGCGCGCCGCGCCCGCCCCGCCCGTCCGGACCCCATCGAGCCCACAGACCCCACAGACCCCACCGCACTCGGCCCGTGGCCCACCTCCAGGGTCACCGCCCGGGCCCCGAAGTCCAGGTGGAGCGAGACCGGCGCCCCGTGCCCGTGTTTCACGGCGTTCGTCAGCGCCTCCCGCCCGCAGTTGCGCAGGACGTCGTCCACCCCGGTGGGCAGTGGATAGGGCTCCCCCGTGCGCCGGTGGGACACGTCGACCCCGGCCGCGCGCAGATTGCTGACCAGCGCCGCGGCGAACTGCGCGTACGGCGGCCCGCCGCGCGCCCGCTCCCCGTCGCCTCCCCCGAGTACGTCGAGCAGCGCGCGCAGGTCCCGCTGCACTCCCCCGGCGGCCTCCTCCACCGTCGCCGCGAGGACGGCCGCCGAATCCGGGATCCCGGGGGCGTTGCGCAGCGCCTCGGCGTGCAGCCGCAGCACGGTGGCCTGGTAGCCCAGGCCGTCGTGGATGTCGAAGGCGAGTCGGGTCCGTTCCTCCAGTACAGCCTGTTCGGCGGCCTGGTCCACCGCGCGCTCGGCCGCCACCAGGCGTCGGCGCAGCAACCGGGTCACCACCCGCCGTCTTCGCATCAGATCACCGACCGCGGCCGGGAAGCACAGCGCGACGAAGGTCTCGTAGGCGATCTCGGAGAGCTCCAGCTGCGCGGGATCCACCCACGAACGGGTGCAGACGTACACCGCGCTGGCGCCCGCGACCATGAGCGCAGGGCCGGTCCCCGCCCATCGGCCCTGATCGCCATAGGCCCCGAGTGCGTACGCCGCGAAGATCAGCAGGGTCGGATCGGCGGAGGACAGCGTACTGAGCAGGGCCAACGCCATGACGAGCCCCGGCGCCCGCCGGCGCAGCAGCAGCGAGGCGGCCGCGACCCCGGCGACGAGCACCGAGGCCGCGTACGCGGGCAGGAGGCCGCTCGAATGGTTCTGCTCCAGGGCGAGCAGGGAGGCCACGGTCGCCGACGCGCACACGGCGCCGTCCACGAGCCGGGCGTAGGTCACGGGACATCGCATGGTGAAGGCCACTCGGACGGGATTGCTGGCAGGTGGGAGCCGTGTCGGAACGACGGCGGCGCGGCAGCCGAGGGAGCGTGAAGCCGTGGTGGAGCCGCCCGGGAATCCTCGCCGAGTCGCGCCCTGTACCGCCTTCGTAGCAGCATGAGTGGTGATATGAACCGAGAAACGCCCGATTCCGGCGATCTGAGCGAGCTGGACCAGGCGATCCTCCACACCCTCCAGCTGGCGCCCCGCGCGAGCTGGACGAAGGTGGCGCGGGTCCTGTCGATCGACGCGACCACCGTGGCCCGCCGCTGGCGACAGCTGCACGAGGCGGGTACTGCCTGGGTGACCTGCCACCCCGCGCTGGAACCCGGCACCCAGTTCGCGCTGGTCGAGATCGAGTGCGAGCACGGGCGGCTCGCCGAGGTGACCCGGGCGGTCTGCGCCGAGCCCTGGTGCATCACCGTCGACGTGGCCAGCGGCGCCCGGGACCTGCTCGTCGTCGCGGCCGCGCGGACCTACGAGGAGCTGGCGGGGCGCGTGATCGAGGGGTTCCAGTCGATCGCGCACATCCGGGCCGTACGCTCCCATTTCGCGCTGCGCCGCTTCACCGACGGGAGCCGCTGGCGCCTGTCCACGCTGGACAGTTCCCAGGTGGGGCAGGTCCGTCGCGGCGCCGGCGACCGCCTGTCCGGTCCCTGGAGCGAGCTGTCGGACGAGGACTGGGCCATGGCCCTGGAACTGGGCCGCGACGGCCGCGCCTCCGTCCCCCGGCTGGCACAGGTGTGCGGGACGAACGAGACGTGGACCCGCAGACGACTCGAACAACTGCTGGGCAACGGACAGATCACGCTGCGGACCGAGGTGGCCCGCTCGGCGTCCCGCTTCCCGGTGCAGGCCCACTTCTTCGCGGACGCGGCCATCGGCCAGCTGGACCACCGGGTCGCGCTGCTCGCCCGCCATCCCGAGATCCGTTCCGTCTTCTCCTCCGTCGACGCGTACACGCTCGGCTTCGCGGTCTGGGTCAACTCGCTGGAGCACCTGCTCCGCTTCGAGAAGCAGATCACCCAGGCGCTCGGCCTGCTCATCCGCGACCGGATCCTCGTCCTGCGGTCGGCCAAACGCGTGGGCCGCCTGCTCGACGTCCGGGGCCGCTCCCTCACGCACGTCCCGGCCGACCTTCGGGGGTGACCTGTGGGAGCCCGCCCGCTCTGCCCGATGCCGCCGAGACGCCGGGCCGCAGTGGTGGCGAGGACCCCACGAGAGCCACCGCTTCCTCGATACTGGCTGGTCAGAACAGTGCCAGGCCCTCGCCGCCGGTGTCGACGACGACCGGCCGGGACCGGATGGGGAGGTCGTCCAAGCGCTCCGGTCCGGCCGCGGCGGCCACGGCGGGGGCGGTCTCGGCCAGCCAGGTGCCGAAGCGCTCGACGGCTTCGCGGTAGGGCATCCGCGCCAGGACGCGGTGTTCGCCGGAAGGGCAGAAGTCGACGGCGACGGTGAGCAGGCAGGAGCGGGGCGCGCGGTGGCTGCCGGTCCAGTAGGCGCGCAGCACGCCGCAGGGTCGGCGCCCGCGGGCGGCGATGTGGGTCGGGCGCAGGGATCGGCAGGCCGTGTGCGCGGTCCATGCGGCGAGGTGCGGCAGCGGCAGGGTGCTGCGGGTGCGGCAGCCGGGACAGCGGTGCCAGTGGCGGAGCCAGTCGGCGGCGTGGGTGTCGAAGAGGCGGGTGTAGTGGTCGGCGACGCGGACGTCGTTGCTGTAGAGGTGGTCGGGGCGTTCGTGGGTGTTGCAGGACTGGCACACGGGGGCGCGGACGTAGCCGTGTTCGTGGCAGTGGTCGAGCACGGCGGCGGGGGCGGTGCGGCAGACGGAGCACGCCCACCCGGCCACCTTGCGGGCGGTACCGGCCTTCCTGCTGAGTACCGCGTACAGGTGACCTTCCAGCTCCCCTTCGTACGGGCGCGACGGGGCGGTCGGGCGGTCGTGGCCGGTCGCCTGCGGGTCGCCGGTGGATCGGGGCCCGCGGCGCGGGGAGGGCGGTTCGGTGACGGCCGCGCCCGTCCGGCGGGTCCGTTCGGCGTGCAGCCAGCGCGTTTCGGCGTGTTCGGCCGCGTCGAGCAGTCGGACCAGGGCGCGCGGCAGCCACCAGGTCCGCACCGCGCGGTCGTGGGACTTCTCGACGAGCATCCGCCGCCAGTCGATCCCCGCCAGCTGACACGACCGGCCGCCGCCTTCGTTTCGTGCCGCCCGCTCCGGGGCGCCCGACTCCGTCGGGGAGCAAGGCTGCTGCAGTTCCCACATGATGCGCGCGCGCCATCGCAGCGACGTTCCCCCGTCGGGTTCCTGCCGCGGGACGCCGCGGAACGGGCCGATGCGGACCAGGTCCCGGCCGTCCAGCTCGACCGCGTTCATCTCCGCTGCCGCGCTGCGCACCTCCGCCTCGGGAACGCTCCACCGGCCGTCGCTCGCCTCGATCATCGCGACCACACGGCAGCCGAGCAGGGCGTACCCCGCTCGGCCACGGGCGGCAGGGCGGGCAAACACCTCGGAGGCCGTCGGCACGGCGCTGTCGGCCGTCAGGTCGGCCCACAGGGCGTCCGCGGCACGTAGGGTGATCCGGCCGCCCGCGCGGCCCGGGACGGCAAGCTCCGGCATGCCAACAGGCTAAGGGCTGGCGGCCCTTGGGCGTCACAGTGGACGTCGGGCTCAGACCTGGGCTCAAGCGGCGGCCCCGAGCCCGGGTCGGCGATCGCCGCTCGGTTCAGGAGCCCTCGGTCGGTCCGGCCTGGTCCCATCCGGGCGCCCGTACGTCGAGGGTGAGGCTCCCCGGCGCGACCTCCTCGCCGCAGGTCCGGCACGTCGACGCCGGGTCGAGGTCGTGCTCGACCTCGTGCGCGGAGCCGGGTCCGCCGCGGTGCCGGAAGGCGACCGGTGGAGTGTCCACCGCCCAGCGATCGCCCCAGGTCAGCATCGCCCGCATCACCGGCGCGAGATCGCGGCCGGCCTCCGTGAGGTGGTACTCGAAGCGCGGTGGGCGCTCGCTGTAGGCGCGGCGCTCGACCACGCCCGCCTCCTCCAGTGCGCGCAATCGGGCGGCGAGGCGGTCGCGGGGGGCGCCGGTGTTGCGGACGATCCGGTCGAAGCGCTGGTTGCCGTAGAAGATCTCCCGGACCGCCAGAAGGGCCCAGCGTTCGCCGATGAGTTGCAGCGCGGCGGCCACGGAGCACGGCCGACCGGGCACTTCGGGGTGCGGAACCGCGTTCTCGGCCTGTTTCGCATTCGAGGTCACGTCCCCATCATCCCCCCACTCCGTTGTGTTTTCAAACTCACACGACTAATCTCCGCCGCATGACAGTTGGAATATCAAACCCACCTCACGCATCCCGAGCCGTGTTCGCGACGGTCGCGGCGGCGGTCTTCATGTCGAACCTCGACCTCTTCATCGTCAACGTCGCCCTCCCGGAGATCGGCCGCTCGTACGGCGGCAGCGGCCTCGGTTCCCTCTCCTGGGTGCTCAACGGCTACGCGATCGTCTTCGCGGCGCTCCTCGTGGTCGCCGGCCGCATCGCCGACCGCTCCGGGCACAAGCTGGTCTTCCTGACCGGACTGGCGGTGTTCACCCTCGCCTCGATCGGCTGCGCGCTCGCTCCCGGCGTCGGGACGCTGGTCGCGGCACGGCTCGTACAGGCCGCCGGCGCCGCGCTGTTGATGCCCACCTCGCTCGCGCTGCTGCTCGACACGACGGCGCCCGAGAAGCGTGCCGGAGCGGTGCGGGCCTGGGCGTCGATCGGCGGGATCGCCGCCGGACTCGGGCCGGTGGCCGGCGGACTGCTGGTCGAGGCCGGATGGCGTTGGGTGTTCATCGTCAACGTGCCGGTGGGGATCGCGGCGATCGCGCTCGGCATCAAGGTGCTGCCGTCGCCCGGGCGCGCCGGGGCGGTCAAGAGCGCGCTGCCCGACCTGTTCGGCGCCGCCCTCCTCACCGGATCGATCGCCACGCTCGCGCTCGGCCTGGTCAAGGCTCCCGACTGGGGTTGGACGAGCGCCGCCACCCTCGGCGGACTGGCCGCCGCGGTGCTGCTCGGCGTCTGGTTCGTCCTGCGCTCGGCCCGCCACCCCGTGCCGATCGTCGAGCTGCCACTGTTCCGGGTTCCGGCGTTCGCATCCGCTGCGGCCGCCCTGACGCTCTTCACCGTCGCGTTCGCCGGCATGCTGCTCGGAGCGGTGCTGTGGTGCCAGGGCGTATGGGGCTACTCCGCCCTGCGCACCGGCCTCGCCATCGCGCCGGGTCCCTTGCTGGTGCCGCCGGTCGCCCTGCGGATCGGGCCCGCCGTGGCCCGGTTCGGCGCGGGTCGCATCGCGCTGGCGGGAACCGTACTGTTCGCCGCCGGCATCCTGTGGTGGGCCGCCGCGCTCGACACCGGCTCGGCCTACGCGACCTCGCTCCTGCCCGGCATGATGCTGACCGGCCTCGGCGTCGGCATGACGCTGCCGGTCCTGACCGGGGCGTCGGCGGCCGCCCTGCCGCCGGCCCGCTTCGCCACCGGCTCGGCCATCACCTCGATGGGCCGCCAGATCGGCGCGGTCCTCGGCGTGGCGGTCCTGATCGGCCTCCTCGGCACCCCGACCCCCGAACACGTCGTCACCGCGTTCCAGCACGGCTGGTACGCCGTCGCCGCGGCGTCCCTGCTCGCCGCGTGCGCGACGCTCCCGCTGGTCCGCGAGCCGCGACCGACCGTCGCCGCCGCGACGGCGACGACGGTCGACACCGCGAACACCACGAAGACCGGCGCCGCCTGAGGAAGGGGTCCCGTCCGCCCGAGGGCGGACGGGACTCGCACTCGCCCCGGGCGTTGGCCCTCCTGGCGCAGGCGCAGGTGCAGGTCGGGTCAGTCCCTCGACACCGGCGCCGTCCGCGCGAAGTGGCGGGCGCCGGGTACGAGCGCCGCGGCGGCCGGTACGAGGAAGCAGGCGGCGGCGCACACGGCGAGCACCGGAGTGACGCCGAAGGCGGCGATGGCCGGTGCGATCAGGGCCAGCCCGACCGGCGCCAGACCGTAGGAGACGAGGAAGTCCAGCGAGGAGACGCGGGCCAGCTTGTCCGGGGCGACCTCGCGCTGGGTGGCCGTGAACCAGGGCACATTGAACAGTTCGATGCCTATCCCGGCGACCGCGTACGCGGCGACGACCACGGCCGGGTGCACGGGCAGCATCAAGCTCAGCGGCGCGACACCGTAGGCGCCCAATCCCGCGAAGGCGGCCCACCCCTGCGAGCGGGGCCGCCACCGGGCGGTGACCAGGGCCCCGCCGAGCGCGCCCACGGTGTACGCGGTCACGGCCGCGGCCAGCACCCACTGGGTGTCGTAGCGGTCCCGGCTGATCAGGGGCAGCGCAACGCTGGTGACGGAGTATCCCAGCGCGATCACCGCGGTCAGGGCGCCGAGTCCGGCCAGGAACCAGGGGTGGCGGCGCGCTTCTCGTATCCCCTCGAGGAACTCCGCGCGCAGGCCGGCGCGCGGCTGCGGCTCGGCCTGCGGGTCCGCCGGGACGGCGGCTCCCTTGCCGGGGACGAACGCGGCGACCAGCCAGAGCAGGCCGATGCCGAGCAGCAGCGTCCTGATGTCGAGGACGGCGGCGAGGAGCGCGGTCAGTGCGGGCCCGGCGAGCGTGCATCCGCGGACAGCCATGGTCAGGGCGGCATTGGCCTGTTGACGGCGCTCGGGTTCCACGGTCTCGGCGGTGAGCGCCTGGAACGCCGGGCGGCAGGCGCCCTGTCCGGCGCCCGCGAGGGCGGCGGCGGCGGTCATCAGCACGAGCGAACGGCCGAGTCCGGCGGCGAGCAGGGGTGCGGCGACCGCCGCCGCGAGGCCCGACCAGAGGACGACCGCGCGGCGGGAGTGCCGGTCGGCCAGCACGCCACCGACGGCGACGGCGGCCAGGAAGCCGGCGGTGCGGGCGGCGAGGACGAGGCCGAGACCGGCGGCGCCGAGACCGCGGTGCAGTACGGCGAGCCCGAGGACGAAGGGCAGGGCCCAGGTCGCGAGTCCCGAGGCGGTGGTGCCCGCCCACAGGCGCAGGAACGCGGTGTCGCGCAGCACCGAACGTGGTTGCGGGATAGGGGTCTTGGTCGCGATGGGCGCGGGTGTGGTCGCCACGGTGTGGTCGCTCCTCGGGGTGGGGGTGGCGGCTCGTCGAACCGCACCCGGGTTTCTTAATGAAAATGAATACCATTACAGTACCCTTCAAGCGCCGGGCTTCTGCCCTGTGCACGACAACGCCCACGCCCGCTCTCCCGGACCGGAGAACCCATGCGCCACCCCGCCCGCCTCGGCATCGCCCTGACCATCGCCCTCGC
The DNA here is from genome assembly GCF_044454405.1 of Streptomyces sp. NPDC051555. Lineage (NCBI taxonomy): Bacteria > Bacillati > Actinomycetota > Actinomycetes > Kitasatosporales > Streptomycetaceae > Streptomyces > Streptomyces sp. NPDC051555. The sequence continues at coordinate 117,888 of NZ_JBITDP010000006.1, read as the reverse complement.
CACCGCAGGCTGCTCCACAGCAGCAGGCGACGGCTCCACGACGGACGACGATCCCGCCGCCCGCCCCTCCACCAAGGCGGCCCCCTTCACCAGTTGCGGCCGCCAGGTGTCCCTCGCCGCGCCCCCGAAGCGGACCGTCGCCCTGGACCAGACCTCGACCGAGACCCTGCTCGAACTCGGACTCCAGGACCGGACGGCCGGAACCGCCAACATCAAGACGAAGATCCCCGGCCAGTACGCGGCCGCGTACGCCAAGATCCCGGTCATCGCCCCCAAGATCGCCACTGGTGAGCAACTGCGCGCCGCCACACCCGACTTCGTCGTCGCGGGCTCCGCGGACCTCTTCACGAAGGACCGGGCCGGCACCCGTGAGGAGCTGGGCGCCCTCAAGGTCCCGACCTTCGTCAGCGCCGTGGACTGCCCGCAGCAGAGCCCGGCCGGCACGGCCCCCTTCGAGCTCCTCTTCTCCGACTACGAGAACCTCGGCAAGGTCTTCGGCGTCGAGGAGCGGGCCGGCAAGCTCGCCGCCGACCAGCGCGCCGCCGTCGCCAGGGCCGGACAGAACGCCTCCAAGGTCGCCCGGGGAGCGGGCCGGCCCGGCCGGCCCACCGTGGTCTACCTCTACTCCGTCTTCAACGGCATGCCGTACGTGGCGGGCAGGACCGGCCTGCCCAGCGAGATGAGCCGGATCATCGGTGCGCAGAACGCCTTCGACGACGTCGACCAGGACTGGCCCGAGGTCTCCTGGGAGGAAGTGGCCAAGCGCGACCCCGATTTCATCGTGATCGGCGACCTGTCCGAGCGCGGCCGGCCCGGCGACAGCGCCAAGGAGAAGCGCGCCGCGATGACCCAGCACCCGGTGATCTCCAAGCTGGCCGCGGTCCGTGACGGCAAGGTCCTCGAAGTGCCGGGCATCGAGCTGGATCCCTCGGTGCGCTCCGTACACGCCCTGGGGCTGCTGGCCGACGGCATGAAGGGCCTCGGATATGTCCGCTGACCCCGTAGCCCGGCAGGGGACGCGGGACCTCTCGCCTCCGGGCCGGTCCGCGGCGGCCCGGGCGGCGCTCTTCCTCCTCGCCGCGGTCGCCCTCGCGGCCTCGGTGACCGCGTCCGTACGCATCGGCACCGCCGACGTGGGCTGGACCGACCTCGCCCGCGTCCTCGGCTCCCGTCTCGGCCTGGACGTGCGGCCGTTGCCCCCGCTGCTGGACTCCCTCGTCTGGGACCTGCGACTACCGCGCGTACTGATGGCGGCCCTCGTCGGCGCCTCGCTCGCCGTGTGCGGCGCGGTGCTCCAGGCGGTCACCCGCAACGCGCTCGCCGACCCCTACCTGCTCGGCGTCTCATCGGGGGCCTCGGCCGGGGCCGTCACCGTGGTCGTCCTCGGGGTCGGCGCCGACGCCCTCGGGGTCACCGGCGGCGCCCTCGCCGGCGCGCTGCTCTCCTTCGGGCTGCTCCTGCTCCTGCTCAAGCGCACCGGACTGGACTCCGTCCGCATCGTCCTCACCGGTGTCGTCGTCGGCCAGCTCTTCACGGCGATCACTTCGCTCGTCCTGATGGCCTCGGCGGACGCGGACACCACGCGGGCGGTCACCCACTGGCTCCTGGGCTCGATGGCGCCGGCCCGCTGGAACGCGGTCGTGGTCTGCGCGATCGTCACCCCGCTGGGGCTGGCGGCGGCCTGGCTCTGCTCCCACTCCCTCGACGGGCTCGCCTTCGGCACCGACACCGCCGCCTCCCTCGGGATCGGCGTACGGCGCACCCGGATGCTGCTGCTCGTGGTCACGGCCGTGCTGACCGCCGTGGCGGTGGCCACCGTCGGCGCCATCGGGTTCGTCGGGCTGATCGTCCCCCACGGGGTGCGGTTCCTCGTCGGCCCGCTGCACCGGGTCCTGCTTCCGTACGCGGCGTTGGCAGGAGCGGTGTTCCTGGTGTGGACGGACGCGCTGGCGCGGATCGCCTTCGCGCCCCGCGAGGTTCCCGTGGGCGTGATCACCGCCCTGCTGGGCGTGCCGCTCTTCCTGCTCGTCCTGCGCAGGAGGGGTGAGCTGTGAGGATCACCGCCGAAGGGCTGAGCTGGTCGGTGTCCGGCAGGCCGGTCGTGCGCGATGTCAACGTGGACATCGCACCCGGCGAGACGGTCGGGCTGCTCGGACCGAACGGCTCGGGCAAGTCCTCGCTGCTGCGCTGCCTGGCCGGGTTGCGGCCCCCCGACGCGGGCACGGTCCGCTACGACGGCGAGTCCGTACGCCACTGGAGCGCCCGGCGGATCGCCCGTCACGTCGCCTTCGTCGAACAGGGCTCGGGCGCGGACAGCGACCTGCTGGTCGCCGATGTCGTCGGCCTCGGGCGGACCCCGTACCGGGACCGCTGGCGCGGACCCGACGCCACCGACCGCACGGTGGTCGCCGCCGCGCTGGAGCGGGTCGGACTCACCGCGCTGGCCGACCGCCCCTGGAAGGCGCTGTCGGGCGGTGAGCGCCAGCGCGCCCACATCGCCCGCGCGCTGGCCCAAGAGCCGTACGGGCTCCTGCTCGACGAGCCCACCAACCACCTCGACGTCAAACACCAGCTGGAACTGATGGAGTTGTCGACCGGCACCGAGCAGACGGTCCTGGTCGCGCTGCACGACCTGTCGCTCGCCGCCCGGTACTGCGACCGGCTGCTGCTCCTGCACCACGGTCGCCTGGTCGCCGCCGGCACGCCCGCCGCCGTCCTGACCTCCGATCGGCTCGCCGAGGTCTTCGAGGTGGACGCGGAACTCTCCACCGACGCCCTGGGCAACCCCGCGGTCACCTGCCGGGGCCCGCTCGGAGCACCGGCGGCCCCACCCCGACCCACCCCCGTGAAAGGAACCCCGTGAACCCCATGGACCCCATGAACCCTGTGGACCCCATGCGCCCCGTGACCGTCGACGCCCTCATCGAGGCCGTCCTCGCCGGCGAACACGGCCCGCTCCCCCACCGGCTCGTCGCGACCAGCGTGTTCTGGACGCACCACGGCACCCGCCTGGCCGGCGGCGACACCACCTACCTCAACCAGTACGTCCTGGTCCGTCTCGGCGGCTCGTTCGGCGGCTGCGCCTTCGAGGCCGGCGAGATCGCCCCGTCGATCTGCCGCGACTCCTCCGGCGCCCCGCTCGACGTGCTGCTGCGCGAGGCCCCGCGCCCGCTGCGGATCGCCGCCCTCGACGCCTATCTCTCCGAGGCCCGCCCGCACCGCGACGCCGCCGGGGCGGGCGACGCCGAGTCCGTGACCCTGCCCGGCGGTACCCCGGAGGTCCGCGCGAAGGCCCGTGACGCGGCCATCGCCGGTCTCCTGGACATCGAGGAGGGCGCCAAGGTCGGCCTCATCGGCGTCGTCAACCCCCTCGTCGCGGCGATCCGCGAGCGCGGCGGCGCACCGCTGCCCTGCGACTTCAACCTCAAGGCCACCCAGTGGGGCGATCCCGTCACCACCGACATGCACGAGGTGCTGGAGAGCGCCGAGGCCGTCGTCGCCACCGGGATGACCCTGAGCAACGGCTCGTTCGACACCATCCTGGAACGCTGCCGGTCCCGCGGCATCCCGCTGATCGTCTACGCGCAGACCGGGAGCGCCGTGGCCCGCGCCTTCCTCGGCTCGGGCGTGACCGCCCTGTCGGCGGAACCGTTCCCGTTCTCCCAGTTCAGCGCCGACGAGACCACCCTGTACCGCTACCGGACGGTGGGCCGCGCATGATCCGCGCCCCACGCCCGGCGGCGCCCGGCGGCGGTGACCTCCTCACCGGCGCCGGGTACGCCCCCTGCCACCACGGCGAGATCCTCCAGGGCGTCTTCCTGGACGGCGCGGGACGCCGGTGCGCGGGCCTGGTCACCCTCCCCATGGCCGGCCCCGGCAGCCGCGCCACCTTCGTCCGTCGTCCCGGCACCGAGCCCGGGGAGCTGAGCGTCGTACCGGCCGACCGTACGAAAGCCGCGGGGGCCGCGGCCCTCGCGGTGGCGGAATGCGCGGAGCGATCCGGACAGCCGCCCTGCGGCGGGGAGTTGCGGCTCGCCGGTGACGTGCCGGTGGGACTCGGCATGGGCAGCTCGACCAGCGATGTGATCGCCGCCGTGCGCGCGGTCGCGGACGCGTACGGGCTGCGACTGTCCGCCGAAACGGTCGCCCGGCTGTCCGTACGCGCGGAACTGGCCTGCGATCCACTGATGTTGGACGGCCGCCCGGTGCTCTTCGCCCAGCGGGAGGGCAGGGTCCTGGAGGTCCTCGGCCCGCGGCTGCCGCCGCTGGTCGTCGTGGGCTGCGCTCTGGGCGGGGGCGCGCCCGTGGACACCCTGGCCCTGCCGGTGCCCGAGCCCGGCGACGACGACGTGCGGGCCGGGGAGCGGTTGCGCGAGCTGCTGCGCCGGGCGGTGGCCACCGGTGACGTGCGACTGCTCGGCCAGGTCGCGACCGCCAGTGCTCGGCGCGGCCAGCGGGTCCTCGGCCACGCCGAGTTCGACGCGCTGTGCGGCATCGCCCGGCGGGTGGGCGCGGCGGGCGTCCAGATCGCGCACAGCGGGGCGGTGGCGGGGGTGCTCTTCGACCCGGCCGCGCCCGGCCTGCGCCACCGCGTGCGCAGCTGCCTGCGCGCCCTGGACGCCCATGCGATCCCCGCCACTCGTACCTTCACGACCTGCACCACCACCAAGGAGATCCTCAATGGACCAGCACATCGCGGAGTCGATCGGCAGGCCGGACCTGGTACGCCTCGACGACCGGCTCGTCTGCCTGCGCTTTGAGACGATGAAGGTGGTCTCCGCCCTCGCCGCGGTGGGGCACCTGCTCGACACCGGAGTCGTGCGCCGCGGGGACACCCTCCTGGACAGCTCCAGCGGCATCTACGCCTACGCCCTCGCCCTGGCCTGCCACCGGCACGGCATGCGCTGCCACATCGTCGGCTCGACCACGGTGGACCACACGCTGCGCACCCAGCTCGCCGTCCTCGGGGCGACGCTCACGCAGATGGAACCGTGCAACGACCTCAAACTCGACCAGAAACGGCGCGTCGAGCGGATCCACGAGATCCTCGCCGAACACCCCGAGTACCACTGGATGCGGCAGTACCACGACGACATCCACTACCTCGGCTACCGGACCGTCGCCGACCGGATCCGGGAGGCGACCGGCGCGGACGGGCTCACCCTCGTCGGCGGGGTCGGCTCGGGCGCCTCCACGGGAGCCCTCGCCCGCTACCTGCGCACGGCCGCCGACGACCCTGCGAAGGGGGAGGCGCACGGGGAGGCCGGCGGGGAAGCCGATGTGGAACTCGTCGGTGTCCAGCCGTACGGCAGCGTCACCTTCGGCGCCGAACACGTCTGCGACCCGGAGATCATCATCGCCGGGATCGGCAGCTCCATCCCCTTCGGGAACGTCTCCCACGAGCTGTACGACGTCCTGCACTGGGTCGCCTTCGACGCGGCGCTGGCCGGCAGCGTCGACCTGCTGCGGCGGCACGCCGTCTTCGCCGGCCTGTCGACCGGTGCGGGCTACCTCGCCGCCCGCCACGAACGCGAGCGCTCCCCCGAGCGGACGGTCCTCTTCATCGCCGCCGACACCGGACACCGCTACGTCGACACCGTCTACGCCCGGCACCGCGAGGTCGCGCCGATGGCGGACTTCGCCCCGCGCGAGGTGACCGACCAGGGTCAGCTGGCGCTGCCGTGGTCCCGGATGCGGTGGAACCGCGCCCCGGCGGCGCCTTGGCCCGCCGGTCGACCGGCCGAGGTGACCCTCACCTCGGCGCGGGCGAGTGCGCGCGGGTGATCGCCGGTCAGCGGCGGCCCGTGGCCAGGACGACGAGGAACTGACCGCCGCCCGGCTCGACGGCTGCGGTCACGGGCAGCCCCGGGACCAGCCGGGAGAACCGGTCCACCAGCCAGTCCGCCGCCTGCTGGGCGTCCTTCTTCGTCGGACAACGGCCCACCATCTCGCGGCCGCCCTTGCGCTCCAGCCGGTCGGCAACGGTGATCAGCGGCGCGGGTTCGACCACGTACAGGTGCTCCGGCCAGGCGATGACCACCTTGACCGCGCCCTTGCGGGTGTTGCACGCACGGTGTGCGAGCCGCTCGGCGACCTTGGCCTTCCGGTCGGTGGTCCGGCTGTCGACACTGGGCCCTCGCGGGTCGTTCACCGACTCGTCGGGGTCGACCGGTTCGTCGCACACCCAGCACCGCCAGCCGTCGCGTTCGGCCACATCATCAAGGAGACTCATCCGAGCAAACTATCCTGCCGGGCCGCCGCCCACGTACCAGGGGCTACTGGCGCACCACCGGTGGCTACCGGGAACCCGCGCTCGCCGCGGGCTTCCCCAGCCAATCGGCCTCGGTCGTCCAGAAGAGGCAGCTCGCGCCCAGGTAGCCGCCGGCGAAGTCGGTGAACCGTTGACGGGTGTACGGGAGGCCGGTCCTGGGGTCCTTGGCGCCGATGTCGGGCTCCTGGACGGCCATGGCGACGACGGGGAGGACGTCCTTGTAGGCGTGGAGGAACTTGTAGGAGTTCTTCATCTGCCAGTCCCGGTCCGGGAGGGTGTCCGGTCCGCCGATTCCGATTCCCTTGTCCCTGGCGAGGTCGAACATCTCCTTCATGCGCTTGTGGTCGTCGTCGTCCGGCAGGAAGTTCACGTACTGGACGAAGGGCGTCTTGGTGAAGACCTTCCTGCCGTAGGCCATGTTCTCCAGTTCGGCGTCGATGTAGGACGTGGAGTCGTATCCGGTGCGGTCCTTCTTCGTGTCCACTTCGATCGCGGTCTCGGGCAGGTTCACTCCGCCGAGCCTGCCGTCGAATTTCGCCGCCATGGCCTTCAGCAGCCCCTGGAAGTCCGTCCGCACGTCCTTCTTCCACTGCGCGGCCATGGCGCCGGTGCTCGTGACCACGTCGGGGTTCTCGTCGATCGTCGGGGCGACCCCGCCCTCGTCCTTCACGTACTGGGGGACATTGGCGTTCTCGATGCCGTCCACGTCGAAGAACCGGTCCTGGACCTGGACGAACAGCTTCTTGCCGTGGCCCTGGAGATACGTCAGGGCGTCATCGATCCTCGACCACTTGTACTCGCCCTTGCGACCTTCGAGGGCCTTCCACGGCGCCACCACCTGGACACCGTGAATGTCCGGGCGGTCGATCTTCGCCTTGATGTCCGGGGACTTTCCGGACACGGCTTCCTCGAAATCTCCGAGCGACATGTACAGGTAATCCGTCGGTGCTTTGCCACCGGGGGCCGCGGGGGCCGCGACGGCCACCCCCGCCGTGCTCGTCAGAGCCACTGCCGTCAGCAGGACGGATACCGATACGGGGAGCATGCGCTTCATCGTCATGCGCGGACGCTATGGGGCGATTCTCAGAAGAATATAAGAACGGCTCACAGACGCCGGCCGAACCGGCCGTGCTCGCCGTCGGCCGCGCCGCCGCGGCCGTGGTGGCCTCTGGGGCCATGATCGTGCGTGTGAGTACCGAAGAAGAAGCCGTGGCCTATGCCTGCATGATCGTCCGGAAGCCGGCCGCCACCGCGTTCCGCGCCTTCGCCGACCCCGACGTGACCACCCGGTTCTGGTACAGCGGGAGCAGCGGGCCGATGGTCCCCGGCGCCGAGCTCCAGTGGGAGTGGGAGACGTACGGGGCCAGCGTCCGTGCCCGTGTCACCGCGGTGGAGCAGGACCGGCTGATCCGGTTCGAGTGGGGCAACTACGCGGAGCCGACCCATGTGGAGGTGACCTTCACCCCGCGCCCCGGGCTACCGGAGGCCACCTTCGTCGAGGTGCGCGAGACCGGCTTCCACGGCCAGGGCGCGGACCTCGTGGCGTGGCTCAACAACACCGTCGGCGGGTTCACCACCGCCCTGTGCGCCATGAAGGCCCTGCTGGAACACGACATCGAGATCGGCGCCGTCGCCGACCACCATCCCGCCTGACGGAGGGGGTGGCGGGGGCGGACCGGCTCAACTCCGCGCCTGGAGGGTCTTCGTCAGCAGCCCGCCCGCGACCATCAGGGCGACGCCCAGCCACCAGACGTTGCCGTCGAAGACCAGCACCGCGATGCCGATCGGCACCAGCAGTCCCGCCAGGGGCAGCAGCAGCGAAGCCCGCTTCGGCGCGCTCTCGCCGCGGGCGCGGGCGCGGACCACGCCCGGGTACCAGACGGTGAAGCGCAGGGCGGCGACGATCGCCAGGACCTGGATGATCCAGCCGGTCCAGATGTTGTCGGGATGGTGCAGGACCAGGTCGCCGTAGCCGCCCGCGAGGGCCGCCACCAGGAACGCCAGGCCCCACACGCCGGTGATCACGTAGTTGGTGCGGAGGAAGGCCGGTGCGTGCCACAGCGACGGGTCGACCTGTTCGCGGGCGTATTGGAGGGTGAAGGGCATCCGCACGGCCATCGAGCCGAAGGCGATCACCGTCAGGGTGAGGTTCGCGACCTCCCCCGCGTACGTCTCCAGCCAGCGCAGTGTGCCGTCGCTCGCGAGGGCGCCGATGACGGCCAGCGCGGCGAAGAACACCACGTCGGCCAGCTCCAGCAGCTTCCACGAACCGCCGCGGCGCACGAACCGGCTCAGGGCGATCAGGGCGAGGGCCGTGCCGAGCGCGATCCCGACCGCGATCTCGAAGCGCCCCGGGCCGACCAGCAGCGAGAAGACGATCCACGGGGCCATCCCGACGACCGGGTTCTCCAGGAAGCCGGAGACGGGTCCGGTGGCCGTGCCGTATGCCTCGGAGCGGGTTTCGGAGCGCACCCCTCCAACGTACGCGCCGACCCTCGGGACGCGCGCGGCGGCGGGGGCCGGACCGCTTGCCGCGGGCCGGGCCCGGCCGTGCGGTGGCGGCCCCGCCGCGGCGGTGCGTCAGCTCTGGGCGGTGTCGTCGCTCGCCTGCGCGGCGGCCTCGGCGGCCTCGGCGGCGCGCGCCTTCTCGCGCATCTTGCGCACCAGCTCCGCCTTCTGGTCGGCGGCACCCTGCCGGTCGAGGTTGCGGTGCGGGCCGTTGTTCTGCCGTTCGGCGCGGGACAGCTTCTTGCGATGGCCGCCGCCCTGGCCCACGGGGTTGTTGATGTTCTTGCTGTCGGTCACGAGCTCTCCGGGAATGAGGTGAAGCGATCTGCGGATTCATCGGTGGGGACGGGCGCGGCGGCGTCGTAGGACGTCAGCAGGGGTCCGTCACACCCTCCATCGTAGATCGGCGACCGGACGGACATGACAAGGGACGGATGTCCGGTCGATGCCCGGTCATGGCTCGGTCCCCGTCATCGGCGGGTGCGGGTGCGGGCGAGCGTGGCGGGCAGTTCTGCCCTGCTGCGGATGCCCAGTTTCCGGTAGGTGCTCGTCAGGTGGGTCTCCACGGTGCGCCGGGCCAGGTGGAGGAGGTCGGCTATCTCGGTGTTCGTCCTGCCCGCCGCGGCCAGTTCGGCGATGCGGCGTTCGCTGTCGGTCAGTGCCGCCGAACCGGTCCGCGCCGCGGTCGGGACCCGGGCGCCGCCCTCGCGCAGGGCCTGCTCGGCCAGCGCCAGCAGCCGCAGGCCGCCCTTGCGCTCGGCCAGGTCGGCCGCCTCGCGCAGCCGGTCACGGGCGCGGGCGCGTTCGCCGGCGGCGAGGAGCTGGCGGCCTTGGGCGAGGAGGGCCTCGACCAGTTCCATCCCGGCGTCGGCGGGTGCGTCCCTGAGGGTGCCGACCGCTTCCTCGGCGAGCTCCAGGCCCCGACGGCCACCGGTCGCGGTGCCGAGGACGCGCAGCGCGCGCCCCACCGTGCGCGGGGTGTTCCACACCCGCGCCAGCCGCAGCTCCTCGGCGGCCAGGGCCAGGGCCTCCTGATCGCCGCCGAAGGCGAGCCGGCACTGGGCGACGGCGGTCCGCCAGGGGGTGACGACCGGGCTGAACACCTCACGGGCGCTCTGCCGGCGGCCGCATTCCAGGAAGTCGTGCAGCGCGCCCGCCGGGTCGCCGGCGGCGAGGCGCTGCACCCCCCGCGCGTAGAGGAAGCGGTTCAGCTCCCACGACTCCGGGGCCCGGCTGAGGTCGAAGGCCTCGGCCAGCCGTCGGGCCTCCTCCGGGCGGCCGGTGTGGACGAGCGCCATCAGCACCTGGGCGTCCCGGTTGGAGGGCCCGCCGTGGGCGCGCGCGGCGACGGCCGCACCGTCGCCGCGCACCGCGATCAGCCGGGCCACGTCGCCGCGGGCGGCCGCGATGTCCGCGCGGGTGTTGAGGAGCGCGTCCTCCATGGGGTGGAGCAGAGCGGGGTACTGGCCGACCAGGCCGCGGTCCACGAGCCGCTCGGCCTCGTCGAGTTCGTCGGCCCATTCGGCGACCGCCGCCGCCGTCCCCAGCAGGAACGGCTCGGCCAGCGGGTCGCACGGCTGCGCGAGCAGGGCCCGTACGCGGGTCATGGCCTCGGCGGCCGAGATCAGCCCGGCGGTCGCCTCGTACCGCACCAGCAGGGCCCGGCTGGCGGTGCCGACGAGCTCCGGTGCGTCCTCGCCGCTCGCGGAGAGCCTGCGGTAGGTCTCCTGACGGGAGGCGAGGTCGGCGTCGGACAGCAGCGCGGTGACGGTCTGGACGGTGCGGGCGAGTCCCGGGTGGCCGTCCAGGCCGTCCTCCGTGCGCCGCATCACCTCCAGCGCCGTGGTGACCTCGCCGCGGCCGACCAGGGCCGTGCCGAGGGCCACGGCGGCGCGCACCCGGTCGCGGGGCGCGGCCGGCAGGTACTGGGCCTCGGCCAGCCGGGCGATCGCCACCGTGCCGTCGTCCGAGGCGTACTCCAGCGAGCCCAGTTCGGTCAGCAGACGCTGGCGGTGGTCGTCGGAGAGGGGTTCGTCCAGGGCGCGACGCAGATAGCCCGCGGCGTCGCGGGGGCGGGCGTCGTGCACCGCGACGGTCGCCGCGTCCCGCAGGACGCGCAGGGCCCACGGCAGGCCGTCGCCCGGGGTGCGCAGCAGGTGGGCGGCGACCGTCTCGACGCGCTCGCCGCGACGCAGCATCGTCCTCGCGGCCACCAGGTGCGCCGCCTCCCGCCGGGTGGTGGGCCAGCCGCTCAGCACGGCGTCGCGCAGCAGCCGGTGCGCGAAGCGCGGCAGGCCGGCGGGGTCAGGGCGCAGGAGCCCGATGCGGGTCATCGCGGTGAGCCAGCCCGTGACGCGCGCGGGATCCGCGCCGACCGCTTCCGCGAGGACCCCGGCCACCCCCGGACCCGTCGGAATCCGGGCCTCGGACGGACCGGCCGGGACCCCGGCCGCGAACGGACCCGCCGGGGCGCCGGTCGCTCCCGTGGCCGGATCGGGGTCGGCCGGAGGGCCGGACGCGGCCACGGCCTCGGTGGCGCTCCCGTCGGCCCGGCTCGGGCGGTGCCCGGGTGGGGCCGGCCGGGGCCAGGCCTCCTCCAGGGCGGCCAGGCAGCGCGCCACCTCGGCCGTCGCCGCGCCCGCGCTCTCCAGCCACCACGAGACGGCCGCCGGGTAGCTGCCGGGGTACAGCGCGGCGCAGGTGTCCGGCAGCAGCGGGATCGCTTCCGGTGCGCCGCCGAGGTCGTGGAGCAGGGCGTGCAGGAGCAGTGGGTTGCCCGCGCCGGCCCGCACGACCTCCGCCGTCCCCTCGGGTCCGGCCGTCGGCAGGGCGGTGCGGACGAGTTCCGCGGCGGCCGCGTCGCCGAGCGGGTCGATGGTGTGGGTGTGGACGAGCGAGGGCGACAGCGACCGGGCGAGCCCGGAGCGCCGGGGGCCGATGTCGTACTGGCTGCGCTCGCCCGCCACGAGTAATACGGGTAATCGGTCGATGTGACGCACCGCTTCGCGCAGCCAGCGGCGTGACGCGGAGTCGGCGAGGTGGACGTCGTCGACCGCCATCAGGAGCGGTCCCTCGGCCGCGTACGAGCGCAGCAGCCGCCACAGTCGGGCGGCGTTCCCCCGGTCGACGTGGTCGGGCACGAGGTCGATGAAGTCCGGCACCGGGCCCAGGAGTTGCAGCACCGTGGCGAAGGGCACACCGGTGTCCTCCGGCGAGCACCGCGCCGACAGCACCCGCATGCCCAGCCCCTCGGCCTCCCGCACGGCGCCTTCCAGCACGGCGGTGCGGCCGGTGCCGGTGGCGCCCTGGAGGAGTACCAGGGAACCGGATCCGGAACGGGCCCGCTCCGCCCGGTCCGCGAGGAGCGCCCGGGCGCCTTGGCGCTCGTGGAGTGGTGTGGTCATCGGTACCTCCGTGGGCAAGGGTGTGCTCCGCCGCCAGATGAGACGACCGGGCCCGCGGCGTGGTGACCCGAAGTGGCGCACCTCACTTCCGCTGGCCACGGCCGGCCCGAGACCGAGGGGCACCGCCGTGACCTGCGGCGACGCGCACGGAACGGGCCGGCCTCGTGGTCATCACCACCGCGCTCTCGTGGTGGGGCCCGTGGTCGTCCACGATTGCCCCGCCGGTGGCGCCCGAAGAAGTGTGGGGGAGCTCATCGGCTACCGGCCCGAGCCGCACGACGGGCCGCTGCATAGGGGAAACGTTGCTCGACTCACCCCGGACCATCACCCTGCCCTCCGCCACCACGCCCTCCGCCGGTACGGGACCGCACGCCGGCTCCACGGACCGGCGCGTGCCCGTGGCCGTGTACGCCGCTGACCCGATCAGCCTGGAGGGGACGGTCGGCCAGCTGCGCAGACGCCCCGAGGTCGAGCTGCGCGAGGAGTCCGGTCCGGACACGGTGGCCCTGCTCGTGGTGGACGCCCTCGACGATGCCGCGCTGACCCGGCTGCGCCGCCTCGTGCGCGGCGAGGGCGCACGCGCCGTTCTCGTGGTGGGCGCGATGCGGGAGAGCGAGCTGCTGGACGTGATGGAGTGCGGGATCGGCGCGATCGTCCGGCGCCGCGACGCCACGGCCGAGCGGCTGGTGCGGGCGGTGCTCGCCGCGTCCCGCGGCGACAGCGATCTGCCCGCCGATCTCCTGGGTCGGCTCATCCACCAGCTGGGCACGCTCCACCGGGGTGCGGCCGGCCGGACCGGTCCGCCGGCCCTCGGGCTCACGCCGCGCGAGGTGGACGTCCTGCGTCTGGTCGCCGAGGGCTTCGACACCGCCGAGATCGCGGGCAAGTTGGCTTATTCCGAACGGACCGTCAAGAACGTCGTGCACGGCCTCACCATCCGGCTCCACCTGCGCAATCGTGCGCACGCCGTGGCCTTCGCCTTCAGGGAGGGCTACATCTGAGCGTTCGGGCAACCGCGGGCGCCGGTGGGTGTCCGCGCGGGCAGGGGCGGCTGCCCCGCCGTCGTCCCCCGCGCTCCTGCCGCCCGGGTGCCGCCCGGGGGACGATCGGCGCAGGACGACGGCCCGGGCACGACCGGCCGTGCGGGCAGGGCGGGAGTACGGGCGTGATCCACGAAGTGGACGAGGTGCTCAAGGGCCTCCTCGGCGGCGGGGCGTTGGCGGGTTCGGGCATCGAGGTGTCCTTCGAGGCACCGACCCGGGACTGGGCGGCCCGGCGCAACGCCCCCGTGGTCAACACCTACCTGTACGACATCCGGGAGGACGTGGCCCGGCGCCAGCGCGGTCGGACGGAGGTGCGCGACGATCGGGACGTGGTCGTGCGGCGCAGTCAACCGCCGCGCTGGTTCAAGCTGTCGTACCTGGTGACCGCGTGGACGAAGACCCCACAGGACGAGCACCGGTTGTTGTCCGCCGTACTCGCGACGCTGCTGCCCCGCGAGGTGCTGCCGCCGGAGGAACTACCGGGCTCCCTGCGGGCGCTGGGGCTCTCCGTGCAGCTGACGGCGGCCGGCGTGCAGACGGAGGCACGCTCGCTCGCGGAGATCTGGTCCGCGCTCGGCGGCGAGCTGAAACCCTCGCTGGACCTGGTGGTGACCGCGCCCTTCCCGGCCTTCCCCGAGTACGAGGCGGGGCCGCCGGTCACCGAGGGCGCGACCGTCCGGCTGGGCGGGATGGACGGCGACCCGGCGGCGACCGGGGGCCGTTCGCACCGTCCCCACCAGGTGGCGGCCGCCCGGGCGGCCCGGGCCGACGCCGGCGGCGCGCCCCTTCCCCGGGAGACCTCCCGCCGCTCGGACGCGCGGTGAACGCCCCCTACGCCGGCCCGATCCCGCAGCCGGCGGCCGACACCGGCGATCCAGGCGACCCGGGCCGTGGGCTGCTCGATCGCCTCGACGCCTTGCGCGGGCGGGTGTCGGCGCTGGTCGAACGGCGGACCGCCGGTGATCCGACCGCCGACGACCCGCTGCGCGGTCTCTACCTGTCCGACGAGGCGGTCCACCACGTGCTCGATACCTGGCCCCCGATGTCCGACGTTGCCGCCGGATCCGACCGGAACATGATCGCGGCGCCGTCGCAGGGCCCCGGGACAGGGACGGACCGGATGGCCCGGCTGGCCGGGCGGGCGGGCCTCGGCGCGCTCGACGTCGCCGTCGTGCTCGTCGCCCTCGCTCCCGACGTCGACCGGACCTTCGAACCCCTCTACGGCTACCTCAACGACGACGTGAGCAGGCGCCGGGCCACGGTCGGTCTCGCCCTCGAACTCTGCGGGGTGCCCGCCCGGTCCGCCACTGCCCGGGCCCGGCTGCACCCGTCCGCGCCCCTCCTGACTCTCGGCCTGCTGGAGGTCATCGAGCCCGAACGCCCTTTCCTGACCCGCTCGTTGCGCGTGCCCGACCGGCTGACCGGCCATCTCCTCGGTGACGACACCCCGGACGCGGCCCTGCTCGGCCTGGTGCGCCCGATGCCGGATCCGCTGCCCGGCGACCGTACGGCCGAGCAGTTCACCCACCGGCTCGCGGCCCTCCTGGCGGCCGCTCCCGCCACCGTCTACCTGCGGGAACAGCGCGAGGGCGACGGCCTGGCCGCCTACGCCTCGGCGTTGCGCGCCGCGGGCCTGGACGGGCTGTGCTGCGCCGAGCCGGGCGAACACGTCGCCGAGCTGCTGCGCGAGGCCCGCCTCAGCGGCCGGGCCGTCGTCGTCCCGGCACTGCCCGAGGCGCCCGGCCCACTGGTTCGGGCGCTCGTCGCGGCGCCGGACGTGACGGTGCTGCTGGCCGGGCCCCGGCCGTACGACCCCCACTGGGCCCCCGAGGACCCCTTGGTCCTGGACGCGCCGGACCGCCGGGACGGAGGGACCGCCGCGTGGCGGGCCGCGCTGGGCACCGACGTCACCGGCGACGCCGCCGACGGCTTCGACCTGGCCGCGACGGTCGCCCCGTACCGCCTCGGCGGGGACCGGATACGGCGGGCCGCGCGGGCGGCCCGGGCGCTGGCCGCCTTCGACGGCGCACCGCTCACCGCCGCTCACGTACGGCGGGCCGCCCGCCGCCAGTCGGCCTCGGGGCTGGAGAGCCACACCCGCCGCATCCGGCCGGCCGTGGACTGGGGGGACCTGGTCCTGCCCGCGGGCCCCCTGACGCAGCTGCGCGAACTGGCCCTACGGGCCCGCCACCGCGACCGGGTGCTCGGCGACTGGCGGCTCAGCGCCGGCGGGGGGCGCGGGCGGGGCGTACTCGGTCTGTTCGCCGGGGAGTCCGGGACCGGCAAGACGCTGTCGGCGGAGGTCGTCGCCGCCGATCTCGGACTCGACCTGTACGTGGTCCAGTTGTCGTCGATCGTGGACAAGTACGTCGGTGAGACCGAGAAGAACCTGGAGCGGATCTTCACGGAGGCGGACCGGACCGACGCCGTGCTGCTCTTCGACGAGGCGGACGCCGTCTTCGGCAAGCGCTCCGAGGTCAAGGACGCCCACGACCGCTACGCCAACATGGAGAGCTCCTACCTGCTCCAACGGTTGGAGTCCTTCGACGGGATCGCGCTGCTCACCACGAACCTGCGCGCGAACATCGACGCGGCCTTCACCCGACGCCTCGACCTGGTGGTCGACTTCCCGTTCCCGGACGCGGGGCAGCGTCTCGCGCTGTGGCGGCACGGGCTGGCGCACGTACCGTCCGCCGACGGGATCGACCCGGCTCCGCTGGCTCGGGACTTCGAGCTGGCCGGCGGCTCCATCCGCAGTGCGGTGGTGACCGCCGCCTACCTCGCCGCCGGTCGGGGCGACGAGGTGACGGCGCAGGACCTCCTGGAGGGTGCCCGCCGGGAGTACCGCAAGGCGGGGCGGCTGGTACCGGGCGAAGGCGGCTGGTGATCCGGCCCACGGTGATCCGGCGACCCGCGATCCGGCCGACCCGCGATCAGCCGGTCTTGGGGTGGACGATCTTCCACTCCTGGTTGCCCGTGTTGGTGCAGTCGGCGATGTCCAGCCGGTCGTCGACGGCCCCGCCCTTCACGTTCAGGCACTTGTTGTTGCTCGCGTAGTTGCGGATCCAGTAGTCGCCGCTCTCCTGTACGGCGATCCACCACAGTTGGTTGTCAGCGGTGGTTCCGTCGCAGGTGAACTCGCCGATGCCGGTCCCCACGGGCCGGCCGTCGTACTCGCCGAGGTCCATGCAGAGCTGGTCCTTGACGTTGCGGATCTGGAAGAGGGGGGTGCCGCCGGGGCCGAGCTCCGGATACTTCACCTCCAGGTTCCACAGCTGGTTGTCCGCCGTGGTGCCGATGCAACCGGCTTGCGCGACGGGCTGGTTGATCCGGCCCTTGTCGACCCCCGACAGGTCGGCGCACATGCGGGTGGCGGCATTGCGCAGCAGGACCTTCTCGGCGGGCACCACGGGCGCCGGGGCCGCGGGCTTCGCGGACTTCCCTCCCCCGCCGTCGGCGCCCGGCTTCTCGGCCTTGGGTGCTTCGGGGGTGGCGCTGGGCGAGGGCGGGGGCGGCGGGGCGAGGGGCTGGGTGGTCGGCAGCACGGTGCCGGCCTGCTCGGTCGCCTCGGTGGCCGCCGTGCGGACCTGCGGGTCGTAGGCCATCCAGATCATCACGAAGGCGACGGCCAGGGCGAGCAGCAGCCCGAAGGAGGTGGCCAGCCAGCGCGGGAGGAAGCCGCGCTGGACGTAGGTCCCCTCGACCTCCAGCGGCTCGGCCCCGGAGCGGCGCACCGCCAGGGTGTACGGCCGCTCCTCCTTGGAACCGAACCAGACGATCTGCCGGGGCCGCAGGGTCGTGTCGACGAACGCGGCGCGCCCGGCGTCGATCTGGACGCTCCCGGGACGGATCTCGTAGGTGAGGTGGTCCCCGGTGTCGCCGCCCGTGATCGATGCCGTCACCTTGGTGTTGCCGAGGTTGTCCACCGCCAGCCTGGGGCGTCCGCGCAGGCGTCCCTTGACGGTCGGCGGCACGAGTTCGGCGCGCACCTCGGTGAAGGCGGTGACGGTCAGGTTCCCTTCGGGGACCGTCACGGCCTCGGGGTGCTCGGTCGGTGTGACGCGCACCGCGTACGGGTTCGGGCCGGCCGTGGCGTCGGGGGTGCGGGGCGGTGCGAAGGTCAGCTCCACCGTGCCGGTGGTGCCCGGGTACAACCGCAGGGTCGCCGGTTCCACCGTCGTCCAGGGCGCAGCGTCGCCGACGGGTTCGAAGCGGTACTCGTCCACCACGTCACCGGTGTTGCGCACGCGCAGCCGTACGCGCGTACTGCTGCCCGGGTCGACGGTGACGGAGGCGGGTTCCAGGGAAGTCCATAGGCTCACCCCCCGCACGCTAACCGCGGCCCCACCGCCGGCCAGGAGCCGCAGGGGCAGACCCCGGGGCAGCCCGCGCGGTCCGCGCCGGCGCGAGCCGCTGCCCGGGCCGCCGGCACCTCCCTCACCACTGCTTCCGTTGCTGCTCCTGCGCCGCTCCTGTCGCTACCCCTGCCACTGCCCCTGCGGGTACCCGTCCAGGCAGCGGCGGGGGCAACGACGGTGCCCCCGTGCAGGTACCGGGGGACGTTTCGAGGGGGCGGTGCGCGCGTCAAGGTGGTGGTGTCCTGTCTCGTACCCGAGGAGAGCAGAGCATGCCGTCCTACCTGTCACCCGGCGTCTACGTCGAGGAGGTGGCCAGCGGTTCGCGCCCCATCGAGGGGGTCGGCACGTCGGTGGCGGCCTTCGTCGGTCTGGCTCCGACCGGCCCGCTCAACGAGCCCACGCTGGTGACCAACTGGACCCAGTACGTCGCGGCCTTCGGCGACTTCACCGACGGCTACTACCTCGCGCACTCCGTCTACGGGTTCTTCAACAACGGCGGTTCGGCCGCGTACGTCGTGCGCGTCGGCGGGTCCGCCGGGGACGCCGCCGCTCAGGGCCAGGACCACGGCCGGGCGTCCGCGCCCGCCGCCGTCACCGGTGCGTCCGCCCGGCCCCCGCTGCCCGCCGCCCCGTCCCGCCCGCTCGGTTCCTTCGCCGTGGCCGCCGTCGCGGAGGGCCTCGGCCCGTTGTCCGTCGAGGTCGCCGACCCGGAGGGGGAAGGGCCGGCCGAGCGGTTCAAGCTGATCGTCAAGGACGGCGACAAGCCGGTCGAGACCTTCGACGTGAGCGCGAAGAAGGGCAACCGGTCCTACGTCGTCACGCACGTCAAGGAGCATTCCCGGCTCATCACCGTGACCGAGGCCGCGCCGTCCGGGCAGTTGGCGCGACCGGAGAACCAGACGGTGGACCTGCCGGCGCCCCCGGCCGCCCCGGCCCTCCCCGCCGACCGGGGCGGCGAGGACTCCCACCCCGGCCCCGCGCAGTACCTCGGCGACTCGGCGGACCGTACGGGCTTCGGCGGCTTGGAGGCCGTCGACGAGATCTCCATGGTCGCCGTGCCCGACCTGATGTCCGCCTACCAGCGCGGTGCGATCGACCTGGAGGCCGTCAAGGCGGTCCAACTCGGCCTGATCGCGCACTGCGAGCTGATGGGCGACCGGGTCGCGATCATCGACCCGCCGCCCGGCATGAACGCCCGCTCCATCCGGGTCTGGCGCCAGGAGACGGCCAACTACGACTCCAAGTACGCGGCCCTGTACTACCCGTGGATCAAGTCCTTCGACCCGGCGACCGGGCAGTCGCGCCTGGTCCCGCCGAGCGGTCACGTCGCCGGCATCTGGGCCCGCAACGACAGCGAGCGCGGTGTCCACAAGGCCCCCGCCAACGAGGTCGTGCGCGGCGCGGTCGACCTCGAACTCCAGATCACCCGCGGCGAACAGGACCTGCTCAACCCGATCGGCGTGAACTGCATCCGGGCCTTCCCCGGCCGCGGCATCCGCGTCTGGGGAGCGCGCACCCTCTCCTCCGACCCGGCCTGGCGCTACCTGAACATCCGCCGGTACTTCAACTACCTGGAGGAGTCGATCCTGATCGGCACCCAGTGGGTGGTGTTCGAGCCGAACGACCACAACCTCTGGGCGCGCATCCGCCGCAACGTCTCCGCGTTCCTGGTCAACGAGTGGCGCGGTGGCGCCCTGTTCGGGCAGAGCCCCGAGCAGGCCTACTACGTCAAGTGCGACGAGGAGACGAACCCGCCGGAGTCGGTCGACCTCGGCCGGGTCGTCTGCGAGATCGGCATCTCACCGGTGAAGCCCGCCGAGTTCGTCATCTTCCGGCTCGCGCAGTTCTCCGGCGGCAACGGGGAGCTGGAGGAGTAACCGGGCGCGGAGCCCGCCTCCGGCCCCGTCGTTTCTCCGTACCCCTCCGCGCAACTCCCGTCGTGAAGTCGTGAAAAGGACAGCGAACACATGAGCCTCCAGCCGGGTGACGCCCTCACGTCACACAACTTCGGCCTCCAGATCGACGGGGTGATGGTCGAGTACCTCGCCGAGATCAGCGGTCTCACCCTCGAACAGGACGTCATCACCTACCAGCAGAACAGCGCGCAGGGCCGGCCCGAGGTGGCGCTGCTGCCGGGCGTCCAGAAGAACGGCCAGTGCACGGTCGTGCGCGGCATGACCCAGTCGGCGTCCTTCACCGAGTGGATCAACGACTCGATCCGCGGCCAGATGAGCACGGCCCGCAAGAACGCCTCCATCATCATGATGGACTACCAGGACAACCCGGTGAAGCGCTACAACCTGCGCAACGCCTGGTGCAGCAAGATCGAGACGAGCACGGTGAAGGCCGGCGAGGCCGCGGCGCTGACCGAGTCGGTCACCATCGTGTTCGAAGAACTGGTCATCGAGTAATGCGCCGTTCGACGACCAGGGTCGCGGCGGGGGCGGACCTTCCCCCCTCGGCCCCCGCCGCCGCGCCCGCCCCTGCCGCGCCCACCGGCCCGTCGGCGGAGCCGGCACCCGGGTGGTCCCTGCGCACCGAGTTCCCCTTCGAGCTGCCGCGGGGGTACGTGGACGAGGCGGGCACCGTGCACCGGGACGGTGTCATGCGGCTGTCCACGGCGCGCGACGAGCTGGTCCCGCTGCGGGACGTGCGCGTGCAGGAGAACCCCGCCTACCTCTCGGTGGTGCTGCTCGGCCGGGTCATCGTCAGGCTGGGCACGCTGGCGATGGTGCACGACGGGATCGTGGAGAACATGTTCGCCTCGGACCTGGCGTTCCTCCAGGACTTCTACCGCCAGATCAACGCGGAGGGCCACACCCGCGCGGCCGTGCGGTGTCCGCACTGCGCGGAGCCCTTCGAGGTGGAGCTCGGCGGGAGCCGCCTGGGGGAATCGTGACGTACGCGACCGACCGGCTGCACGAGGAGATCGCGTACGTGGCCTTCCACTTCCACTGGGAACTGGAGGCGATCTTGGACCTGGAGCACCAGGACCGGCGCCGGTACACCGAACAGATCGCGTCGTTCGTGACGCGCGCCGCACCGGAGGGCTGAGCAGGTGGCATTCCTGGACCGGCTGCGGGGGAAGCGGAGCGGCCGCGGTGCGTCGGCGCCCGGCGGCTCGCCCGCTCCGGGCGCCGTGGCCCCGGCCCCGGTGCCCGCGCCTTCCGCGCCCCCGGTGGCCGTTGCCGCCTGGGCCGGGCTGCCGCCGTTGCGGCGGGCGACGGACGGCGCTGCGACGGGTGTCGCGGACGCCGGTTTCGGCGGGCGGCTGGCGACCTGGCAGGACCCGGCTTTCACCCGGGGACCCTCCCCGGCGGTACTGGATCCCGCGGCGGGCGGCGGGCTGCTCCCGGGTGCGGTGGCCGGGGCGGCCGGGCCCGTCGTGGGGCTCGGCCGCCCCGCGCCCGCCCTGCCGTTCCCCGCGGCCGGCGTGCCCGCCGTGCAGCGCGTGCCGTCGCCTGCCGCCGGCGTGCCCGCCGTGCAGCGCGTGCCGGTGGCTCCGCTCCGGGCGGTCCCGGTGGCGTCCCCCGTGCCGGGGGCCCCCGCGGCGCGCACGGGCACCCGCCCCATCGGGTCCGCCCCGGCGGGCCGTGCACCGGCCCCGGCGCGGGAAGTGGCCCGTGGGGCGATGACCGCCACGACGGTGACCGCAGCCCCGGCGGACCGCACCCCGGCTCCGGCACGGGAGCCGGCTCGTAGGGTGGCGCCCACCCCAGCCGTGACCACAGCCCCGGTAGGCCGCGCACCGGCTCCCACGCGGGATCCGGCCCCCAGGCCGTCTCTTTCGGATCTTGCCGGGCCCGCGGCGTCCGGCACGGCACCGGACGCCGCGGGCTCGACCGACAGGATCCGAACGAGACGGCCTAGGGCAGTGAACGGCCCGGCCGTGACCGTGGCCGCGGCGGACCGCGCCCCAACCGCGGTACGGGAGACGGCCCGTGGGGCGATGACCGGCCCGGCCGTGACCGCAGCCCCGGTAGGCCGCGCACCGGCTCCCGTGCGTAGGCCGGCCCCTGGGGCGGTGTCCGCACCGGCGCCGGCGGCCTCCCGGGGGATCCGGGTGACCCCCGTACCGCCGGCTGCGCCGCGGACCCGGCAGCTGCTGTCGAAGGCGCCTCCCGTACACGCGACCGTCCAGCGGACGCTGCCGGCAGCGCACCGGCCCGCGTCGCTGCCGACGGAGTCCCGGGAGGCCACGGCGGCATCCGGCCCGGCAAGCCCCGCGGCCCCGATGACCCCTGCGATTGCGGTGACCGCAGCGGCCCCCGCGCCCCAGGCGATTCCGGTGACGCCAGGGACCCCGATGGCCTCGCTGACCCCTGCGACCCCGGCCATCCCGGCCATCCCGGCGGCAGCCGGCCCGGCGACCGCGTCGGGCGGTGTTCCCCGGGGCGGCCCGGCCGCGGGTTCCGTCGGCGCTGCCGGGGACGCTCCGCCCACGGGCGGCCCCGTCGTCACGTCCGCGCCGCAGATCGCCCCCGCGGCTCAGGACGGTCCGGTACGGGGTGCCCCGCCGCGGCCGACGAGCGCGGAGCGCACGGCTCCGGCTGCCCGCCGTCCGGGGCTCGGCGCGCCGGTGCAGCGCAGCGCGGTGCGCTGGCCCGAGGGTTCCGCACCGCGCACGGACGCCCCCGAAGTCCCGGGCACGCGAGGGCCGTCGGTGTCCGGGCCAGCGACCGCCGCACAGCCGGCGCCGCCCCGGCAGGAGCCGCCGCGCACCGGCGTCTCCGGCCCCGCGCGGGCGGCGGACCCCGCGCCGCCCTCCCCACCCCCGGCCGGGGGTGGGGCCGTTCGGCGATCGGCGAACGAACCCGTGCAGGTCGTACAGGTCGGCGAGCGCCCTGCCACCGCATGGCCCACCGTCCAACGGGCGGTCGGATCCCACGTCCCCACGCCCGGCAGGCGCCCTGCCCCGGAGGCACCCGCTCCGGCGGCGCCCCGTCCGGCCTCTCCCGGCACCTCGCCCGCCGGGTCCGCTGCCGCTCCCCCGCGGACGACCGCTTCCGGCACCCCGCCCGTCCAGCGGACCTCGACCCAGCGCGCCAACCGGCCTGCCGAGCCCAGCGTCCCGGCGGCCGGCCCCGGCACACCCACGACACCCCCCGCCATCCGCCCCGACCGGCCGGCACCCGCTCACCACATCCCGACCGTCCAGCAGACCTCGACCCCACCCGCCGGCTCCCCTCCCGCACCCCCGCGCGTCGACCAGCACACCGAACGCGGTGGCCCGGCCACCGGACCCGGCGCCCCGCCCGTCCAGCGCGCCGCGGCGCTCCCGTTACCGGCCCCGGCCCCGCCCTCGGCCGCGCACGCCGCGCGAACGGACACGGCGGCGGGCCCGGTGCAGCGGCCCACGGGCCGCCCCGCCTCCCCCGCCCGCACGGGGGTCGGCGCGCCCCTCGCGCCCACGGCGCGGAACCCGGAATCCGGCAGTGCGTCCGATGCCCGGCGCCGGTCCGCGCTGGGCGCCCCCCTCGTGGGCGCGCCCGCCCGGACGGTTCCGGCCGGCGCCGGCGCTGCCGCTCCCCCGCCGGTCCAGCGGACCTGGGCTCCGACCGCACCGCACACAGCGCACGTACCGCACGTACCGCACGTACCGCCGGCAGCGCCCCCGCCGGTCGTCGCACCCGGTTCCCTCCCGGGGCGCGGGGTTCCCCTGCGGCGGGCCTCCGGGCCCGGAGCGGGGGCCGCGGCGCGCGGAGCGCTTCCCGTGGCGCCGCTGACGGCCCCGGCCCCGGCCTGGGGCCCGCTACCGGCGCCCGGCGGATCCCCGGTCCAGCGCCTCCCCTTCGGCACCGGCTCCGGCCGGTCCGTCGGGGCGCTCGTGGCCGCCGCGTCGGCCGCGGTGGCCTCGACGCTGGGGCACATCCGACCGTCCCCGCAGCGGCCGCCGCCGCAGGAACTCCCGCCGCCGTACGAGCCCCCGCCGCCGTACGAACCGCTCGCGTCCGGCGGGCACCCGACTGCCGGGGCGGCGGTCTCCCCCGAGGAACCGCCGCCCGCGTACGCCGCGGTGCCGGCGGGCGCCTTCGATCCGCGCGACCTGACCGAGTTCCAGCTGGACGAACTGGTCCACCGGATCATCGACCGGGTCACCCGCCTCGTCCGTACCGAACTGCGCATGGACCGGGAACGGATCGGCAGGCTCCGCGATCCGCGCGCCTGACGGACCGGGCCGCGTCCCACGGACCGGACTCCTCCCGAACGACAGAAAGGCCCACCGCCGATGTCCCGCCAGGACCCCGGGTCCACCATCTGGTTCACCCTCACCATCGACGGCGAGAGCCTCGGCTACTTCAACGGGTGCGAAGGCCTGTCGTCGCAGGTCGAGGTCGAGCACCGGCAGGAGGGCGGCAACAACGGCTTCGTGTGGCAACTGCCCACCCGGGTCACCTTCTCGACGATCCGGCTCACCCGGCCGCTGACCCCGGACACCGCGAAGGTCGCCAAGTGGATCTCCTCGGTCCAGACCGGCATCAAGCGGCCCACCGCACAGATCGCGGCGCTGCGGGCCGACGGGTCGTTGGTGGCCCGCTGGGGACTCATCGACGTCCTGCCGGTGCGCTGGCAGGGCCCCACCCTCGACCCCGCGAGCGCCGCCGTGGCCACGGAGGTCCTGGAGATCGCCCACCACGGGTTCACGGACTGACGGCGCGGCGGGACGGAAAGGAGGCACACCATGGCCAGGAACAGCAGGGGCGCCGGCAAGAGCCTGGTGCGCGCATCGCTGGCGATCCACGAACCCCCGGTCGGGACGAGCACGACGCCCGGCGCGCTGATGCGGACGTTCGGCTTCGAGTTCAATCCGGCGCAGCTGTCGCTGAGTCAGCGCGCGCAGTGGAAGGCGACGCCGACGATGGCCGTGCGCGACGGCTCCAAGCCCGAGTTCATGGGCGCCGAGCCGCGCGAGATGACCCTGGAGATCTTTTTGGACTCCTCGACCGCGCCGACCGGCAACACGGTGCTGAGGAAGGTGGAGTCCCTGCTGGGCTGCTGCGAGGTGACGGCGAAGAGCATCGCCGGTGACCAGCCGTCGCCCCCGTGGGTCGTGTTCGAGTGGGGGTCGTTCTCCACGGCCCGGTTCGTGGCGTACGTGAGCTCCGTCGAGGCCTCGTACAGCCTCTTCGGCACCACGGGCGTGCCCATCCGCGCCACCTGCCAGGTCCACCTGGTGGAGATCCCCGGGAAGACCAAGGGCCAGAACCCGACGTCCGGTGCGCTCACCGCCCAGCGCGTGCACCGGGTCGTGGCCGGGGATTCACTGCAGTCCTTGGCGTGGCGGGAGTACGGCACGGCCACCGTCTGGCGGGTGATCGCCGACATCAACGGCATCGACGACCCGTCCCGGCTGGCGCCGGGCACCCAACTGGTGCTGCCGGCGCCCGAGGAGGTCTCCCGCTGATGGTGCAGCCCGCGTTCTCCAGCATCATGCAGGTGCGGATCGGCGGCGCGAAGCTCCCGGACGACATCGCCCCGCTGCTCGTCGAGGGCTGGGTCGACCAGGGTGTCGGCGTGCCGGCCGCCTTCCGGCTGACCTTCCGCGACCCGTACCGTCTGGTCCTCGGCAAGCTGAACGTCACCTTCGGCACGAAGGTGGTGCTCACCCCGATCGCCGACGGCCAGGGCGGTGGCAAACCCCTGTTGACCGGCGAGGTCACCGCGTTGGAGGCCGACTACGACGGCACCGGGAGCTTCACCGTGATCCGCGGTTACGACCTCGGGCACCGGATGATGCGCCAACGCCGCGTCGCCGCCTACCGCAACCAGAAGGCGTCCGACATCGCCCGCAAGCTCGCCGCCCTGGACGGGGTGCCGATCGGCCGGATCCAGTCGACGAGGGGCACCTACTCCTTCATCAGCCAGTCCAACGTCACCGACTGGGACTTCCTCTCCCGGCTCGCGGACGAGAACGACATGGTGATGTCCCTGGACTCCAAGGGAAGGTTCCGGTTCGTGACGCCGATGCCGTCGGCCGGTGCGCCGTCCCCGCGGGCCGACGCCGCCACGAGCCCCTTCGTGCTGCGGGCCGGCCACGACATCCTCCGGCTGCGGGCGGCGGTGACCGCCGCCGACCAGGTCGCCGAGGTCGAGGCGCGCGGCTGGAACGTCACCACGAAGAAGAAGATCGTCGAGACGGCCCCGGCCACCACCGATCCGGGCATCTCCATCGGCCTCACCCCGGGGCGGACGGCCGCGAAGTTCGCCTCGGCGCGGCTCGTCGAGACCGCCACGCCGTACGACCGGCAGGACGAGGTCCGAAACGCCGCCAAGGCCCTGGCCTCCGACGTCACGTCGTCGTTCGCCGAGTTGGAGGTCTCGGCGCACGGCGATCCCCGGCTGCGGCCGGGCGTGCCCGTGGCCCTCGGCGACGTGGGCAGGCCCTTCGAGGGCAAGTACACCGTCACCTCCGTGCGGCACGTCTTCGGCGACGGCAAGCACTACGAGTCGTGGATCACCGTGAGCGGGCGCCAGTGGCGCTCCCTGTACGGACTGGCGTCGGGCGGGGGCGCCGCGGACGCGTCGAGCGCCTCCCGGCTGCCCGGCGTCGCCAACGCGATCGTCACCGACGTGCAGGATCCGCTGAAACGGGGGCGGGTCAAGCTGCAGTTCCCGTGGCTGGACGACACGTACGTGAGCGACTGGGCCCGCAGCGTGCAGCTCGGGGGCGTGGGCGGCGGCGGGGTCTTCCCCATGGACGTCGGTGACGAGGTACTGGTCGCCTTCGACCGGGGAGCGCTGGACCACCCGTTCGTGATCGGCGGTCTCTACAACGGCCGGGACCTGCCGACCCGGGTCGACGACGTGCCCCTCCACGACGGCCTGAAGCGCAAGGCCGCCCGGCACACCCTGTCCGACCGGCAGGCCAACCGCGTGGACCTGCTCAGCCAACGGACGGGTCGGCGCCGGCAGGGTGTCCGCATCGCGACCGGTGACGACCGGCTGACCATCAACCTCGACCGCACCGAGACCGAGATCACCGTCGACAGCGCGGGGTCGGTGACCATCAAGGGCGGCCGCTCGGTGTCCGTCGAGGCCGGGACCGACCTGACGCTCAGCGCCCGGCGCCGGCTCACCCTCAAGAGCGGCGGCCCGCTGGACATCCAGGGCGGCGGCATCGTCACCCTCAAGTCCGCCGGCGCCGTCAACGTCGACGCGATGGGGCTGCTCAGCCTCAAGTCCATCGGCTCCACCATGATCACCTCTGGTGGCACGGTCCAGGTCACCACCATCGCCAACGTCGGCATCCGCGCCCTGAAGGTCGACCTCATGGGAGTCGTCTACTTCAACCAGATCAAGTACCCGTTCGGATGACCAGAAGGACGACCAGAAGGCAGGTGGCCTCCTGATGGCCGAACAGTTCATCGGCTCCGGCTGGGCGTTCCCGCTGCGTATCGGGCCCACCGGGGGCATCACGCTGGTCAGTGGCGAGCGCGAGGTCGAGGAGGCCATCCGGCTCGTGCTGGCCACCGCCCCGGGCGAGCGGCCGATGCGCCCGGAGTTCGGGTGCGCCATCCACGACCTCGTCTTCGCCCCGGTCAACGAGCAGACCGCGGGCCGCATCCAGCACGAGGTGCACGTGAGCCTGGACCGCTGGGAGCCCCGGATCGAGGTCCACGAGGTGGAGGTCTCCGCCGGCGACGACCGGAGCGTCCTGTTCATCGACGTCCGGTACTCGATCCGCGGGACGAACAACCCGCGCAGCCTCGTCTTCCCCTTCTACGTCATCCCTTCCCACGACGAGCCCGACGCGCCGGACGCTTCGGGCTCCTCGGAAAGCGACCTCTGATGTCCCTGCCCTCCCCCAACCTCGACGACCGGCGCTTCCAGCAGTTCGTCGACGACGCCAAGCGCTACATCCAACAGCGCGCCCCGGAGTGGACCGACCACAACGTCTCCGACCCCGGCATCACGCTCGTGGAGACGGTCGCGCACATGGCGGACCAGATCGT
The DNA here is from genome assembly GCF_044454405.1 of Streptomyces sp. NPDC051555. Taxonomy (NCBI): domain Bacteria; kingdom Bacillati; phylum Actinomycetota; class Actinomycetes; order Kitasatosporales; family Streptomycetaceae; genus Streptomyces; species Streptomyces sp. NPDC051555. The sequence goes on along the minus strand of NZ_JBITDP010000006.1, from coordinate 90,351 downwards.
CTACCGGCTCAACCGCGTCCCGGAGAAGAACCACCTCGCCTTCCTGGACCTGGTCGGCATCACCCTGTTCCCGCCGTCCGCGGCGCGTACGGACGTCACCTTCTGGCTGTCCGCGCCGCAGGAGGACGTGGTCCTGGTCCCGGCCGGTGCCGAGGTCGCCACGCTGCGCACCGAGCGGGAGGAGGCCGTCGTCTTCGCCACCGAGCGCGACCTCGCGGTCGTCCCGTGCGCGCTGTCGCACGTGGTGGTGCAGCACCAGGGTCGGCCCGTCGTGGACCGCACCACGGACCTGCTGGAGGGCAAGGACGTGCAGTGCTTCGCCGAGACCCCGGTACCCGGCGACTGCATGCTGATCGGTCTGACCGCGGCCGCTCCGCACTGCGCGCTCGCGCTGGAACTCGACAGCAGCGTCGACGGCGTCGGCGTCGATCCCCGCCAGCCGCCGCTGCTGTGGGAGGCCTGGACGGAGGACGGCTGGCAGGAGTGCGAGGTGGACCGGGACGGCACCGGCGGTCTCAACCGGCCCGGCGACGTCGTCCTGCACCTGCCCGGCGGTCACGTGCTCTCGCGCAGCGGCGGGCACGAGGCCGGTTGGATCCGCTGCCGGGCCACGCCCGCGCTGGCGGGCCAGCCCTTCTACACCTCCTCGCCGAGCATCCGCTCCGTGGAGGCCTTCACCATCGGCGGCACCACCCGCGCCGTGCACGCCGAAGCCGTCCACGACGAGGCGCTCGGCGAGGCGACCGGGCTGCCCGGCCAGCGGCTGCGGCTCTCCCGCGCACCGGTCGTGGCCGACGACCCGCCCCTGCTGCTGCAGACCGCCGGGGACGACGGTTGGCGGGACTGGCAGGTGGTCCCGCACTTCGCCGCTTCCCGGCCCGGCGACCGGCACGTCACCCTGGACGCCGCCACCGGCGAGATCGCCTTCGGCCCGGCCGTCCGCGAACCGGACGGGACCCTGCGCCAGTTCGGGGCCGTCGCCCCCAAGGGCGCCGTCGTCCGCGCCCACCGCTACCGGACCGGGGGCGGCCGCGGCGGCAACGTGGCGCGCGGCGCCGTACAGGTCCTGCGCACCTCCGTCCCGTACGTCGCCGAGGTCGTCAACCGCGAGGCGGCGCGCGGCGGCGTCGACGGCGAAACGGTCGAGGAGGCCAAGCTGCGGGCGCCGATCACGCTCCGCGCCCAGGACCGCGCCGTGACCCTGCGCGACTACGAGGAGCTCGCCCGCCGCGCCGCGCCCGAGACCGCCCGCATCACCTGCCTGGAAGGGGAGGAGGGGCTGCACGGCGCCTACGCGGTCCGCGTCCTCGTCGTCCCGCAGGCCGTTCCCGATCCGGGCGGGCGGTTGCGTTTCGAGCAGCTCGTGCCGGGCGACGCGCTGCTCGACCGGATCACGCGCCACCTGGACGAGCGCCGGCTCATCGGCACCCGGCTGGCCGTCGGACCGCCGTACTACCAGGGCGTCACCGTCGTCGCCACGGTGCACGCCTTCCGCGGGGTCGACACGGACCGGGTGCGCCGCCGGGCGCACGACGCGCTCTACCGCCACCTCGATCCGCTGACCGGCGGCGCGGACGGTCGGGGCTGGCCCTTCGGGCGGCCGGTCCAGACCGGCGAGGTGTTCGCGGTCCTGCAGCGGGTCCCGGGGGTGGAGCTCGTCGACGAGGTCGTCCTGCACCCCGCCGACCCCCTCACCGGCAAGCGCGGCGATCCGACCGACCGCATCGACCTGGAGCGGCCCTCGCTGATCTTCTCCTTCGACCACCGCGTCCGGGTGATCGGGGACGGCGGATGACGGCGGCTGCCTACCGGGGGTCCGTCGACGGCCTCGGCTCCTCGCTGCCCCTGGGCACGATGCTCCCGGCCGTCTTCGCCGACGACGACCTGGCCCAGCGGTTCGTCGCCGGACTCGACGAGGTCCTCGCGCCCGTCCTGAACGTGCTGGACTGCCTGGACAGCTACTTCGACCCGGCGCTGACCCCGGCCGACTTCGCCCGGTGGCTCGGCACCTGGGTGGGCGCCGAGACCGACGGCGGCGAGCCCGAGCCGCGGCTGCGGGCCGCCGTCGCGGCCGCCGTCGCGCTCCACCGGATCCGCGGCACCCGCCGCGGCCTGGCGGAGGCGGTCCGCCTGGCGTTCGGCGCGGAGCCCGAGATCACCGAGAGCGGCGGGGCCGATTGGGACGCCCGTCCCCTCGGCGCCTTCCCCGGCGCCCCGCGCCCGCGGCTGCACGTCAGGCTCCGGTTGCCCGACCCGACTCCGGCCGACGTGCACCGCCTGGACTCCCTCGTCGCCGCCGCCCGCCCCGCCCACATGCCCTACGCGGTCGAGGTGACCGCCGTAGAAAGGAACTTGGAGACATGACCACGCAGAACTGCGCCGAGTGCGGAACGCGCGCGGAACCGGGCCAGTCCTTCTGCGACGCGTGCGGCGCCGTGCTCGGTTGGAACCAGGGCGCCCGCGCCGCACAGCCTGCCGCACAGCCCGCCGCCCCGGACGCCGCCCGTGCGCATCCGGCGGCGCGCGCCGCCGGTCCTGCCCCGACGCCGGGCGCCGGCGCCGCGCGGGGGCCGGTGTCGGACCCGCACGGGCCGGAGCCGATCGAACGGCCGTCGGCCCCGGGAGCCCCGGCGCGGGAGCGGAGTCCGGCCGATGCGGCGCGGCCGGACGGGGCCGCGGACTCCGAGCCCACCGGACCCGCTCCGGCACGGCACGGTACCCCGGGGCCGGAGGAGACCGCGCCCACCCGGCCCGTGCCGGCCGCCCCGGCCCCGCACCCGCACCCGCACCCGCACCCGCACCCGCACCCGCACCCGCTCAGCGACACCCTGTCCGACCGGGCGCGCTCCCTGCTCGTGCCCGTGGCGGACTCCGAGGGTCCCCGCCCCCCTGCGGCGGCCGCCGCGCCCGTGCTCCCCGGCCGGCCGGAGGCGGACCGGCCCGCCGTACGGGCCCCGGGGCCGCAGCCCGGCACCGCGGGCGGCCCGCCGTGCCGGTGGTGCGCCACGCCCAATCCTGCCGACCGCCACTACTGCGTGCGCTGTGCGATGCCCCTGGCCGAGTCGGGCGGGGCCGCCGCGTCCGTACGGGCGCCTTGGTGGCGCCGGCTCTTCGGCGGTCGGGGCCGCGCGGTCCCCTGGGCGGGCGAACGGCCCCGGCTGCGCCGCGTCTTCGGCCGCGTCGGCACCTGGCTCGCCCTCGCCGCCGCCGTCACCCTGGCCGTCCTCGGCTTCGTCTACCTGCCCGGCGGCATCGACGCCGCCCGGGACCACTTCGCCAAGCGGGCCCCGGTCGCCCCGGACCGGGTCGCGGCCTCCCGCTCGTACCCCGACCACCAGCCGGAGCTGGCCTTCGACAAGCGCAGCAACACCTGGTGGGGGCCCGGCGTCTCGCAGTCCGGGCAGGGCGAATGGATCGAGGCCACCTTCGGCGAGCCGACCCGCTTGCTCGACGTGATCATCACCCCGGGCGTATCCGGGCGGGCCGACAAGATCGGCGAGTCCGCCCTGCCGCACCGCGTCACGGCGACCGTCACCGGGAAGGACGGCAAGGTCACCACGCGCCGGCTGACCCTGGACCAGGGGGCGGGTGGCCAGCGGCGCGCCTTCCGTGTCGGTGAGGTCACCAAGGTGCGCTTCACCATCGAGTCGTCGTACGCCGCCGCCGCCGACAAGCAGGCCGCCCTCGCGGAGATCGAGTTCTTCGGCCCGTCGAACGCCAACCGCTGACGCCTCGCCGACCTCCCGCTGACGCCCGCGCCGACACGGTCCGCGCGGGCGTCAGCGGGAGGAGCCGCCCTCGTTCCCGTCCTTGCGGGGGTCGCCCCAGTCCTTGCGCATCTTCCCCGCACGGTTGTTCATCGTGCTGCGCCCCACCTTGAGGAAATCGGCCAGCGAGGTGTACGACACCCGGCCGGTCGGGCGCTCGTACATGATCGACCACAAGTAGCGGGCGAAGCCCTCGCTGAACTTCGCCGACGTCTTCCCGCCCGACGGGACGGCCTGCCATTGGGCGTGGAAGCGGGGGTCGCGCTGCGCCATCTCCCTCTCGATCTCGCGCTCGCCCTCGGCATCGGTACCCCGGGCCTGCTTGCGTTCCTCGACCTGGCCCAGCTTGTCCAAGTGCGATTGCTGCAGCGCCGCCGTCGAGATGTCGAACCACCTCGCGACGGCGGCCTTGCTGGTCGGCGCGTGGACCCCGGCCGTCAGGTCCACGATCGTCTGGAGCAGCGACTCCGGCCAGGGTTCCCTGTAGGGCTCCGTCTCGACGTGGTTCGCCCGTTCCTCCCTCAGGTCGGGCTCCATCTTCGCCAACAGCTGCGGAGCGATGACCCGTTCGAATTCCGCGTTCGCCCGCACCTTCTTCTCCGCCCTGGTGAGGACGGGCTGCGGTGCGCCCCGGGGCCGGGCGGTGAGGTCGAGCGGGCCGGATGCGTCGGCGAGGCGCATCCGGCGGGTCCGCGAGGCCAGTTCCGTGTCCGAGTCCCCGGACGCCTCGCTGCTGGAGGCGGAGTCCACCGTCTGCATCTCGCCGCTGTTCGGGTGCGCGACGTAGGCGATGTCGTCCGTCCCCTCCGTCATCACCTTCAGCAGCTCGTAATGCTGTTGGAAGCCGCCCCTGCCGTCCGGTTCCACTTCGCCGACCCCTGGTCCGGCCGGTGCGTGCCGGGCGTGCCTCGGCGCCGATACGTGGCTGTGCCCGATGGAGCCGAGCCCTTCGGCGAGATGGTCCTCCAACCGCTGGGCCCGTTCGGCGTCGTCGGTCCGGAAGTTCCTCACCGCGGTCCTGACGGGACCTTCGTAGTAGTTGTTCCCGTTGGGGTTGAAGCGCAGGTCGATCCCCAACTCGTCGCGGACGTACGTCAAGAGGCTCAGGCACGGCTGGCACGGCCGTTTGCGGCCCCGGATGAGGACGGGGTCCTGCGGCGGGGTGTCCCGGTCGAGCCCGGCGTTGGCGAGCAGGCTCAGGTGCTTCTGCTCGGCGTGCACGTCGTCCTTGTTCGTGCCGTCGTGGAGGAGGTAGGCGTAGTTGGCGTACTCGCCGTCCGGGGCGATCAGCTTCGCGAGGTAGTCGCGGTAGTCCTCGTGCTTCGTCCTGGACCGCGAGACGTCGACCATGCGGACGTATGACGTGTTGCGCAGGGCCTGCAACGTCCGGTTGTCCCGCTTGTACGCCGGACCGCCCGCCGACCCGTCCCTGCCGTCCGCGTCCATCGCCCCGTGGGGCGGCACCTGCGGCATCGGTTGCCGCGTGAAGCCCTGGCGGATCTTCCTCCTGGCCTGCTCGTCGCGCCGCGCCTCTTCGTCGCGCTTGGCGGCGCGGCTGGAGGTGTAGGTGCCGGCGTCCTCGCCCGCCGCCCCGCCCGCCTGCTCGCCCGCCGTCTCGCCGGCCATCTCCACCGTCCTGCGCCGCTTCGGTCCGGGGCGGCGGTCCGGGGCCGGGCGCTTGGACGACCCCGGGACCGGTTCCGGGTCCTCCTCGCTCTCCGACTCGGCGTGGCCGCGCCCGACGAGCAGGAGCCGGCGCAGGGAGTCGCCGTGGGCGTCCTCCACCGGAGGCCGTCCCTCCACCAGGGGGCTCGCTTCCAGCAGCGCCGCGTGCAGCCGCGCGGTGGACGCGTTGAGGTTGGTGGCGAAGAGCAGGTGGTCGTTGGCCAGCATCGACTGGAGTTCCTTCTCCTTGGCCTCCGCCGGCTGCGGTGTGCGCGCTTCCTCCTCCGGTCCCCCGGCCTGGAGCTCCTGGAAGAGGACGCGGCTGAGGTGGCGCAGGCTCTGTTCGTCCGGCTGCTTCTTGTACGAACGCGCGTAGTGCAGGACGGCCTGGGCGGGGGTGCGGCCGGCGCGGGGCCCGTACGCCTGCGCGCACGTGCACTGATGGGCGAGCTCGCTGATCCGCGCGACGCTCTCCTCCCACGTGCGCAGTCGGGGTGCCGCCGCGGTCGCACGGCCCTTGCCCTTGTCCTTCTTGGGCATCCGCTGCACGTGGTGCCCGCCGCAGCAACCGCCGCCGTGGCCCGCCGCCCTGGTGTCCAGCGGCGAACGCTGGACCGCGCCCCGCTCGCCCTCGCCGGCCCCCTCGGGACCCGCCGCCGCCGCACGCTGCACCGCCACCGAGGGGGCGGTGCCCGCCCCCGCGGCGAAGGCGGCGCCGTCGGTGTCCGCCGACCGCTCGGAACCCTGGCCGGGATCGGTGACCGTGACCCCGGAACCGTTGTCGGTGCCGGTCTCCCGCACACCGTGCAGGTTCTCCTTCACGTGGCTCAGCTCGTGGCCGACCACGTGCTTGTTCCCGGCCGCTCGCGGGGGCAGGAACACGTGGTGGCCGACCGTCATCGCCTCCGCGCCCATCGCCGCGGTGGCCCGCTGGGCCACCGGGCCGTCGTGGAGGCGGGTGGGGGACATGTCCCGCCCGTAGAAGGCGCTCGCCTCCTTCTCCAGCGCCGACGGCAGCGGGCGCCCGGGCGACTCGGTCAGGGCCCTGTGGAGCAGATCGCGCTGTCCGGCGGGGCTGGTGTCCTCCGCCTCGCCGTGCCCGCAGGCGGGCCCGTGCTCGTGCCGCCGCTGCGCGACGAGGCGCGCGACCACGTGATTGCCCACCAGTGCCTGCAGGTCGAGCAGCCGCACCTGTTCCTCGGTGCCGCGCCCCGCGACGCCGCGGACCTGGCGCGCTGCGGCGCCCGGGCCCTTGGCCTTCGACTCGGCTCGTTCTTCGTGCGCGACCACGTCTGACCCGCCCCTCCGGTGCCGTCCCCGTCTCCGTACCGCTGTTGTATCCGCGCGGCACCGACCGCGAAAGGGCCGCCGGGGCAGCCTTGGGGGCAGATCGGGCGCGGATACGGATCCGGGTGCGCAGGCCGGTACGGGTGCGGGGGCCGGTACGCGTGCGCAGGCCGGGACCGGTCACAGACCGGTGGCGTCCCTCGCCTTCTTCAGCGCGGAACCGATCCTGCCCACCGCCGCGTCGTGCCGCCTCGCGCGCGCCGCCCGGTCCGCCGGCACCAGCCGGGTGGCGACCTCCACGGCGTGGGCGTCCGGGTCACCGAAGGCGGTCCGGGGGTCCTCCCCCGTGTCCGCACAGTGGGTCGTGACCTCCTTGACCGCCTGGAGCACGACCGCCCGGTCCACGCCCGGTTGCCCGGCCAGCCGCACCTGGAACCGTGCCATCCACTTCTCGCGGTCCTTCTCGGCCGCCGCCTCCGGCGTACGGTCCTTCTTCGCCACGTGCCCTCCCGGGTCGCTCGCAACAGTGCGTCGTGGGGTGAGACGCCGACCGGGTCGGGCGGGTTGCCCGGGCGCGCCTCCGGTCGGGTGCCGGGCTCGGCTCAGGCGATCGGCGGGGTGGAGCGGGCGTAGCGGGTCGCGAGGTCACGCAGATGGGTGACCAGTTCGGCCGGTTCGGTGACGTCGAAGTCGAAGCCGAGCATGCCCAGGTGGACGGCGAGGCCCTGGAGCGTGTCGGCGCCGGTGGTCAGGACGCAGCTGTCGGCGTCGACGGCCTCGACGGTGCCGACCGCGGCGTTGATCCGCTCGATCACCGCCGTCGCCGGCGCGTGGACGCTCACGCGCGCGTGGTGGCGCCAGGCCGCGCTCGACACCCGTTGGGAGACGTACGAGGCGACGTCGCCGCCGGGGAGCTCGCGCGGGGCGAAGCGCGGTCCGGTCGGGGTGCGGGGCCGGATCCGGTCGATCCGGAACATGCGCCAGTCCGCGCGCTCGACGTCCCATGCCACCAGGTACCAGCGTCGTCCCCAGTTCGCCGCCCGGTAGGGCTCCACCGTGCGGCGGGTGGCCGGCGGATCCGCGCGTGGCGTCCACGGGATAGCCGAGCTCGCGCAGGCGGTCGATGTCGTTGCGGATGGTGCGGCCGCTGACCCCCAGGCGCTCGGCCAGTTCGGATCCCGGCCAGGCACGCGGGGTCTGGAGCAGGGAGAGCAGGCGCAACAAGCGTGCGGAGGTATCGAGCATGTGGCCCAGCTACTGGAAGCTCAGCCGGTGCGGGTGCCAGGGGTCGGTGGGGCAGGTGTGGATGCGCAGGTATCCGCGGCCCACGTAGACCTGGGTGGGGGTGATGACGTGCCGGTAGAGGTCGGGGCGGCGGTCCTCCTCGGGGGCCCAGCTCGCGGAGGCGGGGTCCCATTCGACGTGGTGCACCGTCAGGAGGGGAGGCATCGGCGTCCCGCACACCTGGCAATCGACGGGCCGTGGGTCGGTGGCGTGCCAGGTGGCGAAGCCGCCCACCTTCCAGCCGGGCGCGATGGACAGTGCGCTCCCGTATTCGATTCCGAACGGATCGTGGTCGTCGTTCTCCTCGTCCTCGTCCTCGTCCTCGTCGAGGAGGTCTTCCTGCCATGCGTCGATGGCGTCCCGGAGGTCCGCGGGGAGCAGGTCGATGTATTCGTGTTCGGTGACCTGCTCGGGGTGGACGACGCAGCGGTCGGGCACGCATTCCTGCCGGCCGACGACGACGGGCTCCGGCTGTTCGCTCAAGGTGCCCCGCGTGTCCGCGGCGCGCCGCCATTTCAGGACGACGTCGACGCTCTGGGTGGGTCCGTGCGCCTCGAAGGGGCACCAGAAGACCTGGAGGAGGTCGTACCCCTCGGGACCGCGCAGGTCGGGGACGTCCCGGGCCCACAGCTGTGCGATCGCCAGCAGGGGGATCGGGTCCTCGTCGTGGATCTCGGGCGCGTGGGTCGCCGGCTGCAGACGTGTGAGGTCCTGGAGTTCGGTATCGGTCTTGGTCCGTCCTCGTGCGTCCGCCTCGATGCGGCGGGCGAGGCGTACGTCCGCCGTGCGGTACCCCTTGCCCTTCGGGTGGACGGCGGTGCACACCGGCCAGGGCTCGTCGGCGGGCCACAGCATCGGCCCGGCGACCGAGCTGTCCTGGGCGGAGGGCTCGCCCGGACGGGGGTGCAGGCGGGTGGCCGTGCGCCTGAACCCGGCAAGGTCCGGGAACAGCGCTTCGATGTCGATGGGGCGCGGGGGCGTGATGCGGGTCATGAACGGCTCCTCGGCGTTGCGGCAGGCACTCTAGACGCCGGTCCTGGGATAGGCGGCGGGGTTCTCGAGTATGTAGCTGAAGGTGAACCCCTTGTTTCCGTGCGCCGTGAAGTGGATCTCGTGCGGGACGGGGTTGGAGCCGTGGTATTTCGGTACCACGTTGTACTGGACTATCTCGTCCAGGGGGCCGTTCACCTGCCGGAAGATGACGTCTTCGACCGAGAGGCGCTGTTCGGGCGTGTTGGTGGGCGTCTGAGTCTCCGTCACCAGGTTCTGGTGGGCGTTCCGTCCCGTACCGTGCCCGCCGAGACGGTTGGCGTAGAGGTGTCCGCGGGCTTCGTTGAACGCGTTTCCGTCGCCGCGCCAGCCGGGGGGCCTCACCCTGCCGGCTTCCGTTCCCGTGTTGAGCATCTCGGGCCGGATACAGGAGTAGACCCCTGTGGGACGCCCCATGCTGTCCAGCCGGCCGTAGCGGACGCTGCCCTCCCAGTCGTATCCGTCGAGCTGGCACCGCTTGGGCGCGAGTCCGAGCGGGTCGGCCCAGACGGACGGGTTGACGACATAGGCCGACGGATTCGGGGCGGGGGAGAGGCCCAGGGGATCGAGGGTCGTGTACCGGGCGGTGTCGGGGTCGTAGTGCCGGAAGAAGTTGTAGTGCAGCCCGGTCTCGGGATCGGCGTACTGACCCGGGAAACGCAGCGGTGTGTAGGCGGTCGCGTCCCTGTTCCAGCCCGTCGCTCCCCAGGTGGTCGCGCGCGCGTGCCAGGCCGTCTCGCCGGTGGCGGACACCAACTCGGTCGGTGTGCCCGCCAGGTCGGTGACGATGGCGAAGAACCGTGCGTCGACCTCTTCCCCGTCCAGGACCTTGCGCTCGTACTGGGCGATCGGGCTGTGCCCGTCGTGTTCCCAGGTCAGGACGGTCCCGGTGATGTCATCGCTCTGCTCCACCAGCAGGGTTCCGTCCCAGGTGTAGTGCACGCTCTCCACCACGGTCCGCCCGTCGGCCGCGAGGCGGTGCTTGGCGTTGCGGCGGCCGAGGGGGTCGTAGGCGTACGTCCACACGGTGCCGTCGGGCGTGGTGCAGGACGTCATGCGGTCCTGGGCGTCGTAGGCGTAGCGCCAGATGTCGGGCTTGCGGGAGAGAAGGGTGCGGCGCCGCAGGACGACGCGTCCGGCCGCGTCGTGTTCGTAGTGGACGGCGCCCGCCCGCAGGAGGCGGGTGCCGTCGTACGCGCGCTGCCCGCGGGCGTCGGTGCGACCGGCTGACGGGGGCCAGCTGGCGGCGGTCTGGTTGCCGGCCCGGTCATAGGCGTAGGCCTCGGACCAGTCGGCGGATTCGACGGCCAGGGGCCGCCCGACCGGATCGAGGGATATCCGTCTGTCGAGTAGGGGGGTCCCCGCGGTGTGCTCGGTGACCGAGACGGGGTACCCGTCCGGGCGGTAGCCGTACGTGCGGGACCTGAGGGGCTCGGCCGAAACGGCCGCGGCGAGGGTCTGGGCCGTCGGTCGGCCGGTGCCGCTCCAGGTCGTCGTGAGGGTGACCCGTTCCTCGGGGGAGCCCCCGACGCGGGTGACCTCACGGCCGAGCGGGTCGTGGCCGAAGGAGATCGCGTGGGCGTCCACGGCGATCGACGTCCGGTGGCCCAACGTGTCGTAGGCGAGGCGGCTGACGGCGCCGGTCGGCGTGGTGCGGCCGGTGCGGCGGCCTGACTTGTCATGGGCGTACCGGATGGTCCGACCGTCGACGGTCTCCGCACGGACCCTGCCGACCAGGTCTCGTTCGATGCTCAGCACCGATGTGGCCGTGCGGGCCTCGGCCAGGGACCCTGTGCGGTCGTAGGCGTAGTGCGTCACGGCGCCGGCGGCGTCCTGGGTCGCCAGCCGTCCCAGGGAGTCCCAGGTGTAGGTGACGCTCTCGCCGAGCGGGGTGGTGCGGCGCGTGATCTGCTAATGGACCGGCTCGGCTGCGGCTCGTACGGCGTCCAAGGAACCGGTGGTGGTGCCTGGACCGCCGCCGAGATGGGCCGCCAGGCGCCCGATCGGATCGTCGGCATCCACGTCAACGGCCTGATCACCTTCCCCTCCGGGGACCCCGCCGAATGCGAGGGGCTCACCGGATCCGAGCAGGAACGCCTCGCCCGGCTGGAGGACTTCCAGCAGGACAAGATGGGCTTCAACGCGATCCAGTCCACCCGCCCGCAGACCCTCGCCTACGGCCTGCACGACTCCCCCGTGGGTCAACTCGCCTGGATCGCGGAGAAGTTCAAGGAGTGGACGGACCCCGCCACCGAGCTCCCCGAGGACGCCGTGGGGCGCGACCGCCTGCTGACGAACATCGGCGTCTACTGGTTCAGCGGCACGGCCGGCTCCTCGGCGAACCTGTACTACGAGGCGGGCCACGATGCGGGCGCGTGGGCGCCGCCCGGTACGGACACGACCCAGGGGTGGGAATGAAGACACGCACGATCGCCGCGGCCATCGTCACGATGGGCCTCATGGCAGCAGGCACGACCGGGTGCGGCACGGACGTGACCGACAAGGCCGCGAGCGCCGCGGTGGCCGCAGCGCTGGCCGAGGCCTCCCAGCAGGCCTCCAAGCCCGGCTCGGCGGACATCACCACGACCGTCTCGGGCCCGAAGACGGGCGGCAGGACCGTCAGGACGACCGGGCTCTACTCGTGGGGCAACGGCAGGGGCATCTCGATGCAGAACGAGATGCCGGCCGCGGACGTGAAGATGGAGAAGTTCGTCGCGGACGGGACCGTCACGGTCCGATTGGTCGACGCCGTGTACTACTACAACATCGACCCCGTCCCGGAAGGCCCCTTCAAGGGCAAGACCTGGGTGCGGATCGACGCCTCGGCGATCCTCGGCGAGGCGGGCGCCTCCGCCATGAAGTCCGGCGACGGCGACCCGATGGCCGGCCTCAAGACGCTCACGTACGCGAAGAACGCCTCCAAGGTCGGGACGGAGACCCTCCGCGGCAAGAAGACGACCCACTACCGGGCGACGGTCCCCACGGACCGGATGGGCGCGGCCGGCGACGCGTACACCGGCATGGGCATGACGGGCGACCTCGTCACGGACGTATGGCTCGACGACAAGGGGACCCCGTCCCGCCTGAGCCAGTCCGTCGGCGGCACCGACCTCAGCATCGACTTCCTGAGCTTCGGGGGCAGTCGGACCGTCGAGGCTCCGCCGGCCGCCGACACCGTCGATTTCACGGACCAGGTCAAGAAGAAGCCGGCCGGAACGGCTTGACGTGAGCAGGTCAGATTTATCCAATCCAACCCCGCTGCCCGGCCGGTAGTTTTCCCGCGGCCCGGAACCAGTCCCCACGGTCGTGGGGGGATGGACCATCGCGTTCCGGCGGACGGGTTGGAGGGGTCTTGGTGCCCGGAGGTAGCGGGAGAGCGCGATTATCCGCGCGGTCGTGGATACGTATGATCGTCTTCGCACTGACGATGGCTGTGGTGGTGTCACTGGCGCAGGCCGGGAGCACGCCGTCCGCTTCGGCGGCGTCGGCGTCGGCTTCGGCGTCCAAGAAGGTGCCGCGGAACCTACCGCTCCTGTCGGTCCGCTCCCCCGGCGAGCAGGCACCGCAGGCCGAGCCGAAGCAGCCGAAGGCCGACTTCGGACCCTTGGCGGTGGGCGAGCACGCCCGCTTCGACGCGCGCAGGGCGGTACACGGCGCCGACGCCGACTCCGCACCACAGACCCGTCCGGTCGCCCCGGTCGATGGCGCTGTGGTGGGCACCGAGACACCGACGTTGCAGGTGGACGCGGTCGGTGACGGCTTCCTGTACTGCTTCAAGATCTCCACCGGGTTCGACGGCCGCTCGGGCAGCGTGGTGGACTCCGGATGCCTCGACCAGCCGCAGTGGACGGTCCCCAAGCACGTGCTGCACGACGGCGGCCGCTACACCTGGACGGCGGCCACCGCCGTGGCCGGCGCGACGACGGCGACGCCGCCCTTGTGGGTCGGCCACTTCACGGTCAACCAGCGGGTGGGCGATCCGGGACCCGCGCCGACCGACCACCTGGGGCCGGTGACGGTCAACCTGTTCAACGGCAACGCGCACGTCGAGGCCGCCGGGCCGGCGTTCCAGACCGTCGGCGGGTCGGCCGGGGTGAGCCTGGCCTACAACTCGAGGGAGGGCGCGCCCCACGGAGCGCGCGCCTCCTACTTCAACGACTCGCGGCACACCGGCACCCCGGACGCGACGCCGGTGATGGTGCGTGGTGAGTCGCAGGTCAACCTGGACTGGGGCATCCCGTGGACCGGCAACCCGGACAACCAGCCGTGGCGGGACGATCCGATGCCGCCGGCGCTGGACAAGAACTGGTTCGTCGTGCGCTGGGAGGGTCAGTTCAAGGCCGCGGTCACCGGTGACTTCCGGTTCGCGGGCGCGCACACCGACGGTGCGCGGGTCTGGCTGGGCGACAAGCTCGTCTACGACAACCCCGGCCCCGCCGATCCCGGCGACGACTTCCTGCTGCCCGGCCCGCGCCAGGGCCAGGAGGTCGCCCTCAAGGCCGGCCAGCTGGTGCCGATCCGCGTCGAGCTCTACCACCACTCCGACCAGCGCCCCCGCATGGTGCTGTGGGCGAAGAGCAGCACCGGCGCCGATGACCAGCGCACCGACAACCTGCAACCGCGGATCGTGCCGACGGAGTGGTTGCTCTCCTCGGACTCGCAGTCGCTACCGGCGGGTTGGACGCTGTCGGCGCAGTCCAGCGGCTACAGCCGCGCCGAGATGCTGGACGGATCGGTGGTGCTGACCGACTCCGCCGGCGGCAAGCACACCTGGGCCAAGGCCTCCGCGGGCGGCTACACGCCGCCGGTGGGCGAGGACGGCGTGCTCGCCTTCGACAGCAAGGGTCAGATCACGGTCACCGAGGGCGAAACGGTGTCGGTGTTCAACGCCGACGGCCGCCTCGCGGCGGTGGAATCGGTACTGGACGGCAAGAAGCCCGCCGCCCTGCAGTACGTCTACAGCGGGAACCCGGCACGCCTGACCCGGATCAAGGACCCGGTCTCCGGCCGCTCGCACCAGCTCTTCTACAACACCGACGGCAGCGACAGCTGCTACGGCGCCACGTCCCGACCGCCGGGCTCGGACCAGGCCCCGCAGCAGATGCTGTGCCGGATCCGGTACTGGGACGGCAGCGAGACCCGGCTGTGGTACCAGATGGGCACCCTCGCCCGGATCGAGAACCCCGGCGCGGCCATGCAGGACTTCGACTACGTCGGCCGCGCCTCCGCCAAACAGCGCTACGACGAGGCCGGGGACAACGAGGAGGAGAAGCAGAAGGCCCTGGACAGCATCGGACCGCTGGCCACCCTCCGCGGCAGTCTGGCCTACGACTGGGCGGCCCGCCAGGCCCCGTCCGAGGAGAACGGCTGCACCAACACCAGTGACACCGCGGCCGCTTGTACGGTCATCGGCTACACCCCGGTGATCGAACAACCCCAGGAGCCCCCCGCCCTGCGCGCGGTCCAGGTCCTGGCCCCCGCGCCCGACGGCCGCTCCGGCACCATGCGCGCCGAACACTTCTACCAGTACTACCTGGAACGCAAGCAGGCCACCGTGGCCCTGGCCGGGGTCTACGACTCCACCCGCTCGCGCACCGTGACCTACGACGACGCGGGCCGTGCACTGGTCACCACCGACTTCGCCGGCGCGACCATATCCGCCGAGTGGAACGCCAAGGACCAGGCCACCGCGGCGGTCGACAGCGCCGGCCGGCGCTCCACCACGGTCTACGACCACGCCGACCGCCCGGTGGACAAGTACGGTCCCGCACCTGTGACCTGCTTCAACGGCCTGACCCCGACGCCCGCGTGCGCGGCGAGGATGCCGCACAGCCACACCACCTACGACGAGGGGCTCGCGGGGCTCTCGGCCGCCTTCTACGACAACCCTGAGCTGTCGGGCGTACCCACCTCCTTCGCCACCGGTGTGGGCGCCGGCGACGGGGCGTTGTCCCGGACGTGGGGAGCGAGCCCGCCGGTGGCGAACACCGGTGGTTGGTCGGGCCGGTTCACCGGCGAGATCCGGTTGCCCGCCACCGGCGCGTACGGCCTCGGCTTCACCGCGGTCGACGGCGTGCGCCTGTGGGTGGACGATGTGCTGACGGTCGACAGCTGGGGCGACAAGCCCTCCACCGCGGTCACCGGTACGTACACCAACACCGAGGCCGGCAGCCGCCACCGCCTCCGCGTCGACTACTACAACCGCTCCGGTACGACGGGAGCTCTGGCCTTCACCTGGACCCCGCCCGGTTCCGGCGCGCCGACGCAGGTCCCCGGCACGAACCTCGCCCCCCGCTACGGCTGGGCGACCGGCTCCACCACCGACGACACCTCCGGCGGCGACAAGGAACGGGCCCCCTCCAAGCGCGGCGCGACCAGCTACTCCGACCCGGCGGCGGGCATCGACCCCGTGTACGGCCTCGCCGTGTCCTCGACGGCCGATCCCGGCGGGCTGGGCCTGACCTCGCGGGCCCGCTACGAGCAGCCGGGCGCGGGCTACCTGCGCAAGCTGGCCACGGCCCTGCCGGCCGGCGACATCGCCAGCCCCGACCGGCGCGGCACGACCACCTACTACGGCGACGCCGAGACCCGCACCAACCCCTGCGATCCGAACGCCCCGGCCGCCAACCAGGGCGGCATGGCCAAGACCGCCACCGGGGCGAAGCCGGGCACCGGCCCCGCCCTCACCGGTGAGACGGTGTACGACGAGACCGGCCGTGTGGTGGCCCAGCGCGTCAACGACGAGGCGTGGACCTGCACCGGCTACGACGGCCGCGGACGCGTGGTGAGGAAGAGCGCTCCCGCGTACGGGGGCCAGCCCGCGCGCACCATCGTCACCGACCACGCGGTCGGCGGCGACCCGCTGACCACGAAGGTGTCCGACGAGAGCGGGTCGATCACCACCGTCATCGACCTGCTGGGCCAGGAGATCCGCTACACCGACGCCAACGGCGTCACGTCCGCGTCCACGTACGACCAGGTCGGGCGGCTGATCAACGACACGACCACGGTCAAGGGCGTGTCGAGCACCGTGACGTACACCTGGAACGACGCCAACCAGCTGACCAACGTCAAACTGGACGGAACAACGGTCGCCACCCCCTCCTACGACACCGCCACCGAACTGTCCGGTGTCGCCTACGGCAACGGCTCCCGCCTCGACTCGTTGGCACGCAACGACTCGGGCAAGCCCTTGGCGCTCACCTGGAAGACCGCCTCGTCCACCGTGGTCGACGCGGTCACCCGCTCCCGTGACAATCGGGTCGTCGGCGACGCGGTGACGGCGGGCGGCAAACCCGTCGCGAACTACTCCTACACCTACGATGCCGTGGGCCGGCTGGTCGCGGCGGTCGTCCCGCACCACCAGCTCACCTACGGGTTCGACCCGGCCGACGGCTGCGGCGCGGCCACAGCGGCCGGATCGAACACCAACCGCACCGCGTCCACCGACAGTCCGGACGGCGCTCCGGCGGTCACCACCACCTACTGCTACGACGGCGTCGACCGGCTGACCTCCACCAACGGCGGCCTCGCGCTGGCGTTGACCTACGACACCCACGGCGACGCGGTCAAGGTCGGCGGCGACACCCTGGGCTACGACTCCACCAAGCGGCACATCCGGACGACCACCGCGTCCGGCACGTCGATCTCCTACACCAGGGATCCTGCCGACCGGCTGACCGCCCGCAAGGTCACCGGCGCCGGCGACCCGTGGAAGAACGGCAGCACCCGCTACTCGTACAGCTCCAAGACGGACGACGCTGACCTCGTCCTGGACAAGGACGGCGGCCTGCTCCAGCGGATCGTGTCGCTGCCCGGAGGGGTGCTGCTGACCAAGAACTACGACAGGGCCGCCAGTACGAACTGGGCCTACCCCAACATCCACGGCGACGTGCTCTTCACCGCCGACGGGGCCGCCACCCTCACGAGCGACATCCGGCTCTACGACCCGTACGGCCGGAACATCGACCCCGCCTCCGGCTCCTTCGCCGACATCCCCGTCCCCGCGACCGCGGCCGGTGGGATGGACTTCGGGTGGCTGGGCCAGCACGAGCGACCGGTGGAACACCTCGCGGGCCAGCAGGCGATCGAGATGGGCGCGCGGGTCTACCTGCCGATCCTGGGCCGATTCCTCCAAGTGGATCCGGTCGAGGGCGGGTCGGCCAACGACTACGACTACGTCAACGCGGATCCGGTCAACGGCCTGGACATCGCCGGCACCTTCGGCTGGAAATCGATCGTCTCCACCGCCACCAAGGCGGCGGAAGTGGTGGCCTACGTACCGGGCCCGATCGGCACGGTCGCATCCGGGGCCGCTGTGGCCGGGCAGTTGGCGCAAGGCCACTACAAAGAGGCCGCCATGGACGCGCTCGGCGCCATCCCGGGCGGCAAGCTGGCCAGCACCCTGGCGAAAACCGCCGGGAAGGAGGCATCGACCGTCGGAAAGGCCGTCGAGGCCGTCGAGAAGTCGTGCAACTACAACTCCTTCGCCCCCGACACCCCGGTGGTGATGGCCGACGGCACCACCAAGCCGATCAGCGAGGTCCGCGAGGGCGATCGGGTCCAGGCCACCGACCCCGCCACCGGTCACACCGCGCCGGAGCCCGTCACGGACGTCATCACGGGCCACGGCAGCAAGCACCTGGTCGACATCGGCGTCGAGGGGCCCGGGGCGGCGCCCATCACCGCCACCGCCGGCCACCCCGTCTGGATCGAGGGTCATGGCTGGGTGGACGCCGGGGACGTCAAGGCGGGTGACCTCATCCGCGGTGGACCCGGCGCCGCGCCCGTGCGCGTCAGCTCGGTGCACGACCGCGGCGAAGTCGCCGACCAGACCGTCTACAACCTCGCCGTCGGCCGCATCCACACCTACCACGTCCGCGCCGGCACCGCTTCCCTCCTCGTCCACAACTGCGCCGCCAAGCCGGACTCCTCGCGCAAGGTTCTCAACGTCATCGGGTTGGGGGACGAGACCGCCGTCGGCTACACGACGACGAGCATGGACACCCGCGTGAACGGTCTGGAGCAGGTCATCAAGGGCGCCGCTGTCCACAGTCCGGAGACCGTGGTCTGCATAACCGCCGCCGTGTGCGCACAAGCAGGAAAGAACCTCTGGAACAAGTACTCGGGCCGAAACAAGTGATGCACCGTCGCTGCCTCCGGCATGCGTTCTACGAAGGGACTACGACACCCGTGGCAAGAGAAACAGCTGGGCGCGGAAGAAGATCTCTACTGCGGAGAAGCGCTGTGCTCATCGCGGCGCTGTGCGCGGCCGTGGGGGTCATGACGTCCCCCGCCGCCGCACGGGAGGAGGGCGGCACGTCGGCCACGGCACTGATCCAGTTGACGTTCGCCAACGTCAGCAACGGAAAGCTGCTGGACGTCCAGGACGGCAACTACGACGACAACGCGTTCATCTCCGTCAACCGGGCGCCGGGCTCGGCCACGAACTGGCGCATCAACACGCCCGCCACCCTGGGCTCGGGATTCGCCATCGTCAACAACACCACCGGCAAGTGCATGGACCTGACCACCGCCCGCTACCAACTGCGGCAACAGCCGTGTGACGGGCGCGCGTCCGAGCAGTGGTACCTCCAACCGATCTCCGGATCCCCGCAGAAGGCCTTCCGGATCCGCCAGGTCGGCGACAACACCTGCCTGACCGTCCAGATCCCGCCCAACACCGACAACTTCGTGTACACCTACCGCTGCGACAACACGTCGCAGCAGCAGTGGACGCTGCCCGCCTCGATCTACCAGACGGCGTGGAACACCGCCGTGGACTACGCCGCCGGCCGCTGCAACAAGGACACCGCGACCTGCGCGTGGTCCACGACCAGTCAGACACCGCCGTTCACCCTGCCGGAGACGTGCGTCTCCCCGATCTGGTTCAACGACACCTCGACCATGATCCCGTGGGAGTTCTCGCTGAGCACCAGCACGGGGTGGACCAACTCCATCGGCTTCAAACTGGGTGGAAGCCTCTCCGGCGAGGGCAGCATCGAGGTCGTCAAACTCACGCTCACCGTCTCGGCCGAGGTCAACGGCCAGACCACGTTGGACCTCAAGCGGGAAATGGGCAACAAGCTGACCGTGAGCGTGCCCCCGCGCCAGTACGGGTGGGTCACGCTGTCCGAGCTCGCCACCAAGGCCACCGGCACCTGGACCTTCGACGCCCAGGGCTTCCCGTGGACCGCCGACGACACCATCACCGTGCCGCTCAAGTACGACGTCAACGGCGGCGCGAGCATCTACAGCGCCCGGACCAGGCCGACGTTCACCAACTGCGCCGGGATCTGACCCGTACCCCGGCAGGATCCCGCCGTCCGGCCGGTGGGTTCCGCCGGGCGGCCGGAGCGTAACGGGCGATGAGGGGCGGACTCAGGGAGTCCGCCCCTCGAACGTGCGACGGGCCGCGCCTCGCGCCTACCCGGCGCCGAAGAACCGGCCCTGCTCGCACAGGGCGTCGACCTCCAGGTTCTCCTCTTCGCTCAGCTCCGCATCGAGCGCCACGTCGATGACTTGACGAGCTCTGGCGAGCTTTCGCAGGACGTTCCAGTCGAGGACGAAGGTGCCGATGGCGCTCTCATCCGCCGTCCCCGTGCCCAGCCGCGATACGAGCCGGTCGAGGGAGACCACCAACTCGTTCAGGTCCTGAACGACCTCCACGGCCTGGTCAAGGGGGATGCGGACCTCTCGGGAAGTCATGTCCATCGGCCGAGTACACCACAGGCCACGGACCGCCGACGGACCGCTCCCCCGCCCTCTCCCCAGAGATGTTTACCAGCCAGATCAAAACGATCTTTCCTGAAATCGATCTTGGCCTCGGGTCGACAGCAACTAGGCTTGCTCGGCACATAGTTAATGATTCACCAATTCTTTACAACGGGGAGAATTCAGCATGGCGATCCAACCGCCCACCGCGACCGGACACCCGCTGTTCGGGTCGATGCTCGACCTTCAACGGGACGCTCTCGGGACCTACCTCAAGGCCCAGCAGGAGCACGGCGACGTGGTGCGGTTCGTCGCCGGCCCGCCGGGAATGCGGGCGCAGTTCTACGGGGTGTTCTCCCCGGCCGGGGCGCAGCAGGTGCTCGCGCAGTCGGCGGCCACCTTCCGCAAGGACAGCCGGTTCTACGACGAACTGCGCGCCTCCTTCGGCAACGGGCTGCTGACCAGCCAGGACGAGGAGCACATGCGCCAGCGGCGACTGCTGAACCCGCTGTTCAGCCAGCGCCAGGTGGACAGCTACTGCACCGACATCGCCGCCGAGGCGCAGGAGCTGACGCGGCGGTGGGACGAGGTGGAGGACGCGACCGTCGACGCCGCCGACGAGATGGCCCGGTACACGCTGCGCGTGATAGCCCGGCTGCTGTTCGGTACCGGCGGCGACCTGGAGACGGCGCTCGGGAGCGTCAAGCGCAATTTCCCCATCATCAATGCGTACGCGGTGAAGCGGGCCTTCTCGCCCGTCAACATTCCGCGAAAGGTACCGACGCCCGGCAATACGAAGGCGGCGAAAGCGCACCAGGAACTGTACGACGTGTGTGACCAGATCATCGCGGCCCGCCAGGACGCGGAGGCCGAGGGCGAGTCGGACCGGCACGACATGCTGAGCGTGCTGGCGCGTGCGCGCGACGAGAACGGGGAGCCGCTCAGCGCGCAGGAGATCCGCGAGCAGGTGCTGGTGTTCCTGGTGACGGGCCACGAGAGCACGGCGACCTCCCTCTCCTTCGCCATGCACATGCTGGCGCTGAACCCCGACGCGCAGGCCCGTGCGCACGCGGAGGTCGACGCGGTGCTGGAGGGCCGGATCCCGGGTGCGGGGGACATGGCGCAACTGCCGTACCTGAACCAGGTGATCAAGGAGACGCTGCGCCTGTACCCGGCGGCGCCCTCCTTCGGCCGCTCCCCCGATGTGGACGTGGAGATCGGCGAGTACGTCATCCCGGCGGGCTCCGACGTACTGGTCAGCCCGGGCGTGATCCAGCGGCGTCCCGACATCTGGGAGGACCCCGACCTCTTCGACCCGGAGCGGTTCCTGCCGGAGAAGGAGGCGGAGCGCGGGCGGTACACGTGGTTCCCGTTCGGCGGCGGTCCGCGGGCCTGCGTGGGCCAGCACCTGGCGATGTTGAACGCGGTCCTGACCCTGGGCGCGCTGCTGCAGAAGTTCGAGTTCACGGCGGTCGACACGGACATTCCGATGTCGACCGGGGTGACGCTGCGGGCCGAGGGCCCGGTTCGGGTGAAGCTCGCTCCCCGTGGGTGAACGACCCGCCCGATGAACCACCGGGCGGGCACGACGTCGGCCTCCACGACCAGGTCCTGGTCGTGGAGGCCGACGTCGTCGTGCGGGTGAGGCCGGATCAGCGGAAGGTGTTCAGGCGGTCCGTGATGTGCGTCGCCGCGCCTTCCATGAGCGTGTCGGCGATGGCCTCGACCGTACGGGCGCTCCAGGGGTGCAGCGCCGTGCCCGCGACGACCTGGTTGAACGCGCCCATCGACGGACCGCAGTGGACCAGGTAGTCGACCCGGGAGCGCTGGTCCCCGGTGACGGCGAGGCGCAGGCCCCGGTCGAAGTAGCCGCGGAACAGGGCGGCGAGCTCGGCCTTGGGGTCCGGGCCGGGGGTGGCGGCCGGCGCGGTCGCGCCGCCGAGGAACCGGTCGAGGACCTGGGTGCGGGTCTCCTCGTCGAGCTCGGCGAACGAGGCGTGCCGGCGCCAGATCTCGTACAGGCGGGCGGCGCGGGCGGGGAAGAACAGACCGCGCTTGAGGTAGCGGGCCTGGACGCCGAGTTCGAACATCTCGCCCCAGGGGGCGGTGTCCACGTCGAACTCCCGGGCCTGCTGGAGGATGTCCTTGACCTCGGGGCTGGTGGCGGCCTCCACGGAGCACTGGTTGACGGAGCCGGTCAGCAGGAAGTCGGCGCCGAGGAGGAAGGCCGCGGCGGCGGCCTCGGGGGTGCCGATGCCGCCGGCGCAGCCGATGTGCACGCGGTGGCCGGGCAGGGCGACCTCGTCGCGCAGCCGCAGCACGGCGGGGAGCAGGGTCAGCAGGTCGGCGGTGCTGCTGAGCCAGCCGCCGTCGGCCTCGACGCACAGGTCGTCGGCCATGGGCCGGCCGGCGGCCTGCCGGGCCTCCTCCTCGGTGACCTCGCCCGACGCGAGCAGGCGGTCGACCAGGACCTGCGGCGGCGGGGCGAGGAACTCGGCGGCCGTGTCGGTCCGGGACACCTTGGCGATGATCCGGCCGCCCTTGAGCCGGAAGCGGACCAGCGCCGGGGTGATCAGCGGGAAGCCGGAGGCCTCGACGAGGTCCACTCCGTGCCGCAGCAACAGGTCGACGAGCGCGGACTCCTGCTCCGGGGCGCCGTGCCGGTAGAGCAGGTTGACGCCGAACGCGCCGCCGAGGCCCAGGTCGGCGGCGAGGGTGCGCAGCTGGTCCTCGGTCTCGGTGGGGCCCAGACCGGCGGTGCCGAGGAAGCCGAGGAGCCCGGCCTTGGCCGCGGCGCGGAGCATGTCGGGGCCGGAGACGCCGCCGTAGAGGGAGCCGAGGAGGTAGGCGCGCCGGAGGCCGTAGCGGGCCCGGAACGTCGCAGAGCCGAGCGTGTCCGCTTCGATGCCGCGGGGCGCGGGGGCCTGGGCCGGGGCCGCGTCGACGAGGGCCGGGGCCGGAGTGTGCGTCGGGACCGGGAGGGGGGTGGCCGAGGAGCGGATGCGGGCGACGAGCCGGGTGAGGACGTGGCCCGGGCCGAGCTCGGTGAAGTCGAAGTCGCCGTGGCCCATCAGTCGACGGACCGTCTCGCTCCAGCGCACCGGGGAGGCGATCTGCGCGGTGAGGGTCGCCTTGGCGGTGTCGGCCCGGTAGGGCTGGGCGTCGGTGTTGGCGAGGACGGGGACGGTGGGCCGGCCGAAGGCGAAGCCGTCGAGGAAGCGCGCGAACTCCTCGGCGGTTCCCCGCATGTAGCGGGAGTGGAAGGGGGCGCTCACATTGAGTCGGACCGCGCGGGCGCCGGCCGCCTCGAAGGCGGTGCAGGCGGCGCCGATGTCGTCGGCGGGACCGGACAGGACGAACTGGTCGAGCGCGTTGAGGTTCGCCAGGTCCAGGCCGTCGAGACCGGATCCGGCGAGGATCCGGGTGACGGCGTCCTCGTCGCTGCCGACGACGGCGGCCATGGAGCCGCCGCCCGCGGCGGCCATCAGGGCTCCGCGGCGCTGCACCAGGCGCAGCCCGGTCTCGAAGTCGAAGACGCCGGAGGCGAAGAGGGCCACGTACTCGCCCAGGCTGTGGCCGATCAGGTAGTCGGCGGGCTCCGGGTCCCGGGTGAGGTGGTCCAGGTAGGTCAGGGCGCTGACCGTGTAGAGGGCGGGCTGGGTGTACTCGGTGCGGCCGAGGCGGCGCTCGGGGTCCGAGACGCACAGTTCCTCGATGGAGTAGCCGAGGACGCGGTCGGCGATCGCGGTCTGCTCGGGGAACTTTTCGAACAATCCCTTGCCCATGCCCCGCTGCTGGGAGCCCTGGCCGGGGAAGCCGTAGACCTTCATACCGTGTGCCTTCCTTGGTGTCTTCGGTGCGTGCGGTGCAAGCGGTGCGCGCGGTGCCGTGGCCGCCTTCGGTGCGGCGAGCGTCCGGGCCCGGGAGATCTGTTCCGGGTCGTACCCGAAGGGGCTGAGCAGGGGCAGGGACCGGGAGCGGCTCCCTGCCGGCAGGTTGTTGCGGGCGAAGTTGTGCAGGGTGCCGGACGGCCCCAGGTCGAGGTAGAGGAAGTCGCCCCGGGCCCGCATGGCGGCCATGGCCTCCTCGAACTCGATGGGTCGGCGGGCCGCCCGCCAGAAGTGGTGCGCGGTCGGCCGTTCCACGGACCGGCCGTCCACGCAGGAGATCCACGGGATGGTCGGCGGGCCGAACTCCACGCCGTCGAAGGCGTTGTTGCACTGCGCGAGGACCGGCTCCATGTGCCGCGAGTGGTAGGCGTACTCGACGGGGACGCGCTGGTGGAGGACGTCGGCGGCGCGCAGCTCCCGCTCGGCCCGGGCCAGGGTGTCCTCGTCGGCGGCGACCACGAAGTGGCCCGGGTAGTTGCGGGCCGCGACCTCGCACTCGCGCAGGGCGGCGACCCGGTCGAGCACGTCGACGGGGGCGAGCACGGCGAGCATGCCCCCGCGGGGGCCGGTGCGCAGGCCGGAGGCCTGTCGTACCAGCACCCGCAGGCACTCCGCCTCGTCCAGACTGCCGGAGACGGCTGCCGCCGCGTACTCGCCGAGGCTGGAGCCGAGCAGGTAGGCCGGTTCCAGTCCCGCCGCCCGCAGGGTCTCCGCGAGGGCCAGTTCGGTCATGACGATCGCCGGGTGGGTGAGCCGGGTGTCGGTGAACGGATCGTTCTTGCGGCGAGCCGGGTCGAACATCCGGGCGATGACCGATTCCCCGAGCTCGGCGGCCACCACCGCGTCGTGGCGGAGGAGGGCGGCGCGGAACACCGCGTCGGCCTCGAAGAGCTCCCGACCCATCCCGTAGTACTGGGACCCCTGGCCGGAGAACATGAAGACGACGGGCAGGTCCCCGGTCGGCGCGGGGATCACGGCGCTCATCGGTAGGTGTCCCAGAACATGCTCCCGGCGGGCGCGGCGGGGACGGGGGCGGGGGCGGCGGGAGCGGTGCTCGCGGACGCGGTGGCGCTCGCCGTCGCCCGGCCACGGATCACGACCCGGGGGGCGCGGACCGGCTGCGGCAGCGGGGTACGGACGACGGCCGACCCGGTCGAGGACGCATCCGGCGCCGGGGCGAGCAGCAGGTGGGCGTTGGTGCCGCCGTCTGCGAAGCAGTTCACCGCGGCGAGTTCGGCGGCGCCGGTCGGCCAGGGCCGGGGCTCCCGCGGGAAGTACAGCGGGGAGGCGGCCAGGTCGTAGTGGGCCAGCGGCTCCTGACCGGAGCCGAAGGGGACCTGCTCGCGGTGGTGCAGCATCAGGGCCACCTTGATGAAGGCGGCGATGCCTTCGGCGGCCAGCGGGTGGCCGATGTTCGGCTTGATGGAACCGAGCGCCACCGGCTGGGCGGAGCCGGACCGGTAGACCCCTTCCACGGCCTTGAGTTCGAGCAGGTCGGTGACGGCCGACCCGGAGCCGTTGGCCTCGATCCAGCCGATGTCCTGGGGCAGGTGACCGCTGCGCGCGAGTGCCTCCTTCATCACGTCCTTCTGGGCCTGGAGGTTCGGGGTGGCGGGGCCGGCGGTGCGGCCGTCGTTGTTGATCGCGATGCCCTTGATGACGGCGACCACGCGGTCCCCGGCGGCCTGCGCGGCCGCCAGCGGCTTGAGGACGACGACGCCGACGCCCTCGCCGAGGACCAGGCCCGCGGCCCGGCGGTCGAACACGTGGAACGCGGAACCCGGGTTGAGCAGTCCGCGCTGTCCGAAGACCTGGTGGGCGCGGTCGTCGGCCAGCAGGCTGACGCCCGCGATCACGGCGGACTCGATGTCGCCCGAGCGCAGGGCCTGGACGGCCATGTCCATGGCGACCAGGGCGGAGGAGCAGGCGGTGTCGACGACCAGGCTGGGTCCGCGGAAGTCGAAGAACTGCGAGACGTTCGCCGACAGGTAGTTCTGACCGGTGACCACGACCGGGTTCTTCGCCCTGGCCAGGCTCTCGGTGTCGGGGGTGTGGGTGGCGCGGCCGCCGACGTAGACGCCGATGCGACGGCCCTTGAGCTCGGCCGGCCGGTAGCCGGCGTGGTGCAGGGCGTTGTCGACCTCTTCGAGGAGGAGCAGGGCCTGCGGGTCCATGGCCGCGACGTCGGCCTCGGCGAGGAGGAAGGACTCCGGGTCGAAGCGCAGGACGTCGTCGAGCAGACCCGCGTGGTAGCCGACGGGACGACCGAACCGGCTGTCCGGGATCGGGTGCAGGGCCGAGCGGCCCTGGCGCAGCAGGTCCCAGTACGCGCCGGCCGACGGGGCGTCGGGGAAGCGGCAGGAGAGGCCGATCACGGCGATGTCGGTGGTGGCGGGGGCGACGGCCGCGGTGGCCGGGCCGACCGGTGCCGCCGGCGCGGTCGGCGCGGCGGCCGTCGCCGTGCGGGCCGCGGATGCCGGGACGGCGGCGGGGGTGGCCGCGGCGGGTGCGGCGAAGGCCGCGAGGAGGGCGTCCCGGTGCTCGTCGGCGAGGTACGCGGCGAAGCCGTCGGCGGTGGGGTGCTCCAGCAGCGCCGAGGGGTCGATGGAGACGTCGAGTCGCTTGGCGGCGGTCTGCACCAGCTGGGACACCATGATCGAGTCGGTGCCGTAGTCGTGGATGGGGGTGTCGCCCGTCAGCCGGCTCCGCTCGAAGCGGAGTTCGGCGGCGAGCCGGTCCAGCAGCCAGGAGGAGGCCGCGTCGACCGCGCCCCGCACCCCGTCGTCGGCTGCCGCAGCGGTGGGGACCGCCGGGGCGGCGGCGACGGCCGGGGCGGCCGGGGTCGTGGCCGGGGACAGCCGGCGGGAGGTGAGGAGCTCGGGGCGCCACTCGGCGTCCGGGCGCGGCAGCGCGGGCAGGACCACCCGGGCACCGCTCGCCAGGGCTCGGTCCAACAGGGCGAGGCCCTGCTCGTCCGTCAGCGAGGACAGCCCGGAGGCCTGGTAGGCGGCGCTGCGCGCCTCCCCCATCCCCGTGTCCTTCCAGCTCGGCCACTGCACGCTGACCAGCGGGAGCCCGTACGGACGGGCCTCGGCGACCGCGTCCAGGTAGGCGTTGGCCAAGGCGTAGTCGCTCTGGCCCACGGCGAGGGCGGGGACGCAGGCGGCGACCGAGGAGTACAGCACGAACAGGCTCAGGGGCTCGTCGCGGAAGCAGGTGATCAGCGAGTCGAGGCCGAAGACCTTCGGGCTGACGACCCGGTCGATGCCGGCCTGCGTCTTGCGGACGAAGGCGGGGTTCTCGAAGTCGGTGAAGCCCGCGCTGTGGATCACTCCGCCGGCCGGTCCCATCCGGAGCCGGATGTCGGCGAGGCTCTTGGCCAGGGCCTCCGTCTCCTCCAGCGGTACGGCGAGGACCTCCAGCTCGATGCCGCGCGCGACCAGTTCGGCGAGCGGGCGCAGCTTCTCGCCCAGGGCGGTGCCGGCGGCGATGTGCGCGGCCCATGCGGTGCGCGGCGGGAGTTCCTCGCGGCCGGTGAGGACCAGCTTGCGCACGCCGTGGCGCTCGACGAAGTGGCGGGCGCTCAGCAGGCCGAGGCCGCGGGTGCCTCCGGTGACCCACAGGACGTGGTCGGCCGGGAAGGAGGTGCGGCCGGTCGGGGCCTGCGGCAGGGCGCGCAGCTCCGCCCGGTGGCGCGCGCCGTCGCGGTAGGCGATCTCGTACGGGTCGTCGCCCGCGGCGAGTTCGTCGGCGACGCGCAGGCACAGCTGGTCGTCGAGGACGCCATGGCCGGCGTCGACGTGGCGGGAGCGCAGGTGGCGGTACTCGCTCTGGAGCATCCGGTACAGCCCGGTGCGGGCGGCCGCTCCCCCGCCGCCGTCGCGCGTGATCAGCAGGGCGGTCAGTTCGTGGCGGCTGTCGACGAGCTGTCGCATCCAGTGCAGCCAGCCGGCCAGCAGGTGGTGCGCCGCGGGCCGGGCCGGGTCGGCGCAGCCCGCGAGGTCGACCACGGCGTCGTAGCGGTTCCACGCGGTGGTGGGGTCGGCGAGGTCGGCGGCGATCCGCTCCGCGTCCAGTACCTCGGCGGCGGGCAGGTGCGCGGCCAGCCGGGCGGCGAGGGCCTCGGTGCCCGGCGCGGCCAGTACGGCGGTACGGGCGGGCAGGGCGCCGCGTACGACCGCCTCGGCCGGGACCCAGTGCCGGGTGAGCAGTTCGCCGGCGGGTGCGGCCGCCCGGTTCAGGGCGGCGAGCTGGGCGTCCGCGGCGGCGAGCCAGACCCGGTCCCCGCCGAAGGGGTAGCCGGGCAGGGCCGTGCGGGCGGGCCGGCCCGCCGGGTGCAGGACGGCGAAGTCGACCTGGCGGCCGGCGGTCCACGCCTCGGCGAGGGCTGCGGGGCTGTCGTCGACCGGGCCGCCCGCGACGGGCTTGCGCAGGTTGACGACCGCGCGCCAGGTACCGGCCGGGGTGTGGCCGGCGGCCAGTTCGTCCAGGTGGGCGGCGAGTTCGGCCGGGTGGTGGAAGAGGACGGCGAGCCGGTGTTCCATGGCCTCGCGTCCGGACTGCAGGGTCCAGGCGATCTCCTCGGGGGTCGCGTCCACGGCCTCGTCGCGCAGGTGCGCGGCCAGTCGGCGCGCCTGGGCGGTCAGCCGGTCGGCGTCGCGGGCGGACAGCACGGCCAGCTGGGGTCCGACGGCCGGGGTGCGGGTCGGCGACGTCGGGTCGGCGACGTACTCCTGGAGGATGATGTGCGCGTTGGTGCCGCCCGCGCCGAAGCTGCTCACACCGGCGGTGCGCGGCTTGACGGTGCCGTCGTCGAGGACGCGGCGCGGCCAGGGGGCGCGTTCCCGCTGGACCTCGAACGGGCCGGCGGAGAAGTCGATATTGGGGTTGAGGCGGTCGGCGTGCAGCGAGGCGGCGAGTTCGCCGTGCCGCATCTGGAGCAGCACCTTGGTGATGGCGGCGATGCCGGCTGCGGACTCGGCGTGCCCGATGTTCGACTTCACGGAACCGATCGGCAGCCGCTCGGGCGTGTCGCCCTGGAAGGCGCGGAGCATACCGGTGACCTCCACCGGGTCGCCGAGGGCGGTGCCGGTGCCGTGGGCCTCCAGGTAGTCGAGGTCGGCGGGGCGCAGCCCGGCCCGCTCCAGGGCGCAGCGGACCAGGTCGCCCTGGGCCTTGGGGTTGGGGACGCTGTAGCCGGAGCCGGCGCCGCCGTGGTTGACGGCGGACGACTTCACGACCGCGAGGATGCGGTCGCCGTCGGCGAGGGCGGCGTCCAGTCGCTTGAGCAGGACGGCGCCGGAGCCCTCGGCGGGCACGTAGCCGGTGCCGCCTTCGCCGAAGCTGCGGCAGCGGCCGTCCGCGGCGAGGAAGCTGCGCTGGGCGAGCTGGAGGAACTTCACGGGGTGGCTGGAGATGTTGACGCCGCCGGCGACGGCGACGTCGCAGTCGCCGTTGCGGATGGCCAGGCAGGCCTGGTGGATGGTGACCAGCGAGGAGGAGCACATCGTGTCCAGGGCGACGCTGGGTCCGGTGAAGTCGAAGAAGTACGAGACCCGGTTGGCGACCGAGGCGTAGGAGGAGGAGGGGGCGAAGCCCTTGCCCTCCAGGGCTTCCTGGACGCCGTACAGCTGGTAGTGGCCGTACATCATGCCGACGAACACGCCGGTACGGGCGCCGCGGAGCTGCGCGCGGGTGTAGCCGGCGTCCTCCATGAGGTGCCAGACGGTCTCCAGGAAGACGCGCTCCTGGGGGTCGGTGTGCTCGGCCTCGATCTGGGACATGCGGAAGAACAGCGGGTCGAAGCGGTCGGCGTCGCGGACGAAGCCGCCCCACTTCCCGTAGGTCTTGCCGGGGGCGGACTTGTCGGCGTCGTAGAAGGTGTCGTGGTCCCAGCGGTCGGCGGGGACCTCCTCGACGCTGTCCCGGGCGGCCCGCAGGTTGCGCCAGAACTCGTCCACGTCGTCGGCCTGCGGGTACCGGCCCGCGACGCCGATGACGGCGATCTCGATGTCTTCGCCGCGGGTGGCGGCGCGGTCGGGGGCGGCGGTCACGGCGACGACCTCGGGGGCCGGCGGGGCCGTCGCCGTCGCGGTCTCGGTCGCGAGACCGGTCAGCGCGTCCGGGTGTTCGGTGCTCAGGTACCCGGCGAGTTCGCGGACCGTCACGTGCTCGAAGAGCAGGGTCTTGGGCAGCGGGCCGAAGAGCTCCTCCAGCCGGCGGACCATGCTCATGGAGATGAGGGAGTCCAGCCCGTACTGGTCGAAGGACTCGGTGAGGGAGATCTCGCTCTCGGGGAGTTTTACCTCTTCGGCGAGCAGCCGCAGGACCAGTGCCTCGGCGCGGCCCTGCGCGTCCGCGTCGGCCGCCGGGGCGGTCGCGGTGGCCGCTGCGGTCACCGGGGCCGCGGGGGCGCGCCCGCCGTCGAGGGCGGCCAGGATGCGGTCGGGGTCACCGGGGGCGAGGAGCAGCCGGGGTGCGGTGGTGGCCAGCGCGCGGTCCAGGGCGCCGAGGGCGGCGCCGGTGCGCAGCGGGCGCATGCCGAGGACCCGGTCCATGAACTCCTCGGCGGCGGCGTCGATCCGCATGCCGCCGTCGGCCCACACCGGCCAGGCGGCGGCGAGGGTGCGGCCGTGCCGGGTGCCCGCCAGGCGCCGCTGCTCGCGCTCCTCGGCGAAGTGGTCGAGGAAGGCGTTGGCGAAGGCGTAGTCGCTCTGGCCGGTGTTGCCGAAGGCGGCGGCGGCCGAGGAGAACGTCACGAAGTAGTCGAGGCGGTCCTCGCGGGTGGCCTCGTCGAGCAGGACGGTGCCGTGCACCTTGGCGGCGAGGACGGCCTCGGCGTCGGCCCGCTCCTTGCGGGCGAGCAGGCCGTCGCGCAGGACGCCCGCGGCGTGCAGGACGCCGGCGACCGAACCGTGGGTGCGGCGGGCCTCCTCGATCAGCAGCCGCACGCCGTCCGGGTCGGACACGTCGGCCCGCACCACGTGGGCGCCGATGGCGTCGATCCGGGCGAGGGCCTCGGGGCCGGGGGCCGTGCGGGAGGCGAGCACGATGCCTCCGGCGCGGGTCCCGGCCTCCGTGCGGGCGGCGGCGATGTGCTCGGCGAGGAGCAGGCCGAGGGCGCCCGTACCGCCGGTCACGATGTGCGCGCCGGGGCCGGTGAAGGGCGACGGGGCGGTGGCGGGCAGGGTCGCGCGGTGCCAGCTGCGGCGGGAGCGGCCGGTGCGGTCGGCGCGGGTCTCGACCCCGCCGGATCCGGCGAGTTCGGCGGTGACGGCGTCGGCGAGGGTGCGGTCCGCGGCGACGGCGAGCACGGTGAAATCGACGGCGGGGTGTTCCAGGCGCACCGAGCGGGCGAAGGCGGCCATGGCCGGGTGGGCCGGGGAGGCCGCGGGCTCGGGGTGGACGTACAGGTAGCGCAGGGCTCCGCGGCGGGCCCGCTGCCAGGCCCGCAGGAAGGCGCCGGCGGTGTGGAAACCGTGCTCGACGGCCGCCGCGGTGTCGGTGTCCGGGCCGGACAGGTGCACCACGGTGGCGGATCCGGACGCGACGGCGCCGACCGCCGCCTCGGCGTCGAAGGCGTCTGCGGCGTCGACGGCGTCGGTGGTGCGGACGACCGTGGTCGCGCCGGCGGCGGTGAGGGCCGCGGTGACCGCCGCGGACCCGGTGGTGGGGCCGAGGACCAGTACGGCCGTGTCGAGCGGGCCGGCTCCGGCGGCGACGGGCTGCCAGCCGGGGGCGAAGGCGAAGACCTCGTCGGAGCCGGGGAGCGCCCCGGGCGCGGGGGTCGAGGCGGCCGCGCGGGCCGCGGCGGGCACGGCCCGCAGGGTGAAGGCGTCGATCGCGACGACCACCCGGCCCTCGGCGTCCCGCAGGGCGACGTCGAAGCACAGCGTGCCGGGGCGGGCCGGGCGGGCCGAGACCGTGGCGTGGGCGTACACCCGCTCCGGCAGGTCGGCGTAGCGGCGGACCGAGCCGAGCGAGAACGGCAGGTACGGGACCGGGTTCGCGGGGTCGGCGGCGCCGGGCGCGAGCCGCCCGGCGGTCTGCAGGGCCGCGTCGAGCAGCGACGGGTGGAAGGCGTAGGCGCCGGGGCCGGTGTGGCGGTCGGCGGGCAGCCGCAGCGCGGCCAGGGCCTCGCCGTCGCCCTCGGCGATCTCCTCGATCACCTGGAAGGCCGGGCCGTAGTCGAAGCCGAGCCGGGAGAAGCCCTCGTAGCAGTCGGCGGCGGTGTGGACGCGCGGGCAGCGGGCGCGGACGGCCGCCGGGTCGACGGGCGCGGGGCGCTCGCCGGGGTCGCCGAACCGCAGGGTTCCGGCGGCGTGGACGGGGGCGCCGTCGCCCTCGCCGGCGACCTCGAAGGAGGCCGGTCGGTCGGCGGGGCCGGTGAGGCGGACCCGCAGGCGGTGGCCGCCGTGGCCGGCGGGCAGCCGGACGGGGGCGGCCCAGACCAGGCCGTCGATGCCGGTCACCGGGGCGCCGTCGGCGGCGAGTTCGCCGGCCAGCCGGGCGATCTCCAGATGGGCGACACCGGGCAGCACGGGGTCGCCGGCGACGATGTGGTCGCGCAGGAAGAACTCCCGGCCGGTGAGGTGCTTGGCGAAGACGCGGCCGCCGCCGTCGGGCGCGGGGAGTTCGGCGTCGAGGAGCGCAGGGTGAAGCGGGGCGTGGAGCGGGGCGTGGAGCGGGGCCGCTGCGGCGGCGGCCGCGGGGGCCGCCGGGGTGACCCAGTGCCGGGTCCGGGCGAAGGGGTAGGCGGGGAGGTGCACGCGGCGGCGCGGGGCGCCCCGGTGCAGGGCGGCCCAGTCGACCTCGGCGCCGTCCAGCCAGTGGCCGGCGAGGGTGTCGAGGTCCGTGGTGGCGGCTGCCGGGCGCGGCGTCAGGCCGCGCGCGGGCCGTCCGGTGCGCACCGCCGAGGGGCGGCCCGCGAGGTGGGCGGCGAGTTCGGCGCGCAGGGCCGCGGCGCCCTCGGCGACCACGGCGAGGCGGTGGGCCATCGGCTCGCGGCCGGTCTGCAGGGTGTGGGCGAGGTCGCCGGGGGGGACGTCCTGCGCGTCGAGGTGGTCGACGAGCCGCTGCGCGGTGTTGCGCAGTGCCTCCTCGTCCCGGGCGGACAGCACGAACAGCTGCTCGGCGGTCTGCTCGTCGCGGGTGTCGGGCATGGTCGGTTCCTCCAGCACGATGTGCGCGTTCGCTCCGCCGAAGCCGAAGGAGCTGACGCCGCCGCGGCGCGGGTGCTGTGCGCCGGCGGCGTCGCGGTGACGCGGCCAGGGTCGGGCGGTGGCGGCGACCTCGAAGGGTCCGCCGTCGAGTTCCAGGTAGGGGTTCTGCTCGTGGAAGTGCAGGCTGGCGGGGATGGTGGCGTGCCGCATGCCGAGCGCGACCTTGAACAGGCCGGCGATGCCGGCGGCGGCCTCCAGGTGGCCGATGTTGGTCTTCACCGAGCCGATGGCGATGGGCGTCCGCGGGGCGCCGGAGCCGTTCTCCGCGCGCAGCCGGCGGAAGGCCGTGGAGAGGCCGGCGGTCTCGATGGGGTCGCCGAGCGCGGTGCCGGTGCCGTGGGCCTCGATGTAGCCGACGGTCTCCGGGGCGACCCCGGCCGCCCGGTACGCCTCGACCAACAGGTCGGCCTGGGCGTCAGGGTTGGGGGCGGTCAGGGAGGTGGTCCGGCCGCCGTGGTTGACGGCGACCGCCTTGATGACGGCGTGGACGGCGTCGCCGTCGCGTTCGGCGCGGTCGTTCGGCTTGAGCAGCACGACGCCGGCGCCCTCGCCCCGTACGTAGCCGTCGGCGCGGCTGTCGAAGGCCTTGCAACGGCCGTCGGGGCTGAGCATCTCGCCCTGGCTGAGCGCCTCGTAGACCGACGGGGAGAGGATCAGGCTGACGCCGCCCGCGATGGCCAGGTCGCAGCTCCCGTCGCGGAGCGCGGCGCTCGCCTGGTGGACGGCGGTCAGCGAGCCGGAGCAGGCGCTGTCCACGGCGACGGACGGGCCGCGCAGGTCCAGGACGTACGAGACGCGGTTGGGGATGACGGACAGGGCGGCGCCGGTGAGGGTGTGGCCCTCGGTGCCGCGTCCGGCGGCGCGCTGCACGTCGAGATAGTCGGAGTTGGTGACCGCGACGAACACTCCGACGCGCCGTCCGGCCAGCTCGGAGGGCCGGTAGCCGGCGTCCTCGATGGCCGACCAGACCACTTCCAGCATCAGGCGCTGCTGGGGGTCCATCAGCTCCGCCTCGCGCGGGGAGATCCCGAAGAAGGCGGCGTCGAAGCGGTCGACGTCGGGGGCGAAGCCGCCCCAGCGGGAGCGGGAGCGGGGCTGCTCGCGCCAGTCCCAGCGGTCGGCGGGGATCTCCGTCACCAGGTCGTCGCCGGCGGCGAGGTGGTCCCAGTACTCCTTGAGGTCGGTGGAGCCGGGCAGGCGTCCGGCCATGCCGATGACGGCGATGTCGCTGCTGGGGCGCCGCCCCCGCGTCGCCGGGGAGTCGGCGGGCTCCGCCCCCGCGGGGTCGAGGTCGCGGTCCGCGGGGAGCGCGGTGACGGCCGGGCCGAAGTGGGCGGTGAGTTCCCTGCCGTGGTGCTCCCACAGGTGGTCGGCGAGCGCGAGCAGGGTGCCGCGGCGGTAGAACAGCGTGGGGTAGACCTCGATGTCGTAGGCCTTGCGCAGTTCGGTGCTCAGCGCGGTGAAGCTGACCGAGTTCATGCCGAGGTCGCCGAGCGGGGTCTGCGCGCCGATGTCCTCGGGGCGCTGTCCGGCCAGGGTCGCGACCATGGTGGTCAGTTCGGCGACGAGCGCCTCGGTACGGAGCTGCGCGCCGCCGTCGGTGCGCTCCCGCTCGGGTGCGGTGGCGGCCGTGGCTCCGGCGGCGCCGAAGCGGGCCCGGAGTTCGGCCACGGGGAGGGCGGCCAGGGTGGTCCGGTCGATCTTCTCGTTGAGGGTGCGGGGGAAGCCGGTGACCCGGACCAGCGCGTCCGGGACCATGTGGTCCGGCAGCCAGGCCGCGAGCCGCTCCCGGGTGGGTTCGGTGGCGCCGTCCGCGAGGACGTAGGCGGCCAGCAGCGAGTGTCGGGTGCCCTCCCCCCGGGCGACGACCACGGCCTCGCGCACGCCGTGCAGGCCGCGCAGGGTGGTCTCGATCTCCTCCAGTTCCACGCGGAATCCGCGGATCTTGACCTGGGAGTCGATCCGGCCGAGGTAGTCGATCCGGCCGTCCGGGAGGCGGCGGACGAGGTCGCCGGTGCGGTACATGCGGGCGTCGGCGGCGGTGGCGAACGGATCGGCCAGGAAGCGTTCGGCGGTCAGCTCGGGGCGGCCCAGGTAGCCCTGGGCCACGCCGTGGCCGCCGATGTACAGCTCGCCGGGCACCCCCGCCGGGACGGGGCGGCGGGTGCTGTCGAGGACGTACAGGGCGGTGTTGGCGATCGGGGTGCCGATGGTGACCTTCTCGCCGGGGGCGAGGCGGCTCGCCGCGGACCAGATGGTGGTCTCGGTGGGCCCGTACAGGTTCCACACCGCGTGGTTCCCGGCGAGCAGTGCGCGGGCGGTGTCGGCGGGCAGTGCCTCGCCGCCGCACAGGACGGTCAGGCCGGGCTTGCCCTGCCATCCGGCGGCCAGCAGCATGCTCCAGGTGGCCGGGGTGGCCTGGATGACGGTGGCCCTGCTCGTCTCGACGGCGCGGCGCAGCCGCAGTCCGTCGCGGGCGTCCTCGGTGGGGAGTATCTCGACCGTGCCGCCGGTGACCAGGGGCAGGTAGAGCTCCAGGCCGGAGATGTCGAAGCAGACGGTGGTCAGCGCGAGCAGGGTGTCGCCGGGGCCGAATCCGGGTTCGCGGGCCATCGACCACAGGAAGTTGGTCAGGGCGCGGTGCGCTACGGCGACGCCCTTGGGCCGACCGGTGGAGCCGGAGGTGTAGATGACGTACGCGGTGTCCCCGGGTCCGGCGGGGCCGGGCGAGGGAGCGGCGGGCGGTTCCTGGCCGCCGTCGGTGAGCAGGCGGGGCACGGCGGTGTAGGCGTCCTGGTGCGAGGAGTGCGTGAGCATCAGGAAGAGTCCGGCGTCCTCGGCCATGTAGGCGAGGCGCTGGCGCGGGTAGCCGGGGTCGAGCGGGACGTAGCTGCCGCCCGCGGCCTGGACGGCGAGCAGGGCGACGGGCAGGTCCGCGTCGCGCGGCAGCAGGACGCCGACGGTACGGCCGCGGCCGACGCCGGCGGTGCGCAGCCGGGCGGCGAGGGTCTCGACGCGTTCGGTGAGCTCGCGGTAGGTCAGCTCGGTGCCCTGGTGGCGGACGGCCACGGTCTGCGGGCGGGCTTCGGCCTGCCGGCGTACGAGCTCCCACACGAGGGTGTCGGCCGGGTACTCGGCGGCGGCCGGCGGGGCCAGCCGGGTCCGCTCCTCGCCGGTGAGCAGGTCGAGCGCGCCGACGGCGGTGTCGGGGGCCCCGACGGCCGCGGCGAGGAGGGTGGTGAAGTGGGCGCCGAGGCGCTCCACGGTGTCCTCGTCGAAGAGGTCGGGGTCGTACTTGAGGGTCCAGCGGCAGCCTTCGGCCTGCTCGACGAGCTCCAGGGTGAGGTCGAACTCGCCTTCCTGGTGGACTCCTTCGACGGGGCCGAGGACGAGGCCGTCGTGGCGGGCGGCGCGCGCCCAGTTCTGGAAGTAGAAGGCGGTGTTGAAGGGGGCGGACGGCGCGGCCGGGTCCAGGCGGCGCAGGTCCTCGGCGAGGGTGAGCAGCGGGTAGGCGCTGTGCTCCAGGGCGCCCAGGACGGTGGCGTGGGTGCGGCGGACCAGGGCGCGGAACGCCTCCTGGCCGTCGACCCGTTCGGCGAGGACGACCATGTTCATGAAGTAGCCGAACACGTCGTCGTAGCCGCTGGCCGGGCGGCCGGCGGTGGGGGTGCCCACCGCGATGTCCGCCTGGTCGGCGTACCGGTGCAGCAGGGCGAACCAGCCGGAGAGCATGACGCCGAAGAGCGAGGTGCCTTCGGCGGCGGCCAGGGCGCGGGCCCGTTCCGTGACCGGGCCGGGGACGGCGCCGTCGATGCTGGCGCCGCGGTAGCCGGGTACGGCGGGGCGGGGGCGGTCCAGCGGCAGCGGCACGGTGGTCTGGCGGCCGCTCAGCCGCTGCGTCCAGTAGTCGCGCAGCCGACGGCCCTCGGGACCGGCGAGGAGATCGCGCTGCCAGGTGGTGAAGTCGGCGTAGCTGTGCTCGGGGCGGTCGGTGGGCGGCAGGCCGCCGTCGGCCACGGCGCGGTAGCCGCGCTCCAGTTCGGCGAGGAGCAGGGCGATGGAGACCCCGTCGAAGACCAGGTGGTGGAAGGTCAGCAGGAGGGCGTGGCGGCCGTCCCCGAGGGTGTAGAGGGTGGCGCGCAGCAGCGGGCCACCGGCGAGGTCGAAGGGGCGGCGCAGCTCCGCCCGCATGCGCCCGCGCAGGTCGTCCTCGTGCACGGTGGTGAGGAACACCTGCTGGAAGGGGAGTTCGGGCTCGGTGGCGATGTGGGCAGCCGGGCCGTCGGCGCCCTCGCGGACGGTGGCGCGCAGTTCCTCGTGGCGGTCCAGGAGGTCCTGGAGGGCCACGCGCAGGGCGAGGAGGTCGGTGTCGCGGTCGAGCCAGAGGGCGAGGGGTAGGTTGTACGCGTAGGTGGCAGGGGCGATCCGCTCGATGACCCAGAGGGCGCGCTGGCCCTCGGACAGCGGGTGGACGGACGCCTCGGCGTCGGTACGGGGGCGCAGCACGAGTTCGGCGGCCGGGGCGGCCGCGGGCCGTGCGGGGGCGGCGGGCGCGGCGGGGGCCTGCGGGGCCACGGGCGTGGACCGGGCCGGGGCGGGGGCGGGCGCCGGGGCGGCCGGGGCGACGACGTCCGCGAGCCAGCCGGAGGCGAGGTGCGCGGCGAGCTCGCGCAGGGTCGGGCGTTCGAAGAAGTCGCCGAGGGGCACGGTGACGCCGAAGGTGTCGTCCACCGCGGAGACGATCTTCATCCCGCTGAGCGAGTCGAAGCCGTAGTCGGCGAGGGGGCGGTCGGGGTCGACCCGTTCGTCCAGCTTGAGCACCCGCTCGACCAGTTCGCGCAGGCGCTCGCCGACGGCGTCGGCGGCGTCGGCGGCCGCGGCCCGGGCCGAGGCGGCCTCGTCGGCTGCCGCGTCGGTGGCCGCGTCGGTGGCCGCGTCGGTGGCCGCGTCGGTGGCCGCGGGAGCTGCCCGCGGCGCCGGGTTCGCGCCGAGGACGACGCCGTCGCTCTCGGCGACGAGGACGGTCTGGCCGAGGTCGGCGCCGTCGGCGCCGAGCGCGCGGACCTCGGTGTAGCCCTCTTCGTGGAGGATCCGGGTCCAGCCCTCGGGGGAGGCCAACGGCGAGTCGGGCATGCGCAGTTCGCCGTCGTCGAAGGCCCACCAGCCCTCCAGGACGCCGCCGCCGATGGTCAGCAGCGGCCGCACGGAGGTCAGCTCGTTGAGCACCAGCCAGCCGCCGGGGCGCAGGAGGGCCTTGGCCTTGCGCAGGGTGGAGCGCAGGTCGCTGGTGGCGTGCACCACGTTGGTGGCGAGGACCAGGTCGGCGGCGGCGGGCGTGAAGCCCTGTTCGGCCAGTCCGCGCTCCAGGTTGAGGATCTGGAACCGGGCGAAGGGGTAGCGCTCGGCGAAGCGCTCCCGGCCGTAGTCCAGGAACCTCGGGGAGATGTCGGTGAAGGTGTAGCCGACCCGGCCGGAGTGGCCCTCCAGTGCGGGCAGGACCCGTTCGCTGGTGGCGCCGGTGCCGGCGCCGAGCTCGACCACCTCGAAGGAGGTGCCGTCCGGAAGCTGCTCCAGGCGCAGTTCCAGGGCGCGCCGGACGGTCTCGCGGACCAGCAGGTTGAAGTGGTCGGTGAGCGGGTTGCCCTTGTAGAAGTTCTGCACCAGCTGCATGGAGGAGCCGGGGAACATGATCTCGGTGGCGCCGACCTCGCCGCGCAGGATCTGCGGGTACGCCTGGAGGAAGAGCCGGTTGAGGGTGACCGTCGGCTCGATGTCCGGGTAGGCGGTGGCGATGCGGTCGAACTCCGCTTCCCAGCCCTGGGCCTGCGCCGCGTGGTCCACGGAGTCGGCGGCGGCCGTGGTGGTGACCCGGTCGCCGTCGCGGGTGAGCAGGCCGGCGCCGGTGAGGATGTTGAGCAGGGCCTCGTGCAGCCGCTGGAACCGGTCCTGGATGCGCAGGGTGGTGCGCAGCTCCAGGGCGCTGTGGCGTTCGCCGGAGCGGTGGAAGACGCCCATGCGCTGGTAGACGCCGAGCAGGACGGGGGCGGAGACCGCCTCCAGCTCCTGGTAGCCGTCGAGGACCCGGGTGGCGGCGGGGTCGGTGGCGGCCGCCCCGGCGAGGCGGGACGCCTGGTCCGCGAGGGCGGCCGGGTAGCCGCCGGGCAGGGCGTCGCCGTCGAGGGCCGGGTCGTGGCCCATGGCTTCCAGGGCGCGGCGGTTGGCGCGGATCGGCATGGCCTGGGGCAGGCCGGAGGCCAGGATCCGCTCGACGGCGGTGATGCCTTCGGCAGCGGTGAAGCCGCTGATGCCCAGGCCCTGGAAGATCTCGGCGAGGCCGGGCTGGGCACCGGAGCCGACCTGGTGCCAGTAGCCCTGGTTGACGACGGTGACCGGGAAGTCCAGGCGGGCGCGCAGGAAGAGGGCGTAGGCGTCCTCGGTGGCGGAGGCGCAGATGTAGGCGCCGTTGCCGGCGAACCGGCCGAAGGAGCCGGCGGAGGAGAAGTAGGCGAGGAAGTCGAGCCGCTCGCCCGCGACGACCGCGGCGAGGGCGGCCGCGCCCTCGGTCTTGACCCGGGTGGCCGCGGTGAAGGCGGCCTCGTCGAGGTCGGCCAGGAGGTGGTTGTCGAAGACCATGGCCGCGTGGAAGACGCCGTGCAGGGCGCCGAAGAGGCGGTGGGCCTCGGCCACGGCGGCGGCCAGGTCCTCGGTGGAGCAGGCGTCGCCGCGTACGTGGGCGACGTCGCCGCCGTGGGCGCGGATCTCCTCGGCCGCGGCCCGCTGCTCGGCTCCGAGCTCGCCGCGGCTGAACCAGACCAGGCGGGCGCGGTGGCGTCGGGCCAGGTCGACGCTGAGCTCGCGGGCGATGCCGCCGGTGCCGCCGATCAGCAGGTAGACGCCGCCGTCGCGGTAGACGGGGCGGTCGTCGGTCACGGTGGCGGGCAGGGCGACCCGGCCCAGGCGGCGTTCGTAGCGGATGCCCGCGCGCAGGACGGTGGTGCGCCCGGTGGTGTCGACGGGCTCGGCGAGGAGGAGGTCGGCCAGGGCGCGCGCGCCGGCCTCGCCGGTGAAGTCGGCGGCGGCGAAGTCGACGGCCGCCGCGCGGAGTTCGGGCCGTTCCTTGGGGGCGACCTGGAGCAGACCGTGCAGCCCTGCGGCGAAGGGGTTCTCCGAGGCGCTGCCGGCCACCGCGTGGACGTCGCTGGTGACGACGAGGACGCGGTCCGCGGCGGTGGAGCGCAGCAGGTGGAACAGGGACAGCGAACCGTTCCGGAGCTGTTCGGCGGCGAGCGCGGGGGCGCCCGTACCATCGGCGATCCGGGTGCCGACGGCGCCGAGGTGGACGACCAGGTCGGCGTCCGCGGTGCGGGCGAGCCACGGGGCGGCCGCGTGCCCGGGCTGCTCGTCGATGCGTACGAGGTCCACGGAGCCGG
Organism: Streptomyces sp. NPDC051555; assembly: GCF_044454405.1. NCBI lineage: Bacteria > Bacillati > Actinomycetota > Actinomycetes > Kitasatosporales > Streptomycetaceae > Streptomyces > Streptomyces sp. NPDC051555. The sequence continues at coordinate 50,065 of NZ_JBITDP010000006.1, read as the reverse complement.
TGTGGCGGGCGGCGAGGGCCTCGCCCAGCCAGCGGGAGGCCGCGGTGACCAGGGCGGTGATGCGCCGCGGGGCCGGGGCGGCGCCTTCGGTCGGCGCCTGGGTGCGGACCCACAGCGGGCGGAAGAACTCTGGCGCGCCGTCGCTGACGGCGGTTTCGCCGGTGTCCTGGCGCTCGGCGGGCGCGGCGACGGCCACGGGGGCCGGGGGCCGCGGGATCCAGTAGCGGCGGCGGGCGAAGGGGTACGTCGGCAGCTCGACGCGGCGGGCGGCGGCCGGGGTGGTCCGCGTCCAGTCCACCAGGGCTCCGGTGACCCAGGCGGCGGCGACGCCGGACAGGTCGCGGCGCTCCAGGGCCCGTTCGAGGTCGGCGGCCGCGTCGGCGGTGAGCTCCACCCGGGCGCGGGCGGCGCGACCGGTGACGGTCCGGGCTTCGTCCTCCCCCGCGACCCAGGACTCCAGCAGGCGGGCCGCGTCGGCCGGGGACGCGGCGGGCAGGGCGAGCCGGAACTCGTAGGCGGTGCGCCCGGACTGCAGGGTGTGGGCGACGTCGGCGAGTCGGAGGGCGGCGCCGTCCAGCGGGCGGGGGCGGGTGGCGGCCAGGGCGGCGGCGACGGTCCGGGCGACGGCTCCGATGGTGTCCGCGGCGGTGGTGTCCGCGGGCAGCGCGGTGGTGGCCGCGTCGGCCAGCAGCGTCTGGTAGCGGGCGCGTTCGGCCACGCCGAAGCCGCACTCGGTGAGTTCGGTGGCCAGGTCCAGGTAGTCGGCGTCCACGCCGAGGGTCTCGGCGGCCAGTTCGAGGCTCAGGCGCTGGGCCGCGGCCAGGGTGTCCGGCTCGGGCCGCTGGTCCCGGGAATCCTCGCCCTGGCCGCGGCGCAGGAAGGCGGCGAGGTCGGTGGCGGCCGCGCGCAGCCGGTCCTCGCTCTTGGCGGAGAGCACCAACAGCTGCTCGGTGTCGGCCTCGTGGGCCGAGGACGGCTCCACCGCGGGCCGGTACTCCTCCACGACCACGCAGGCGTTGGCGCCGCCGCCGCCGAAGGAGCTGACGAGGGCGCGCAGCGGCGCGCCGTCGGCCGCGTCGTCCGCGTCGTTGGTGGTCGGTCGGGTCCACGGGCGCAGGGTCTGCTGCACCTCGAAGGGGGTGGTGGTGAAGTCGATCTCGGGGTTGAGGCGGGCCGAGTTCAGCGAGGGCACGAGTGCGCGGTGGCGGAGCTGGAGGAGCACCTTGGTCAGGCCCGCGATGCCGGCCGCCGATTCCAGGTGGCCGATGTTGGACTTGACCGAGCCGACCGCGACGGTGGGTCGCTCGGCGCGCTGTGCGGGGGTGATGCGGCCGCCGAACGCCTCGGTCAGGCCGGCGATCTCGATGGGGTCGCCGAGCGGGGTGCCGGTGCCGTGGGCCTCGACGTACCCGATGCTCTCGGGGGCGGCTCCGGCGCGACCCAGGGCCGCGCGGATCACCTCGCTCTGGGCGGCGGAGCTGGGCACGGTGTAGCCGCCGGTCTTGCCGCCCGCGTTGATGCTGGAGCCGGTGATCACGCCGAGGATCCGGTCCCCGTCGGCGATCGCCGCGGACAGCGGCTTGAGCAGGACCGCGCCGACGCCCTCGCCGTCGACGAACCCGTCGGCGCCCTCGCCGAAGCTCTTGAGCCGGTCGTCGTGCGAGATCATGCCGCGCTGCGCCAGGGTGCGCAGGTGCATGGGGTGCAGGACGAGGTTGACGCCGCCCGCGACGGCGGAAGCGCACTCGCCGCTGCGCAGGCTCTCGCAGGCCAGGTGGACCGCGGTGAGCGAGGCGGAGCAGGCGGTGTCCACCGCGAGGCTGGGCCCGGTGAAGTCGAAGGTGTAGGAGACCCGGTTGGCGATGGACCAGTGGTTGGAGTGGGCGTCGGTCTGCACGCCGAGCGCGGTGGCCTCGCCGCCCATCCACTCGTAGTTGTTGTTCATGACGCCGACGAACACCCCGACCCGGCCCTGGGCCGCGAGCCGCGCGGCCGGGTAGCCGGCGTCGTCCAGCGTGGCCGCGGCGGTCTGCAGGAACAGTCGCTCCTGGGGGTCCATCGCCTCCGCGTCCGCGGGGGAGATCTGGAAGAACAGCGGGTCGAACTTGTCGACGTCGTCGATGAATCCGGCCCACTTGCTGTATCCGGCGCGGGTGCCGGCGGGGTCGTAGTGCGCGTCGGCGTCCCAACGATCCGCCGGCACCTCCCGGATGCAGTGCTTGCCCGAGGCCAGGTTGTCCCACAGCTCACCGGCCGTCTCGGCCAGCGGGTAGCGGCCGGCGACACCGATGATCGCCACGCCCTCGCTCGGCGCCGCCGGGGCGGAAGCCTGCTTCAGCAGGCTCAGCAGCAGCTTGCGCTTGTCGTTCACAGTCTCTCTCTTCTCACAAGGTCTGGGGTGCCGGTCGCGGGGGCGGGCGGTCCGGCGGGTGGGGCCACGGGCGCGCGGCAGGTCAGGCGGCCGGGCCCTGGGCGGCCGCGGCGCGCTGGGCGCGCCGCGAGGTGCGGCCGTCCCCGGCGGGCGCGGCGCCGCTCGGCGCCGCGCCGAAGCCCATCAGCTCGGCCAGGTTGTCGACGAAGGCGCGGATGGTCGGGAACTCGACGAAGGAGGTGGCGGGGACCGCGAAGTCCAGCTCCTCGGTGAGCTTGGCGACGATCTCGATCAGCACCAGGGAGTCGAGGCCGAGGTCGAAGAGGCTGGTGTCCAGGGCGGCGAGGTGGCGACCGCCGAGCACCTTGCCGATCTCCTCGACCAGGTAGTCGGTGACCAGGCGGCGGTTGTGCTCCGGGTCCTGGGCGTCGAACCGGCCGATCAGGCGGTCGGTGTCCTGCGACTCGGCGGCGGTGGCCGCGTGGGCGCCGGGCACGGCCCAGTGCCGGCGCCGCTCGAAGCGGTGGGTGGGCAGCGGCACCCGGCGGGTGTCGGCGCCGCCGTTGACGGCCTCGAAGTCGAGGTCGGCGCCGAGCGTCCACAGCCGGGCGGCCAGGCCCAGGAGGTGGGCCAGGCCCGCGGGTTCGTCGTCCTGCGGTGCCAACGGGAAGGCGTACCGCCCGGTGCCGGTGAGCTGGGCGTCGAGGCCGGACAGGTCGCCGGTGCCGGTCCAGGCGTGCGCGGTGCGGCTGTCCTCCTCGGTCATCCAGGCGCCGGTGCGCGGGGAGAGCACGGGCAGGCCCGGTGCCTGCCACTCCCCCGGTGTGCGGCCCTCGGCCAGGGCCAGGGCCGCTTCGAGGGGGAGGGCGCCGGCCAGGGCCGCCGCGACGGCGGCCCCCGCGCCGGTGACCGCCAGACCGGCCGGTTCGATGCCCCAGGCCAGCAGGGTGGAGGCGAGGGCGTAGCCGTGGACGAAGTCCTGGTGGGCCTCGCCCGCTCCGGCGCGGGTGCAGGCGTCCACGGCGTCCTGGTAGGCGGGCACCGCGTCGTACAGTTCGGCGCGGTCGGCGGCGTCGGCGCCGGAGCCGTCCAGGACCAGGACGGGGGCGGCCGGTTCACCGTTAGGCGCGCCCCGGTGCAGGCGGTCCGCGTCACCGAGGGCGAGGGCCATGGCGGCGTCGCGGGCGCTCTTGGCGACCAGGGCGAGGCGGTGGCCGTGGCCGCGGCGGCCCAGCGAGAGGGTCTGCGCCACGGCGGCGATGTCGAGGTCGGGCCGCTGCTTGAGGTGGCGGGCCAGGGCCGCGCCGGACTGCTGGAGGGCGGCCTCGGAGCGCGCGGAGAGTACGAGCAGTTCGCGGTTCCGGCCGCGCGGGGCGGCGGCCCGGGCCGGCGGCTCCTCCAGGATGACGTGCGCGTTGGTGCCGCCGATGCCGAAGGAGCTGACCCCGGCCCGGCGCAGGCCCTCGCCCTCCGGCCACTTGGTGGTCTCGGTGTTCACGTAGAACGGGCCGGTCTCGAAGTCGATCTCGGGGTTCGGCCGGGTGTAGTGCAGGCTGGGCACCAGGGTGGCGTTCTCCAGCATCAGCGCCGTCTTGATCAGACCGGCCATGCCGGCGGCGGTGTCCAGGTGGCCGATGTTGGTCTTGACCGAGCCGAGGGCGCAGAAGCCGACCCGCTCGGTGCCCTGGCGGAACGCCTGGGTGAGGGCGGCGACCTCGATGGGGTCGCCGAGCGGGGTGCCGGTGCCGTGGGCCTCGACGTAGCCGATGGTGTCGGGGGCGATGCCCGCGACCTCCTGGGCGTCGGCGATGACCTCGGCCTGTCCGGCGATGCTCGGGGCGGTGTAACCGGTCTTGTTGGAACCGTCGTTGTTGACGGCGGAGCCCTTGACCACGGCGTGGATCCAGTCGCCGTCGGCGAGCGCGTCGGAGAGCCGTTTGAGGACGACCATGCCCGCGCCGCTGCCGATGACGGTGCCCTGGGCCTCGGCGTCGAAGGCGCGGCAGTGCCCGTCCGGAGAGAAGATCATTCCCTCCTGGTACTGGTAGCCCTGGTCCTTCGGGCCGAGGTGGACCGCGCCGGCCAGGGCCACGTCGCACTCGCCGCCGATCAGGGCGAGGCAGGCGGTGTGCACGGCGACGAGCGCCGTGGAGCAGGCGGTGTTGATGCTGATGGCCGGACCGCGCAGGTCGAGCTTGTACGCGGTGCGGGTGGCCAGGAAGTCCTTGTCGTTGGCGAGCATCAGTCGGTAGTGGTCGACCGAACCGGCCGCACGGTAGCGCTCGCCGAGGTTGTGCAGCAGGTAGGTGTTCATGCCGGCGCCGCCGTAGACGCCGATACGGCCGTCGGTGCGCTGGGGGTCGTATCCGGCCCGCTCCAGCGCCTCGTGGGCGCACTCCAGGAAGATCCGGTGCTGCGGGTCGAGGATCTCGGCCTCGTCGTGGGTGAACTGGAACAGCTCGGAGTCGAACAGGTCCGTGTCCGGAATGGTCTGTGCGGCCTTGACGTAGCGCGGGTCGGCGAGCCGGTCCGCGGGCACGCCGGCGGCCAGCAGTTCCTCGTCGGTGTACCGGGTGAGCGTCTCGCGCCCTTCGCGCAGCACGTCCCAGAACTTGTCGGCGGAGTCCGCGCCGGGGAAGCGGCAGGCGATGCCGATGATCGCGATGTCGGAGTCCGATGCGGAATCTGATGCGGAAACAGTCATGGTGGGTCTCCCTCGTCGGGTTCTCGAAGCTGGGTGGAGGTCGGCCGGGGCCGGGGCCGCGGGCGTCAGCCCAGCGGGATACCGAGATCGGCGGCGACCGTGCGCATGTCCAGGAAGCTGGCCGCCACGAAGCGGGCGGCGTCCTCGGTGGCGTCCATACGCTGGAACAGGTCCACCAGCTCCGCTTCGTGGTCCTCCCGGACGCCTTCGCCGGCGGCGATCGCGAGGACCACCTTGCCGAGCCGTTCCTCCACCACGGGCAGGTCGAGGGAGCGGGGGAACTTGATGCTGAAGGTGTTGCGGTCGTAGTCGGCGTTGCGCTGGACCGACCGCACGTGACTGGCAGCGTTCAGCTTGTAGAACATGCAGTCGAAGTTCTTGAACGAGTAGTAGTTCAGCAGCGGGAAGAGCGTGCAGTGGGTCTCCAGCGGCGAGGACTGGTAGAGGCCCTTCGCGCGGAGCTCCTCGACGATCCGGTCGGGGTCGTACTCGTGCCGGGTCGCGATGAACGGGAAGACGATCTTCGGAAGGTTCTCGTCCTCGTCGAACAGGAGCTCCTCCAGCTCCCCGCCGAACAGGGTGTCGGCCAGCCGCTCGCCGAAGGTCTTGTAGAAGTCGCGCACGACCTCGCGGACGTTGGACTCCATGGTCAGGATCTGCTGCGGGTCGGCGCACAGCGCGATGTACGGGATCTTCTGCCGGTAGGCCATCAGGATGGCCCGCAGCACGAAGAAGGTGCGGCAGGAGACGCAGGGCAGCTTCTCGTCGAGGTACTTGCCGGGCTTCTTGGGCGCCTTGCGGGTGAACACCTCGCGCATCATCAGCTTGATGTTGTCGTCGTCGGCGTCGAGCACGAAGGTCGCGGGGATCTTCTCCTTCGCCAGCGCGATGTTCTGCGCCGCGTGCACGCTCTCGAACGGCACGTCGAAGGTGAAGGCCAGGACCCGCTTGCCGTACTCGTTGACGAACTTGTCCAGCATGTAGGTGCTGTCCTTGCCGCCGCTGTACATGAAGAGGCAGTCGTACTCGCCGGTGGCCTGCGGGGCCTGCTGGAACTCGGTGAACACCTTGCTGGTGTAGCGGTAGTTCTCCAGCAGGCCCTCGGCGAAGTCCATCGTGCACAGGTTGCAGACGCCCTTGTCGTCGAGGACGACTCCGGGATGGTCGGCCTTGAGCGAGCAGACGGTGCACACGGACATGGATCCCCCTGGGTTACCTGACTGGATGGTTGGTGCGTGGTGGGCGGCGCTGCCGGTCATGCCCGGCCTCCGCGTCGATTGCGGCGCCCGGCCAGCGCGGCGGTGTCGCGCCCGCGCCGCGCCGGCGGGGCGGCCCCCGCCGCGGCGGGCCGCGCGGCCGCGGCGTCGGTGGCGATGAGGTGGGCGGCCATGGCCCGGACGGTCGGGTGCCCGAACATGTCCAGGCGCGAGACCGGCCGGCCCAGACCCTCGCGGAGCAGGGCCACCACCCGGGTGAGGCCCAGCGAATCGCCGCCCAGGTCGAAGAAGTTGTCCTCGGCGCCGACCCGGTCCAGGCGCAGCACCGCGCACCAGACCTCGGCGATCCGTCCCTCCATGCCGCTGCGGACGGCCGCGCCGCCGCCGGCGATCGGGCCGGGGGCCGTCGGGGCGGGCAGTGCCTTGCGGTCGATCTTGCCGTTCGGGGTGAGCGGGAGGGCCTCCAGGACCACCACCGCGGCCGGGACCATGTAGGCGGGCAGGGCGCCGCCGCGCAGGGCCGCGCGCAGCGCGTCCGGCCCGGGCAGGGCACGACCGGTGGCGTAGCCCACGATCCGGCGCTCCCCCGGCCGGTCCTCGCGGACCAGCGCCACGGCCGCGGTGACCCCGTCGATCCGGCGCAGGGCCGACTCGACCTCGCCGAGCTCGATCCGGTAGCCGTTGAGCTTGATCTGCCCGTCGATGCGCTCCAGGTACTCCAGCCGCCCGTCGGGCAGGTGGCGCACCAGGTCGCCGGTGCGGTAGGCGCGGCCCTCGCCGAAGGGGGCGGCCACGAAGCGCTCGGCGGTCAGTTCGGGGCGCGCCAGGTAGCCGTCGGCGACGCCGTCGCCGGACAGGTACAGCTCCCCGGGGATGCCGGGCGGTACGGGGACCCCGCGCTCGTCGAGCACGTGGCAGCGCGTGTTGCCGATCGGGCGGCCGATGGTGACGGCGCCGCCCGGCAGCACCCGGTCGACCGTGGACCAGATGGTGGTCTCGGTGGGGCCGTACATGTTGTACAGGGCGCCCACGCGGCCGATGAGTTCGGCGGCCAGCTCGCCGGGCAGCGGTTCGCCGCCGCACAGCGCCCGCAGGTCCGGGTCGCCGGGCCAGCCGGCGGTGAGGAGCATCTGCCAGGTGGTCGGCGTGGCCTGGAGCACGGTGGGCGAGGCGGCCTCGATCCGCTCGCGCAGCGCGAAGCCGTCGGCGGCGACCTCGGCGGGCAGCACCTCCACGGTGCCGCCGCGCACGAGGGGCAGGTAGAGCTCCAGGGCGGCGATGTCGAAGCAGACCGTGGTGAGCGCGAGCAGCGAGTCGCCGGAGCCGAAGCCGGGCCGCCGGGCCATCGTCCAGAGGAAGTTGACCAGTGCCCGGTGGCCCACCTGGACGCCCTTGGGCAACCCGGTGGATCCGGAGGTGTAGATGACGTAGGCGGGCGCGTCCGGGTCCGAGCGGTCCAGCGGCGCGGCGGCGGGCGCCGCCGGGTCCGGCCGGGTGTCCTGCTCGGTGACCAGGACCGGGGTGACCTCGAAACCGGACAGGGTGTCGGCGAGGGCCTCGTCGGTCAGGACCAGCCGGGCCCCGCAGTCGCCGAGCATGTGGCCGATCCGGGCCGGGGGGTAGATCGGGTCGATGGGTACGTACGCCGCGCCGGTCTTGAGCACGGCCAACAGGGAGACCAGCAGCCGCGCGCCGCGCTCCAGGTAGACGCCGACCCGGGAGCCCGGTCCCGCGCCCAGCTCGGCCAGGCGTCGGGCCAGCCCGTCGGTGGCGGCCTCCAGCTCGCCGTAGCCGAGCTCGTGGCCCCGGTCCCGTACGGCGGGCGCGGCCGGCGCGGCGCAGGCGATGTCAGAGACGAGCCGGGTGAGGGTGCGCTCGCGCGGGTACTCCTCGGCGGTGTCGTTCCACTGGTCGAGGACGAGCTCGCGCTCCTCGGGCCGCAGCAGTGTCAGGGCGGCCAGCGGGAGCCGCGGGCTCTCGGCCGCGGCGGCCAGGAAGAGCGCGAAGTGCTCGGCGAGCCAGCCCTCGTGCCCCTCGGTGAGCCCGGCGCCGCGGTGGAAGGAGACCGTGCCGGCGGTGTCGATGCGTACGGTCAGCGCGCGCTCGGCGGGCGCCGGAGCGTCCTGGGCCGCGCCCGGGAGCAGGACCGCGACGGGTAAGCCGCCCAGCGACGCGGCCGTGGCCGGGTGGCGCAGCAGCAGGTCGCGCCGGTACGGGGAGCGGGCGGCCAGCGCGGCCGCCTCGGCGCCCACGAGCTCGGCGAGTTCGGGCAGTGTCCGGTCGAGCAGCCCCGCGGGGGCGCGCAGCGGGACCTCGGTCGCCAGCAGCGCGGCGGGGGCCGCCACGGGCAGGGCCACGTCGCGCTCGCCGCCGCGGGCCAGCCGGGCGAGGAAGCCCAGCACCGCGGCGAGGGCGAGCTGCTCCGGGGCCGGGGCGGCGCCGGAGACCAGGGCCTGGGGCAGGGCGACCGGCCCCGCGGACCGGGGGCGCTCGGGCAGCAGGCCGAACCGCGGCGCGAGCAGCGGTTCGAGCGCGGTCAGGGTGCGCAGCCAGTGTCCCTCCTGGCGGTGCGCGGCGCGGACGTCGGCCGCGAGTTCGGCGGTCCGCCGCGGGGTCAGGAGCGGCAGCCGGTTCCCGTGGTCGCGGGCCGCCGCGTCGGCGAGCGCCGCGGGGTCGACGGGCTCCCCGGTGAGCGTGGTCAGGGTGGTCAGGCGCACGTCGTGGTCGGCGGTGGCCACGGTGAGCCCGTCGGGGCCGGAGTCGACGACGGTGCCGGGTGCGGCGGTGGACGGCCGCCCGGTGGGCTCCAGGGTGCGGACGACGGCGAAGCCGTCGTCGCCCAGCGCCAGCAGCGCGGTACCGAAGCCGTTGGGGCGGCGGCCGAAGTCGGTGGCGCGGACGAGCGCGTCGAGCTCGGCGGCGGGGCGCCGCCAGTCGAGCACACCGGCGCCCGGGGGGCCGTCGTACTTGCCGTGGTAGGTGCGCAGGGCGAGGTCCTGCGGCGTACGGGTGGCGGTGCCGGCGGCGAGCTCGTCGACCAGTTCGGTGAAGGACTCGATGCCGGCGTCGTAGCAGGCCACGTCGAGGTCGTGCGCGGTCGCCCGCGGACCGACCGGAACGGCTCGCTGCCGCAGCAGGTCGCCGGTGTCGGCCTCGCGGGTCATCACGTGCCAACTGACGCCGTGGTCGGTGTCCCCCTCCAGGACGGCCCAGCTGGTGGCGAACAGGCCGGCGTGCCGGGGCAGCGGCCCGTCGTGGAAGTTGACGGGCAGTCGGGCGGGCAGTTCCAGTACCTCGTCCGGCAGCATCCGCAGGTTGGCGATGCTGAACAGGTAGTCGAAGCGGAGCGGTGCGAGGCGCTCGACGAGGTCCGGGCCGAACGGCACGGCGGTCAGGTCGGCGCCCTCGGCCCAGGCGCGCAGCTGCTCCGACGGGCTGACCACGGCTGCCACCGTGTGCCCGCGGGCGAGCAGCACCTTGGTGCACTCGACGAGGAGGGCCTCCTCGCCGACCACCACACAGCTGAAGGGCACGGCGGTCATCGGTTTCCTCCTTCGGAGCCGCCGTCGCGGCCCAGCAGTTCGGCCAGCAGTTCTTCGACGGCCGTGTCGGACAGGCCAGCGACGAGCGTCTCCGCGCCGTCGGCCGGGCCCTGCGGGGCGGGGGCGGGGGTGGGGACGGGAGTGGGAGCAACGGCCGCCGGGGCCTCCCGTACCGGCTCGGGCTCCGCCGCGGGCGCGGCGTTGCGCGAGAAGTGCTCGGCGAGCTGCCGGATGGTGATCCGCTCGAAGAGCAGGGTCGCCGGCTGCGGCCCGTGGACGGCCTCCAGGGCCCGGGTCAGGTCCAGCACCACCAGTGAGTCCACTCCGTAGTTCTCGAAGGTGAGGTCGGGGTCGAGCTGTTCGGGGGCCATCTCCAGCACCCGGGCGAACACCGCCGTGACCGTTTCCAGCGTGTCGTCCGAACGGGCCGGCGTCGGGGCGGGGGTGGGGGCGTGGGCGTTCACCACGGCCCCGACAGGGGCCCCCGCGGGCGCCGCCGTGGTCGGCCGGGCGACCGGGCGGGGCGCCGGGACCAGGCCGTCACTGACCGCCGCGATCACGCTCTGGAAGGCCGTTCCGGCGCTGGTCGAGGGCGAGCCCGTGCTGATCCCGTGGAATCCGCCGGCCCCGAGCACGTCGCGCCACTGCCGCTCGGCGGCCAGCGGGGAGCCGGGCATCCGCTGCTCCGCGTCGGTGAAGAGCCACCAGCCCGTGGTCAGGCCGAAGATCAGCGCCAACTGGTGCTGGGGCCGGGTGCCTTCGGTGAGCAGCAGCACGCCGCCGCCGCGCAGCAGCCGCTTGGTCTGCGCGAGGGTGTGGGCGAGGTCGCGCGTGGCGTGGAAGACGTTGGTGCCGAAGACCACGTCGTAGGCGCCGGCCTCGATGCCCGCTCCGGTCGGGCCCGCCCCGGGACCGGCCTCGATGTCCAACACCTCGAACCGGGCGAAGGGGTGGGCCGCGGCGAAACGGGTGCGGCCCTTGCGGACGAAGGCCGGGGAGACGTCGGTGAAGACGTAGTCGACCTCGTCGGCGTACGGGGCCAGCGCGGCCAGCACCGCGGCGCTGGTGCCGCCGGTGCCGGAGCCCACTTCGAGCACCCTGACCGTGGCTCCGGGCGCGGCCGCGCGCCGGGCCTCGACCTGGGCCACGACGAGCCGGGCCACCTCCGTGTTGCAGCGGTCGGTGACCGGGTCGCCCCGGTAGACGGCGGCCACCCGCTCCGCGGATCCGTCCGGGAAGAGCACCTCCATCGCGCCGAGCCGGCCGGTGAGCACCTCGGGCAGCGCCGCGAGGCAGTCCCGCAGCAGGGAGGCGACGGGGGCGATGCCGGGGTGCCGGGCGATCAGCGCGTCCAGTTCCCGGACCACCCCGGACTCGGGCTCCGCCGAGCGGGTCCCGGGGCGCGGGCCGTCGGCCCCGTCACCGGTGGCGGACAGGAATCCGGTCGCGGCGAGGATGTCGAGCTGGACCCGGAACAGGTCGGCGTGCTCGGGCACCACGCCCAGCCGCTCGGCGAGTTCGGCGCTGCCGTACGCCCCCGCGGGCCGGCCCTCCAGGAGCTTGAACAGTCCGGCCCGGTCCAGGGCGGCGGCGAGCAGGCGGTGCGCGAGCTCCTCCGCCTCGGCCACCGCGATCTGGTAGGACCGCAGTTCACCGTCCCGCGCGGGGTCGGAGGCGAAGCGGACCTCGGGCGCCGCGGCCGGACCGGGGCCCGCGGGGTGCACGGTCAGCGTGCGCTCCGCGACCACGCCCAGGTTGTCCAGGATGTGCCGGTCGGCGTCGAGGGCGAGCAGCTGGGGCAGTTCGGCCCCGAGCGCCCGCTCGACCACGGCCATGCCGCGCTCCGCGGTGAACGGCCGGATCCCGGCGGCCTCGAAGCGCCGCAGCACCCGCTCGCGCTCCGCGTCCCCGCCCGCGTTCCAGTAGCCCAGGTTGAGCACCCGGACCGGGAAGGGCAGGGTGCGGGCGGCGTGCAGGGCGTAGGCGTCGGCGAAGGTGCAGCCGGCCGCGTAGCCCGCCTGCCCGTGGTTGCCCTCGAAGGCGACCCCGGAGGAGTAGAAGAGCACGAAGTCCAGGGCCTCCCCGCGGACCGCTTCCAGCAGGCTGACGGTGGTGTCGGTCTTGGAGGTCAGGGCCGCGCGCAGCTCGGCCTCGGGGAGTTCCCGTACGGCCTGGTTGACCAGCACCATCGCCGCGTTGACGACGCCGTGCAGGGCGCCGAACTCGCGCTTGGCCAGGGCGACGGCCTCGGCGAGCGCCGCCGGGTCGGTGGCGTCGAGCGGCAGGTGGCGCACCTCGGCCCCGGCCGCTTCCAGCCCGGCGAGGACCTCGCGCCGCGCCGCGTCGAGCGGGGACCGGCCGACGACCACGAGCTTGGCCCGGTAGGTCGTGGCCAGGTACCGGCAGGTGTCCCGGCCGACGGCGCCCAGGCCGCCGATCACCAGGTACACGCCGCCGGTGCGGAACCGGCCGGTGGACGCCGGCAGTTCGACCTGCTCCAGGACGCGGACCCGTCGTACGCCGCCCCGCAGGGAGACGGCGGTGGTGCGCGGGGGGAACGGTTCGGCGGCCACCAGGGCGGCCGAGTCGGCGGCCTCGGCGGCGCGGACGTCGACGAGGGCGACCTTCAGGGCCGGGTACTCCTTGGCGACCACGGTCGCGAGACCGGCCAGTCCCGCCGACCAGGGGGCGGAGTCGTCCCCGGGCTCCAGCGGGTGGACGTCGTGGGTGACGACCTTCAGCCGGAGCTCCGCTTCGAGCAGACCGTGCCGGTCCAGGGCGCGGACCAGGCGGTACAGCGAGATCGGTCCGCGCTCGTTGGCGTCGCGCAGCGCGGCGGCGTCGAAGGGGGCGCCCGCCGCGGTGTCCGGGCCCGTGCCCGTGCCGAGGAAGTAGACCAGGTCGGGTGCGCCCGGGCCGGTCAGGACCCGGTCCAGCTCCGCTTCCGCCAGGCCGCCGGGGCCGATCTCCAAGCGGGTCAGTTCGGCGCCCTGGTGGGCGCGGGCGATCCCGGCCGCCGGTTCGGCGTCCGGAGCCCTGCCGACCAGCAGCACGCTGCGGGCGGGCGCGGCGCCCTCCTCGGCCGCGCGTGGGATCCAGACGGGGCGGTGGGCGACGACGGTCGGCGCCTTCGCCTGGCGGTAGGTCAGGCCGGTGAAGCGGACCCGGACCTCGCCCGTCCCGTCCAGGACCCACACGTCGCAGCGGTCGGTGCCGGTTTCCCGCACGTACGACCAGCCGTGGTCCGGCACCGGGCCGAAGACGTCGACGCGGTCGGCCGCGAAGGGCAGCATCGGCCGGGCCTGTGCCCCGCGGCGCCGCGCCAGCAGGGCGGCGTAGGTGTGCAGGGCGGCGTCCAGGACGCCGGGGTGCAGCGCGTGGGCGCCGCCGGGGGCGGTCCGGCCGAGGCGGCCGAGGACCTCGTCCCCGCCCGTCCACACCTGCTCCACGCGGCGGTAGAACGGGCCGTAGGGCAGGCCCTGGCCCAGCAGCAGGGCGTAGAACGCGTCCTGTCCGGGGCCGGTCTCCATGCGGGCCCGCAGCTCCTCGGTGTCCAGGGGCTTCGGGACGGGTGCGGCCTCGGTGAGCCGACCGCGCGAACGCAGGGCGTCGTCGCCGCCGAGCACCTGGTAGCCCTCGGCGTCGAAGCGGACGGCGGCCCGCTCCTCGCCGCCGGTCACGGCGAGCGGGGCGATCCAGCGGACGTCCGCGAAGGCCCGCCCGACAACGGCGCCGCCGGCGGCCTCGGCGACCAGGTCCAGGTGGCCGACGCCCGGCAGGACCGGACGGCCGTCCACGACGTGGTCGCGCAGCACCGGCGCGTCCGCCGTCAGGGTCCGGCGCCACAGCGGCCCGGCGGCCGCCGGGGCGGTGGCCGACACGGCCGGGGCGGCGCTCACGGCGGCCGCGGTGGCGGAGCCGGTGAGGTCGATCCAGTGGCGTACCCGCTCGAAGGGGTACGTGGGCAGGGACACCGTGCGCCGGGTCGCGGCCCGGAGTCGGTGGACCAGGTCCCAGTCCACGGTGATGCCGGACACCCACAGCCGGGCGATCATGTCGTCCTGGCCGGCGCGGACCTGGGCGGACAGGAAGTCCTCGCCGCCGGTCTGGCCCGCCAGCAGGCCCTCCAGCATCGGGTGCGGGCGGACCTGCCCCCGGTGCAACCACTGGCCCTGTTCGCCGCGTCCGACGGCGGTGAGCCGCGCGGCCGCGTCGGTGAGGTCGGCGGCGACGAACGCCAGGCGCTCGGCCATCGGTTCGCGGCCGACCCGCAGGGTGTAGGCGACGTCGGCGAGCCGGACGGGGGCACCGTCCGTGCGGGCGGCCCGTGCGGTCAGGGCGCTGCCCAGCTCGGCCGCGTAGGCGGTCAGGCGCTGCGCGTCGCGGGCGGACAGGACGATCAGTTCGGGCGTCTCGACGGCCTGCGGGGCGGGCTCGGGCGCCCGGTACTCCTCGACGATGACGTGCGCGTTGGTGCCGCCCGCGCCGAAGGAGCTGACGGCGGCCCGTCGGGGCAGCGGGCTGCCGTCCTCGGCCAGCGGCTGCGGCCAGGGGGCGCTCTCGCGCTGGACGGTGAACGGGGAGCCGGTGAAGTCGATCACCGGGTTGGTCTCCTCGGCGTGCAGCGTGGGCAACAGGGTGGCGTTGCGCAGCTGGAGCACCGCCTTGGTGAGACCGGCGATGCCCGCCGCGCCCTCCAGGTGGCCGATGGACGACTTCACGGAGCCCAGCGCGCAGAACCCGGTGTCGGCGGTGTGCTTGCCGTAGGCCTGGGCCAGCGCGGTGTGCTCGATCGGGTCGCCGAGCGCGGTGCCGGTGCCGTGCGCCTCCAGCACGCCGATGGTGCGGGCGCCGACGTCGGCCGCGGCGAGCGCCTGCTCCACGAGGGCCTGCTGGGCGTGCGGGTTGGGGACGGTGTAACCGCTGGTGCGGCCGCCGTGGTTGACGGCGGTCGAGCGGATCACGGCGTGCACCGTGTCGCCGTCGCGGACCGCGTCGGACAGCCGCTTGAGCACGACCGCCCCGACGCCCTCACCGGGCACGTATCCGCTGCCCCCCGCGCCGAAGGCGCGGCAGCGACCGTCGGCGGCGAGCATCGTCTTGCGGCTGAGGTGGACGTACTTGTCCGGGTGGACGGCGACGTTGACGCCGCCCGCGACGGCGTAGCCGACTTCGCCCCGGCGGATGCTCTCGCACGCCTGGTGCACGGCGACCAGGGAGGCCGAGCAGGCGGTGTCCACGACCACGCTCGGACCGCGGAAGTCCCCGAAGTAGGAGACCTGGTTGGCGATCGAGGAGCGGTTGGCCAGCACCACCTGGTGGTTGCCTCGCGCGGACTCGGCGGCCGCGAGGACCGCGTAGTCGTTCCACATCACGCCGACGAACACGCCGACGTCGTGACCCTGGCCGCCGAAGCGGGGTGCGGGCAGGCGCGCGGGCGGGTAGCCCGCGTCCTCCAGTGCCGACCAGGCGGTCTCCAGGAACAGCCGCTCCTGCGGGTCCATGGTGCGGGCCTGCATCGGCGAGATCTGGAAGAACAGCGAGTCGAAGGAGGCGACGTCGGACAGGAAGCCGCCCCACCGGCTGTAGCTGCGGCCCGGGGCGGCCGGGTCCGCGTCGAAGAGGGCGTCGGCGTCCCAGCGGTCGGCGGGGACCTCGCTCACGCAGTCCCGGCCGTCGGCCAGGTTCTGCCAGAACTCGTCCAGGTCGCGGGCCTGCGGGTAGCGCCCGCTGATGCCGATGACGGCGATGGGCTCGTCCCCTGCCGGGGCCGGGGCCGCGGCGGAACGCACGGGGGCGGGGGCGGGGGCGGGGGCGGGGGCGACCTCGGTGGCCGGGGCGTTCGCGGTGGCGGTGGCGGTGGCGGTGGCGGTGGCGGGGAACAGTCGCGCCACCGCGTCCGGGTGCTCGGCCAGGACGTGCGCCGCCAGCTCCTCGACCGTGCGGCACTCGAAGAACACCGTGCCGCGCAGGCCCGGGAAGTCCTTGCCGAGCAGCCTGTTCGACTCCATCACCAGGACCGAGTCCAGCCCGTAGTCGTCCAGCGGGACGCGGCTGTCGAGCCGGCCCGCGCGCAGCCCCAGCACCCCGGACAGGGTCTCGCTCAGGTGCTCCACGAGGCGGGCGCGCACGTCGGCGAGCGCGGCGACGGGCAGCGGGGCGGTGTACGGGGCGTCGTGCGGTGCGGGCTGGTGGGCCGTCCCGGTCGCGGCGGCCGGTTCCACCAGGGCCGCGTCCAGGGCCGCGGGCTCGCCCCAGGCCGGGACCAGCCACGGCGCCGGGATGGTGAAGGCACCGGTGAACGCCGCCAGGCCCTGCTCGGCCGTGAGCGCCCGCATCCCGCTGCGCCGCGTGTATGCGGCCAGTTCGGCCGGGTTGACCAGGCCGTCGACCCCGCCGACCGACCACAGCGGCCAACCCAGGGACAGGCTCCGGCCGTGGCGCGCACCCTGGGCGGCCCAGGAGTCGCGGAGCACGGTGTAGAGGTCGGCGAAACGATTGGCCGTTGCGTAGCTGGCCGCGCCGAAGTCACCGACCAGGGAGGAGACGGAGGAGAAGACCACGAACAGGTCGAGGGCGTCGTCCCGGGTCAGCCGGTCCAGGTGGACCAGGCCGCGGGTCTTGGCGGCCAGCACCCGGGCGAAGCGGTCGCGGTCGCCGTCGGTGGCCCGGCCGTCGTCGGCGACGCCCGCGAGGTGGAACACCCCGTGCGGGGCGCCGAAGCGCTCCCGGGCCGTCGCGAGGGCGGCGGCGAGGGCGGCGGCGTCGGCCACGTCGGCGCTCAGCGCCAGGACCTCGGCGCCGAGGGCGGTCAGGCCCTGCTGCCAGGTGGTGGCTCCGGCGTCGGGCTCGGAGCGGCCGACGAGCACGAGCTTCGCCCGGCAGGTACGGGCGAGGTGCTCGGCCAGCAGCCGGCCGATCGCGCCGTTGCCGCCGGTGATCACGTAGACGCCGTGCTCGCGCAGGGGCGTAGCGGTGCTCTGCCCGGTGGCGGTCGCGGTGGCGGTCGTGGTGGCGGTCGCGGTGGCGGTCGCGGTGGCGGTCGCGGTGGCGGGCGCGGTGGCGGGCGCGGTGGCAACGGCCCGCCGCAGGGCGCGCACCTCGCGCCCGCCGGCGGTGGTGCGGCGCACCTCCAGGCCGGCGGCGCGCGGGGCGGCACGCAGCTCGACGGCGACGGCGGCGGCCCGGCCGGCCGCGTCCAGGTCGTGCGGCAGGCCCAGGGTGAGCAGTTCGAAGCGGGAGGTGATCGGGCCGGTGGACCGGGCGAAGCCGGCCATTGCGGCCTGTTCGGGGCGGTCCGCACCGGCGTCCTGCGGGTGGGCCAGCAGGCACCGGACGCGGCCGGGCAGCGTGCCCGCGACGGTCGCGGTCAGCAGGCCGAGCACCTCGAAGCAGAGCCCTTCCAGCTCGTCGGGGGCCGAACCGGGGCCGTCCGCGGAGTCCGGGGCGGACGCGGGCCGCCGGGCCGGGTCCCGCACCAGGGCGAGGTCGAGGCCGTGCTCGTCGGCGAGCCCGGCGAGCCGGTCCGTACGGGCCTCCCCGAGCTCGGGGACCGCGACCACCCGGCGCCAGGCGCCGGTCGCGGCCAGGGCGTCCACCAGGGCGGCGTCCTCGCCCAGCACGGCCAGGGTGCCGGGCAGCGCAGCGGCGTCCGCCGCCGCGGGTTCGGCGGCGGGGCGCCAGTGCGGCTCGTAGAACCGGGCTTCGCCCGTGGCAGTGGCGTCGGCGGCGGGAGCTGTCTCCCGTACCGAGGTGGCCGCCGCCGTCGGGGTGCGGCCGGCGAAGTCCCGTATGTGGGCCAGTACGCGGCCCTGCTCGTCGTGGACGCTCACCTCGAAGCGGCGGATGCCGGCGCTCTCGCCGATCAGCCGGGCGTGCGCGAAGCACACGGCGGGCAGCGGGGCGTGCGCCTCCAGCGCGCCGAGGCTGAAGGGAACGTCCAGGGCGCCGGGGCGCGGGGACTCCGTGCGGCCCGCCCAGTGGCAGGCCCGCAGCGCTCCGTCCAGCAGTGCCGGGGGCAGTTCGGTGCCGTGCGCGGCGGGGGCGGCGCTCAGCCGGAGCAGGGCCTCCCCTGGTCCGGTGCGGACCTCGTCGATCACCTGGAAGGACGGGCCGTAGTGGAATCCCGCGGCCGCGTAGTCGGCGTAGGCACCCTCCCGGTCGCGCACCGGGGCCAGTCGGCCGCGCAGGGCGTCGAGGTCGGCGGAGCCGGGCAGGGCGGGGGCCGCGGGGACGGCGATGCCCTGGACGTGGGTGGTGCGGGCGTCCCCGGTACGGGAGAAGACCTCGAAGGCCAGCCGGTCCCCGTCGGCCCGGAAGGCGGCGTACAGCGCCAGTTCGGCGGCGTCGCCGGGCAGTTCGACGGCCCGGCCCCACACGACCTCGCGCAGGGTGTGCCGCACGCCCGGTTCGGCGAGAGCGGCCGCGGTCCGTACGAACTCCAGCGTCGCGGCGCCCGCGAGGAGCGCGCGTCCCTCGATCACGTGGTCGCGCAGCAGGGCGTCGTCGGCACGCAGGGTCTTGCGGAACCTGGCCTCGGCCACGGTGGACTCGTTGGCGTCGACCAGCGGGTGCAGGGCGGCCGGAGCCACGGCCGGGTGCGGGTCCCCGTCCTGCCCCTGGTCGGGGTCGAGCGGGATCCAGTAGCGCTCGTCGGCGAAGGGGTAGAGCGGGGCGCCGGTGCGGCGCGGGGCCGGACCGGGCCGTCCGGCGTGCTCGGCGGCCCAGTCCACCTCGGCGCCGGTGAGCCAGCGCAGGGCCGCCGCGGCGAGCGGGCCGTCCTGCTCGGGTCCGGTGGCGCCGGTGGACGCGGGCAGCGGGCCGCCCGCGGCGTAGCGGCGCAGGGCGGCGAGGATGTCGGCGCCGTCGGTGGAGAGCACCGCGAGGCGGACCCCCATGGCCTCGCGGCCGACCTGGGTGGTGAAGCAGAGGTCGGCGAGCGGCACCCGCTCGGTTTCGAGGAACCGCGCGGCCGTGTCGGCGTAGGCGCGCAGCCGCTCCTCGTCGCGGGCGGAGAGCAGGAAGAGCACGGGCTCCTCGACGCTCTGCTCGGCCGCGGGCGCGGCGGCGGCCGGGGCGGGCTCGGGGGCCTCGCGCAGCACGAGGTGCGCGTTGGCGCCGCCCGCCCCGAAGGAGCTGAGGCCGGCCAGGCGGGGGCGGTCCCCGGCGGGCCAGGCTTCGGCGGTGCGCTGGACCCGGAAGGGGGAGCGGTCGAAGTCGATGTTCGGGTTGAGCTCGTCGGCGTGCAGCGAGGGCACCCGCGTGCCGTGGGCGAACTGGAGCAGCACCTTGGTGAGTCCGGCCATCCCGGCGGCGGACTCCAGGTGCCCGACGTTGGTCTTGACCGAGCCGATCGGCCAGTGGCCGGGGACCGCTGCGGTCCCGTCGGCCGCGCGGTAGGCGGCGGTGAGGCCGGTCAGCTCGATCGGGTCGCCGAGGGCGGTTCCGGTGCCGTGCGCCTCGACGTAGCCGATCTCCCGCGGGTCCACCCCGGCCTGGGCCAGGGCGGCGGTGACGACGCGCTGCTGGGCACGGGGGTTGGGCACGGTGTAGCCGTTGGTCTTCCCGCCGTGGTTGACGGCGCTGCCGAGGATGACGCCATGGATGCGGTCGCCGTCGGCCAGTGCCCGGCGGTAGGGCTTGAGGAGGACGGCGCCGACGCCCTCGCCGGGCACGTAGCCGTCGCCGCCCGCGCCGAAGGCGCGGCAGCGGCCGTCGGAGGAGGGGAACCGGCCCTGGCTGAGGAAGGCGTACTTGTACGGGTGGACCGAGACGTTGACGCCGCCGGCGATCGCCAGCTCGCTCTCGCCGCGGCGCAGGCTCTCGCAGGCCAGGTGGATCGCGGTGAGCGAGGAGGAGCACATGGTGTCGAGCGCCAGGCTCGGGCCGGAGAGGCCCAGGGCGTAGCTGACCCGGTTCGCGATGGTCGCGAAGGAGGAACCGGTGAGCGGACGGCCGCCGCGCAGCACGTCCACGGCGCCGTGGAACTGGTACTCGCCGTACATCACGCCGACGTAGACGCCGACGGGGGCGCCGGACAGGTCGGCGCGGCGGTAGCCGGCGTCCTCCAGGACGTGCCAGGAGTTCTGGAGGAAGAGCCGCTCCTGGGGGTCCATCAGCTCCGCCTGGCGCGGGGAGATGCCGAAGAACAGCGGGTCGAAGCGGTCCACGTCGCGCAGGAATCCACCCCAACGGGTGTGCGCGGTACCGGGGTTGGCCGGGTCCGGGTGGTACCAGCGGTCGCGGTCCCAGCGGTCCTCGGGGATCTCGGTGATGCAGTCCCGGCCGTCGAGCAGGTTGGTCCAGAACTCGTCGAGCCCGTCCGCCATCGGGTAGCGGCCCGCCAGGCCGATGACGGCGATGGCCTCGTCGTCCGCGTCGTGCGCGTCGGCGGGCCGCTGCTCCGCGGTGACCGCCGTGCGGGCGGTGCGGGCCGTGCGGGAGGTACGGCCCGGGCGGGTGCGGGCGGGCGTGGTGGCGGCGGCCGGGCGCGCAACGGCTGCGGCTGCGGAGGCCGACTGACCGGCGTGCGCGGCGAGCAGTTCGGCCCGGTGGTGCTCGGCGAAGTGGTCGGCGAGCTCGCCGAGGGTGGCGTACTCGAAGAACAGGGTCTTGGACAGCCCCTGGATCCGACGGTCCAGCTCGCGGTTGAGCTTGGTGATCATCAGGGAGTCGATGCCGTAGCGGTCGAACGGCGCGTCCTCGGCGACCTCGGTCGCCACCAGCCCGGTCTCGGCCGCGATCAGCTCGCGCAGCATCGCCAGGGCCGCCGCGCGGGGGGTCGGGCCCTCGCCGTGCCCGCCGCCGTCGGCTTCCGCGGGGGCGGCGCCGTTCGCGGCGGCGGGGGCGGGTGCGGCGGCCGGAGCGCCGAGCACGGCGGTGATCCGCGCGGTGTCCCCGTAGCCGGCGACCACCGCGCCCGCGGTGCCGAGGGCCCGCTCCAGCAGGTCCAGGCCCGCCGCGGTGGGCAGGACCGCGAAGCCGGTGGCGGCGGCGATGTCGGCCGCCGCCTCGGCGCTCTGGCGCATGCCGCCCTCGGCCCACATGGGCCAGGCGACCGCGGTCGTCCGGCCGTCACGCTCGGCGTGGGCCTCCATGTAGGCGTTGGCGTAGGCGTAGTCGCTCTGTCCGGCAGAGCCGATGTGCGCGGCGATCGAGGAGAAGGCGACGAAGAAGTCCAGCGGGTCCTCGGCCGTGGCGGCCTCCAGGGCGCGCAGCCCGGCCACCTTGGGGGCCAGTACGGCCTCCAGGTCCTCGGCGGACTTGGTGAGGGCGAAGCCGTCGCGCAGGATTCCGGCGGCGTGCACGACGCCGTGGAAGGGGCCGTGGAGCGTACGGGCCTGCGCCAGCCCGGCGGCGAGCTCCTCGGGGTCGGACACGTCGGCGCGGAGGTACGTCACGCGCCCGTCGGCGGGTGCGGCGGGCTCCTCGCTGCGGCCCACGAGGACCACGCGGCAGTCGGCGCTGCCGGTCAACCAGTCGGCGACGATCCGGCCGAGGCCGCCCGCGCCGCCGGTGACCAGGTAGTGGCCGCCGTCGCGGACGGAGACCGGCTCGGTGGCCGGGGCGGGTCGGAACGCGGGTACGCGGCGGGCACCGGCGGTGTGCAGCACCTCGGCGTCGCGGCCCGGACCGGCGAGTTCGGCGGCGAGCGCCGCGGCGTCGTCCGCGTCCGCGGCCAGGCCCACGGCCTGTACCGCGAGCAGCGGGTTCTCGGCCCGCACGGTACGGGCGAAGGCGGCCAGCGCGGCGCGCTCGGGGCGGGCCCCGGCCGGCTCGTGGCGGTGCACCAGCAGCACCCGTACCGGGGCCGCGGGCCGGCTGCGGAGCAGTTCGCGGACCAGCTCCAGGGCCTGGACGGCGGTGGGCTCGTCCACGACGACGGTGTCCGGGGCGGTGTCCGGGGCGGTGTCCAGGGCGCCGTCGGTGGTGACGTGTGCGGCGCCCAGCGAGCGCAACAGGGCGTCCAGTTCGGTGCGGCGGGCCTCGTCGTCGGCCACGACGAGGGCCGTGCGGGGACGGTGCCCGACCGGCTCGGCGGGGGCGTCGACCCAGTGGCGTACCAGCAGCTCGGCGGTGGGCTCGGCGGAACCCGCGCCGTCCTTCAGGACGCGGACGGTGAGCCCGGCCAGGCGGGCCAGCACCCGGCCGTCGGAGTCGAGCAGGCTCAGGTCGGCGACGGCGGACCGCTCACCGGTGCGGCCCGCTTCGACGTGGGCCCAGCAGGCTCCGTCGACCGGCGCGTGGACGGTCAGTTCGTCGAGGGCGAGCGGCAGGAAGCCGTCGGCGGCGTCGCCGTAGGCACGGGAGAGCAGCACCACGAGGGCGTGCAGGGCGCCGTCCAACAGGGCCGGGTTCAAGAGGGCGCCGTCCAGGGCCGCGCCCTCGGGCAGTTCGAGCATGGCGAGGGCCTCGCCGTCGCCGAGGGCCACCTCGGCCAGGGCCCGCATCCGGGGGCCGTAGTCGAGGCCGCGCTCGCGCAGCAGGGCGTAGCAGTCGTGGTGGGCGACGGCCTCGGGGCAGCGGTCCGCCGCCGCGGCGAGGTCGAACGGGCCGGCCGGGGCGGGCGCGCCGGGCAGGACGGTGCCCGCGGCGTGGACGCGGTCGTCCTCGGCGATCTCGAAGCGGACCGGGTCGACCGCCGCGTCCGTCGCGTCGTACGCCGTCGGGTCCTGCTCCTGCTCCTGCTCCTGCCACAGCGAGACCAGGGCGGTCCGCGGGCCCTGGGCGTAGGAGAGCAGCTGCTCGAAGGAGACGTCGCGCAGCCGCACCGGGCCGTCGAAGGCCAGTTCGCCCGCGGCGCGGGCCAGTTCCAGGTGGCCCACGGCCGGCATGACGGGGGCGCCGGCGACCCGGTGGTCCGCGAGGTAGAACTCCTCGCCGGAGCGGGAGCTGCGCCAGGCCAGGGTGTCCAGGGTGGAGACGTTCTCGTCCAGCAGCGGGTGCGGGCCGCGGCCTTCGTGGTCCGTGGCGGCTTCCGCGGCGGCCGCGGGAGCGGTCATCCAGCAGCGCCGGCCCTCGAAGGGATAGGTGGGCAGCGGCACGCGGCCGCGCTCCTCGCCGTCGAACCAGGCCGTCCAGTCGACGTCGGCCCCGGCCTGCCAGGCGCGGGCGACGCCCTGCCAGGGGCCGTCGGAGACGCCGAGGACGAGGCCGCGGACCTCTTCCTGGGCGCTGCGCAGCGGGATGCCGGAGCCGCCCGCCGCCTTGGCGGTACGGGCCCGCGGCGCGGGCCCGCCCTGCGGGGCGGCGCCGTCGGCCAGGTCCAGGGCGCCGGTCACGCAGGCGGCCACGCGGGCCGCGAGGCCGTCGCCGTGGACGGCGACGGGGCGCACGCCCCAGTCGAGCCAGAGCCGGCCGAGCGCGTACTGGAGGGCGAAGGCCTGCCCGCGCTCCCCCTGCTCGGCGGCGCCCGCGGCCAGGGCGGCGGCGTGGTGCGCGGCGAATGCGGGTTCGGCGGCGGCCCACTCGGCCGCGAGCGCCTCGGCGCCCGGGACGTGCTCGGTGAAGGCGAAGGAGATCTCGGTGGCGCCGTGGTCGGTCGGGGCGGTGGCGGCGCGCAGGGCCTCGGCCAGCGCGGCGCGGTCGGCGCCGTGGACGGCGAGGCGGAACTCGTGGGCGCGGCGGCCCACGGCCAGGGTGTAGGCGGTGTCGGCGAGCAGGGCCGCGGCGGCGTGCTCCTCGCCGGGGCCGTCCGTGCCGGTGCCGCCGGCGCCGTCGAGGTGGTCCGCGAGCCGGTCGGCGGCGGT
The DNA here is from genome assembly GCF_044454405.1 of Streptomyces sp. NPDC051555. Taxonomy (NCBI): domain Bacteria; kingdom Bacillati; phylum Actinomycetota; class Actinomycetes; order Kitasatosporales; family Streptomycetaceae; genus Streptomyces; species Streptomyces sp. NPDC051555. Next base: position 26,483 of record NZ_JBITDP010000006.1, on the reverse strand, counting down.
GCGCAGCGCGGTGGCGGTGCGGGCGGAGAGGACCAGGACCTGGCCGGGACGCGAGGGGGCGCCGGTGGTGACGGCCGGGGCCTCCTGCAGCACGGCATGGGCGTTGGTGCCGCCGATGCCGAAGGAGCTGACCCCGGCGCGCAGCGGGCCGTCGCCGGTCCAGGGCCGGGTCTCGGTGGTGACCGTGAAGGGGCCGGACGCGAAGTCGATGGCCGGGTTGGGCGTGCGGTAGTTCAGCGTGGGCACCAGGGTCCGGTGGCGCATCATCAGCGCGGTCTTGATCACGCCGGCGACCCCGGCGGCCGCGTCGAGGTGGCCGAGGTTGGACTTGACCGAGCCGATGGCGCAGAAGCCGGTGTCGGTGGTGCCGGCACGGAACGCCCTGGTCAGGGCGGAGACCTCGACCGGGTCGCCGAGCCGGGTGGCGGTGCCGTGTGCTTCCACGTGGCTGATGGACCGCGGGTCGACGCCGGAGACGGCGTGCGCCTCGCGGATGACGGCGCTCTGTCCGGCGGCGCCGGGTGCGGCGTAACTGACCTTGCCGGAGCCGTCGTTGTTGGTGGCGGTGCCCTTGATGACGGCGTGGATGGTGTCGCGGTCGGCGATGGCGTCGCTGAGCAGCTTGAGGACGAGGACGCCGACGCCGTTGCCGAGGACGGTGCCGCTGGCGTCGGCGTCGAAGGTGCGCACGTGCCCGTCCTGGGAGAGGATCGCGCCCTCTTCGTAGAGGTAGCCCTTCTCCTGGGGGAGCTTGATGGTGACGCCGCCCGCCAGCGCCATGTCGCATTCGCCGTTGATGAGGCCCTGGCAGGCCAGGTGGATGGCGACGAGAGAGGTGGAGCAGGCCGTCTGGACGGTGTAGGCGGGGCCCTTGAGGTCGAGCTTGTACGCCAGCCGGGTGGCGAGGAAGTCCTTGTCGTTGCCGACCATCACGGCGAAGTGGTTCGAGGTGGTGGTCTGGTCGACGTGGGGCAGGACCTGCTGTTGCAGGTACGTGTTGATGGCCGCGCCCGCATAGACGCTGATCAGCCCGTCGTGGCGGGCGGGGTCGTAGCCCGCGTGCTCCAGCGCGGCGTGTCCGGCGGTCAGCAGGATCCGGTGCTGGGGGTCGGTGAACTCGGCTTCGGCCGGGGTGAATTCGAAGTAGCCGGTGTCGAAGAGGTCGACGTCGGGGAGCACGCCGTGGGCCGGGACGTAGTCCGGGTCGTCCAGCAGGCGGCGGGGCACTCCGGCGGCGGCGAGCTCCTCGCGGCTGAAACGGGTGACTCCCTCCCGGCCCTCGCTCAGCAGCTGCCAGAAGGAATCGAGATCGTCGGCGCCGGGGAAACGCCCGGCCATGCCGATGATCGCGACATCCGTGTCGTTCACCATCGGACCCTCGGGGCTGCTCACTGACCCAACTCTCCCTTTCGCTGGCCTGACCGGAGTGGGGCAGGCGAACCGCTGATGATGAATTCCGGCACGACCCCATGATCCCCACACATTTCATGTGGGTCCGACAATGGGCGTTGAATTCCGCCGGTGCCCGACAGGGCGAAACCGGCTAACTGGACAGGAGGAAACTCCTGAGTGACAAAAGGCATGACCATAGAGCACCTACCGGCTGGCGCCGATGGCGTCACATAGGGAAAAGTCCCTGGCGGCTACACCACTGGAGAGAAAACGGGGCCTGTCCCCGCTGGAATACCGCACAGCTTCACTGTGATCCCCCGAAAAGCCCGTCGGCATGAATGCCGATTCCGTCACCCCGTAGCTCCGGGTCCCAGTCGGTGGACCCGCCACCGAGTCAAGATCGGACTCGGCTAGCTGGAGCCTAGAGGAGTGATCGACGGGGTGCAACGAAAAACGATCAGAGAATGATCTTTCCCTGACCGCTTTGTCCGGAGCCAATCCTTCCGACTTTTCGCCCACGACTTTCGGCCACCCCCGCATCGGGGGTGGCCGAAAACCTACTCACGTGCCGGACGTCAGGACCTGGCGGCGGCCTCCCGCAGCCGTGCCAGGGCGGTGTCCGGGGACGCCGCGATCGCGTCCAGCAGTCGCTCGTACCCCCGGGCCAACCGCTCCGCGGTCCCCCGGGCGAACAGGTCCGTGCTGTATTCCAGGTAGCCCTCCAGGGCGCCGTCGGCGTCCTGGAGCACCAGGTTGAGGTCGAACTTCGTGGTGCCCGGCCGGGCCGGCAGGTACCGGACGGCGAGCCCGCCGGGCTCCGTCCCCGGCCCGTCCTGGGCGGCGGCGGGCTCCCCGGCGGGGGCGGGCAGCAGGTTGAACATCACCTGGAACAACGGGGAGTGCGCCGGGTCCGACTCCGCGATCAGGGAGCGCACCAGATCAGAAAAGGGCAGGTCAAGGTGGTCGTGGGCGTCGGCCGTGGCCTCCCCCGCGTCGGCGAGCAGCTCGCTGAAGGAGCGCTGCGGGTCCACGTCCAGCCGGATCACCAACGTGTTGGTGAAGTAGCCGACGACCTGTTCCAGTTCGGGCCCGGGTCGGTTGGCGACCGCCGTTCCGACGGCCAGTTCACGCTCTTCGGTGCGCCCGCCCAGCAGGACGGCGTACGCCGACAGCAGGCTCATGTAGAGCGTGGCGCCGCGCTCGCGGCCCAGCCGCCGCAGCCCGTCGGCCGTCCCCGCCGGGACGCGGACCGGGACCGAGGAGCCCTGGTACGTCTTCACCGGGCCGCGCGGGTAGTCGGTGCGCAGGGCGGTGACAGCGGGCAGTCCGACCAGGCGGCCGCGCCAGTACTCCCGCTGCCGATCCAACTCCGCAGCGTCAACGGCCGACTGCTGCCAGTGAGCGAAATCGGCGTACGACAGCGCCGGTGCGGCCCGCCGCGGTTCCCGGCCGCCGACCGATTGCTGGTAGGAATCCATCAACTCGGCCAGGACCAGATTTACCGACCAACCGTCGAAGACGCCCCACGGCCGGGTGAGCACGGCGACGTGCGCGTGCTCCGACAGTGCGATCAGGTGCGCCCGCAGGGCGGTTCCGGCGCCGGGTGCGAACGGGCGCAGCCGCTCCGCCGCGGCCCAGGCCCCGGCCTCCTCCTCGTCCCCGGCCGCCAGCACCGGCACGGTGAACCCGGCCGCCGCGTGGACCTGCTGGGTCCAGACCCCCTCGTGCTCCGTGTAGCCGGTGCGTAGGATCGGGTGCCGTTCGACCAGGGCCCGGACCGCGCTGGTGAAGGCACCGCGGTCGAGCGGGCCGTCGATCCGGAAGGCCAGCTGCACGTTGTCGTGGGCCTCGGCGAGGTGGCCGGGGCGGTTCAGGAACCACAGGTCCCGCTGTTGCAGGGCCAGCGGGGCCCGCGCGCCGACCGCCGTGGCGCCCTCCACCGGGACCAGCGGGGGCGCGGTCCGCGCCCGGCCGGGCCCGTCCGCACGCGCGGTGGCCCGGTCCGTGGCGGACTGCGCGACCGCGGCGGCCAGTTGCTCCAGCGTGGCACCGGTGAAGACCAGCTTGAGCGGGAGTTCTGCGCCCGTCTCCTGCTTCACGCGCAGGGTCAGCCGGGTGGCCAGCAGGGAGTGCCCGCCCAGGTCGAAGAAGCTGTCCCGCAGGCCCACGCGGCCGACCCCGAGGAGCTCGCCGACGATCCGGCACAGGGTCCGTTCGGCGTCGGTGCGCGGCTCGACGTACTCGCCCTTGGCCACGTCGTCGTCGCCGGGGGCGGGCAGCGCCCGCTTGTCCACCTTGCCGTTGGAGGTCAGGGGCAGCTCTTCGAGGATCACGAAGGCGCTGGGGACCATGTACTCGGGCAGCGAACCGGCGAGGTGCTCCTTCAGCATCCGTGCCATCGCCGGACCGAGCAGGCCGAGCTGCGGGGAGCTCGCCTGCTGGGCAGCGCGGTAGGGGGAACGCGCCCGCACCCGGGGCAGCTCGCCCCGGCCGAACACCAGGTCCAGGCCATCCGGCCGGTCCTGGGACCAGGTGGCGGCCACCCGGAGGCCGAGGGACTCGGCGTACCTCAGGACGTCTTCGAGCTCCCGCACCCCTTCGGCGGCTTGCGCGGACAGTCCTGCCCCGTGTGGCGGCAGGGGGACCTCGCGGGTGGCGGGCCAGCGGGCCAGGTCCTCGTGGAGGCGGACGTCCTCGGCGACCCGGGGGTTGGTCAGCCCGCTGACCCCGAACCGCTCGGGGAGCGCGCCCGCGCCGCCGGCGAGCAGCGCGCGCAGCGCGGCCGGGCCGTCGGCCACCAGCCAGGGGTGGCCGGGGTCCGGAGCGGTGGCGGTGGCGCCCTTGGTGAGCAGCGCGTCGTAGTGGTGGGCGAGCTCCTCGCCGTCACCGGCGCCGCGCCGCAGCAGCAGGTCGACGGCGCCGAGCTCGGGGAACCGCTCGGTGAGGGCGGCGAACCAGCTGGGGCTCAGCAGGAGTTCGGACTCCGCCCGGCGGCGGCCTTGCACCCGGGCCCGCAGTGCCCCGGCGGTGGTGCCCGCGCAGGAGTCGGCCAGCTCGGCGGCGCACAGCTGCGCCGGGAACAGGTCGAGGTTGCGGACGCCGCCGATCAGGATGCGCCCGCCCTCCTCCAGCAGCGGCAGCAGGCGGGCGAGCGTCTCCTCCAGGTAGGGGCGGTTGGGGAAGTACCGCACGACCGAGTCGAGGACGATCGTGTCGAACCGGGCGCCGGCGAGCGGGCCGTTCGCGGGTTCGGCGACGCTCAGGGCGTCACCGTGGACGAGGGACACGTGGGTCCAGCCGCGGCGCTCCGCGAGTCGGCGGACGGCGTCGAGGGCCGGTGCGCTGACGTCGACGACGTGCACCGCCTCGCACTCCTCGGCGTAGTGCCGCAGCAGGTCGCCGGTGCCGCAGCCGATCTCCAGCAGGCGCTTGGGCCGCAGGTCCTCGACGGCGCGGGCGAGCGCGCCCCGCGCCCCGCCGGCCGCGGGCGGCGCGGGGTCGACGGCCGCGGAGCCGGCGTACCTCTCGTCGAAGGTCCGCCGCCACCGGTCGAGGTGGACGGCGTCCTGCTCCCGGGCCGCCCCGTCGAGCCACTGGGGGGTGGGGCGGGCGTAGGCGACCAGGGTGGTGGTGTCTCCCGAGGCCCGGGGGACGACGACGGCGCTGTGCACGGCGGGGTGCGCGTGCAGGGCGTTCACGATCTCGCCGGGTTCGATCCGGAAGCCGCGCACCTTGACCTGGTCGTCGGCGCGACCGAGGTACTCCAGGGTGCCGTCCGGCAGCCAGCGGGCCACGTCTCCGGTGCGGTACATGCGCTCGCCCGGGGCCCCGAAGGGGTCCTCGACGAAGCGTTCCGCGGTGAGGTCGGGCCGGCCCAGGTACCCCTGGGCCAGGCAGGTCCCCGCGAGGTAGAGCTCCGCGGCCACGCCCACCGGGACCGGGCGGCGCCGGTCGTCCAGGACGTAGGTGCGGGTGTTGGCGACGGGGCGGCCCAGCGGCGCCGCGGCGGGCCATGCGCCGACGTCCTCGGGCAGGGTCGCGGCGGTGGCCACGTGGGTCTCGGAGGGTCCGTACTGGTTGTGCAGCCGCAGCCACGGCCGGTCGGCGTGGAACCGCCGCACCAGCGCGGTCAGCTGGAGGGCCTCGCCGGCCTGCAGGACGTGGCGCAGGGCGGTGAGTTCCAGGCCCTGCGCGGTGGCGGCCTCGTACACGGCGGCGATCACCACGTTGGGGGCGAAGAACTCCGTGATCCGCTCGCGTTCCAGCCAGCGCGCGAGCTCGGCGGGGTCCACCCGGACGTCCGCGGCGGGCACGCACAGGGTCTTGCCGTGCAGCAGGGCGTTCAGCAGCTCGTACTCGGACATGTCGAAGCTGACCGCGGCGAACTGCGCCACCCGCGAGCCCGGTTCGGCCGGGAAGACGGACCGGGACCAGGCGAGCAGGTTGGTCAGCACCCGGGCCGGCAGGACCACGCCCTTGGGCCGTCCCGTGGAACCGGAGGTGTAGACGACGTAGGCCGGCGTCTCGGGGGTCAGCGGGCCGGTGCGCTCCCGCGGCCGGGGATCGTCGACCGCGGCGTCGGCGAGCAGCGCCCGGGTGGCCGGGTCGTCCAGGACCAGGAGCGGGGCGCCCGGCAGGGCGGGGGCCGTGGCCCGGTCGGTGAGGACCACCGCGGGCCCGGTGTCGCCGAGGATGAAGTCGATCCGGTCCTGCGGGTACTCGGGGTCGATGGGCAGGTAGGCCGCGCCGGACTTGAGGACGGCGAGGAAGGCGACGATCGCCAGGCTGCCGCGGGGCAGCGACACGCCCGCGAAGGAGCCGGGTCCGACGCCGCGGGCGATGAGGACCCTGGCCAGGCGGTTCGCCCGCTCGTTGAGTTGCGCGTACGTCAACTCGTCACCGCCGGGCGCGCTGACGGCGAGGGCTGCGGGGGTGCGGGCCGCCTGCCGCTGGATCAGCTCCCCCAGCGGGACGTCGGTGACGGGCGCCTTCGGCCCGGCCCATTCGGTGAGCAGCCGGTGGCGTTCGGCCGCGGGCAGGACCGGTACGTCGAGCGCGGCGGTGCGGGCGCCGTCGCCGTCGGCGAGGGCGGCGGTGATGCCGGCCAGTGCGCTCTCCAGGTAGTCGGCGACGGCCTCGCACGCCACCTGCGCGTCGGCCTGGATGTCCAGCGAGAGCTCGGTGCCGAAGTCGTCCAGGGAGACCACGAGGGGGTAGTTGATGCCGTCGGCGGCGGAGAGGAAGCGCACGCCCCGGCCGTCGGTGAGGGCCTCGGCGGCCTCGCCGTGCCCGGCCTCGAAGTGGCGGAAGTTCGCGACGGCGCTGAAGAGCGGCGCGTCGCCCGCCAGTGCGCTGCAGCGCTGCGCCAGCCCGAGCGGCGTCTGCTCGTGGTCGATCAGGTCCTTCAACCCGGTGTCGACGTCGGCGATCAGCTCGCGCACGGTGCGCTCGGCCAGCCGGGTCCGCAGGGGCAGGGTGTTGATGAAGTTGCCGAGCATCCGCTCGACCCCGGGCACGCCCTGGAGCCGGCCGGACAGGATGGTGCCGAAGACGACGTCGTCGCGCCCGCTGGTGGCGGCCACGACGCGGGCCCAGGCCGCGTGGAACAGGCTGGCGGGGCCGATCCGCAGCCGCTGGGCCTGGGTCCGGATCTCCCGGGTGAGGGCGTCGGGCAGGGCGCGGCGCAGCCGGCGGACCCGGCTGGTGTCGCCGTGCACGTCGGTCAGCCCGAAGGGGGTGGTCGGTTCGGTGACGTCGCCGAGCATGGCGCGGAAGTGGCCCTCCGCGTCGGCGTCGGCCTGCCGGCTCCGGGTGTGGGCGACGAAGTCGCGGTACGGGGCGGGCGGGGCCAGGAGGTCGGCGCGGTCCGCCATGTGCAGGGCGAGCTCGTTCAGGGTGAGCCGGAGCGAGGTGGCGTCCTCGATCAGGTGGTGGGCGCTCAGCAGCAGGTAGCGGCGGGCGGAGCCGGGGTCCTCGGCGACGGTCAGCCGCAGCAGCGGGGCCCGGTCGATCTCCAGGTTGTCGGGCTGCTCCAGCAGGGCGAGGGCCTGCTGCTCGGCGTCCCGCCCCGGGTCGAGGAGCAGTCGGCGTACGGGCAGGGTGGTGGTGCGGTGGACGACCTGGACGGGTGCGGGCAGGCCGTCCGTGACGACGGCGGTGCGCATGACGTCGTGCCGGTCGACGACGGCCTGCAGGGCGCGGGTGAAGGCGGCGCAGGCGGCCTCGTCCTCGGCGACGTAGAGGGTCGAGACCAGGTACGGGTCGTTGTCCGGGTCCAGCAGGCGGTGGAAGAGGATGCCCTCCTGGGTGGCGACCAGGGGGTAGATGTCCTGGACGTTCGCCGCTCCGCCGGGGACGGTGGCGGTGACCGCGTCGATCTGCTCCTGGGTGAGCTCGACCAGCGGCAGCAGCTGCGGGGTGATCCGCTCGCAGCCGGCCGGGATCGCGTTCGGCGGGATCTCGTACGTCTCGGCGGGCTCGGCCGCGTCCAGCGCGGTGGCGAGCTCGGCGAGGGTGGCGGCGCCGAAGACGGCGCGCACGGAGGCGCGCAGGCCGTGCTCGGCGAGGCGGGCCACCAGGACGGTGATGAGGAGCGAGTGGCCGCCGAGGGCGAAGAAGTTGTCGCCGGCGCCGATCCGGTCCCCGTCGAAGCCGAGGAGTTCGGCCCACAGGCCGGCGAGCAGCCGCTCGGTGGGGGTGGCCGGGGCGGTGTACTCCCGCTGCGCGAAGGCCTCGATGTCGGGGACGGGCAGGGCCCGGCGGTCGAGCTTGCCGTGGGCGGTGACGGGCAGTTCGCCGAGGACGACGAAGGCGCCGGGAACCATGTACTCCGGCAGGGTCGCTTCCAGGTGCCGGACGAGCTCGGCGCGCAGGGCGGCCTCGTCCGCCGCCGGGGCGACGTCGTCGCCGAGGACGGGGTAGGCCACCAGCCGGGGGCTGCCGGGCTGGTCCTCGCGGACGATGACGGCGCAGGCGCGGACCGCGGGGTGCTCGGTCAGCCGGTGTTCGATCTCGCCCAGCTCGATCCGGAAGCCGCGGAGCTTGACCTGGTCGTCGGCGCGGCCGAGGTACTCCAGCGTGCCGTCGGGCAACCAGCGGGCCAGGTCCCCGGTGAGGTACATGCGGGCGTCGGGGTCCGTCGCGAACGGGTCCGGTACGAACCGCTCGCGGGTCAGCTCCGGCTGGTGCAGGTAGCCGCGGGCCAGGCCCGTACCGGCGATGTACAGCTGGCCGACGCAGCCGACGCCCTGGGGGCGCAGGGCCTCGTTCAGGACGTACAGGCGGATGTTCTGGATGGGGCGGCCGATGGGGACCAGGCGCGGGGCCGGCCCGGCGGGCACGGTCCAGTGGCTGACGTCGACGGCGGCCTCGGTGGGCCCGTACAGGTTGTGCAGCGGGGCGGGGTGGCGTTCGTAGTGGCGCTCGCACAGCTCCGGGGGCAGGGCCTCGCCGCTGCAGAACACCTGGCGCACGGAGGCGCAGGCGGACCAGTCGGGCTCCGCGACGACGGAGCGCAGCATGGAGGGCACGAAGTGCAGGGTGGTCACCCCGAACTCCCGTACCGCGGAGACCAGGTAGGCGGGGTCCTTGTGGCCGCCGGGCGCGGCGACGGCGAGGCGGGCGCCGAAGAGCAGCGGCCAGAAGAACTCCCACACCGAGACGTCGAAGCTGTAGGGGGTCTTCTGCAGGACGACGTCGTCCTGATCGAGCCGGTACTCGTGCTGCATCCACTCGATGCGGTTGACGGCCGCCCGGTGCTCGATCATCACGCCCTTGGGGCGGCCGGTGGAGCCGGAGGTGTGGATGACGTACGCCAGGTTGCCGGGGCCGAGGCCGAGCGCGGCGGCGGGCAGGTCCGCCTCGGACAGGTCCTCGGCCGCGTGGCCGGCCCGGTCGCGGACCGTGCCGTCGCGGTCGAGGGTGAACAGGTCGGCGGCGCCGTGCAGCGGGGCCGGGTCCAGATGGGGCTGGGTGAGGACCACGCGGACGCCGGAGCTCTCGACGAGGTCCTCGATGCGGGCCGCCGGGTAGGACGGTTCGATCGGCATGTAGGCTCCGCCGGCCTTGAGGATGCCGTAGATCCCGGCCACCATCTCGGCGGACCGCTCCGCACTGAGGCCGACCAGGGTGTCCGGGCCCACTCCGCTGCGGCGCAGGGCGTCGGCGATGCGGTTGGCCCAGGCGTTGAGCTCGGCGTAGGTCCAGGTGCGGTCGGCGTCGGCGAGCGCGGTCCGACCGGGGTGGCGGGCCGCGCGGGCCTCGAAGAGTTCGTGCAGGCAGCGGTCGGCGGAGAACGGGCGGTCGGTGTCGTTCCATCCCCGGACGACCTGCTCCCGCTCGGCCTCGTCGAGCAGCGACAGGCCCGAGAGCCGGGCCCCGGGGTCGGCGGTGAGGGAGCCGAGGAGCTCGCCGAAGTGGCCGGTGAACCGGCGGATGGTGTCCGGGTCGAAGAGGTCCGTGTTGTACTCGACGGTCCCGGCGAGGCCGTCCGGGGTCTCGCGCAGGTCGAGGGTGAGGTCGAACTTGGTGACGCCGAGGTCGAACTCGATCGCCGACACGAGGAGTTCACCGAGCCGCGCCGTGCGCTCGGTCTGCGCCTCCTGGAGCACCAGCATGGTCTGGAAGACCGGCGAGTGGCTGAGGCTGCGCTCCAGCTGGAGGGCGTCGGCCACCGCCTCGAAGGGCACGTCCTGGTGGTCGTAGGCGGCCAGCGCGGTCCGCTTGACCTGGGCGAGCAGCTCGGGGAAGGCCGGGTCGTCCGACAGGTCGGCGCGCATGACGAGCGTGTTGGCGAAGAAGCCGATGAGCCCCTCCACCTCGATGCGGTTGCGTCCCGCGACCACGGTGCCGACGGCGATGTCGCTCTGGCCGGTGTAGCGGTTCAGGACGACGGAGTACGCGGCCAGCAGCGTCATGTAGAGGGTCGCGTCGTGCCGCGCGGCGACCTCGCGCAGCCGCGCCAGCAGGTCGGGCGGGAGCAGGAAGCCCATCCGGGCCCCCCGGTACGTCTTGACCGCGGGGCGTTCGCGGTCGGCGGGCAGGGTCAGCCGCGGGTCGATCCCGGCGAGCTGCTCCTTCCAGTAGGCGGTCTGCCGGGTCTGTTCCGCGCCCTGCAACCACTGGCGCTGCCAGTGCGCGTAGTCGGCGTACTGGACGGGCAGCGGGGCGAGCGGCGAGGGCAGTCCGGCGGCGAACGCCTCGTACAGGGCGCTCAGGTCGCGGATGAGGACGCCGACCGACCAGCCGTCGGACACGGCGTGGTGCATGGTGATCAGCAGCACGTGCTCCTGCTCGGCCTCGCGCAGCAGCCGGACCCGGATCAGCGGGTCGTGCTCCAGGTCGAAGGCGGTGGCCGCCTCACCCGCGCAGATCCGGGCCAGTTCGGCCGGGTCGCCGAGGTCGGCCTCGGCGACGGCGAAGTCGCAGCCGTCGCCGATCAGCTGGTGCGGGACGCCGTCGCGGTCGGCGAAGCGGGTGCGCAGCGCCTCGTGGCGGCGGACCAGCTCGGCCAGGGCGCGCCGCAGGGCGGGGCGGTCCAGCGGGCCGCTCAACCGGGTCGCGACGGGGATGTTGTAAGCGGCGCTGCTGCCGTCCAGCTGGGCCAGGAACCACAGCCGCTGCTGGGCGAACGAGAGTTGCACGGGCCCGTCGTCGTCACGGGCCCGCAGCGGGACGTCGTCGATCCGGCCGAGGGCGGTGAGGTCGACGCCCTGTTCGCGCAGGAGCGCGATCAGGGCCCGGCGGCGCTTGGCGGGCAGTGAGTTGATCGTCCGGAGCAGGTCCGGTGCGGTGGAGTGCGTGGTGGAGTGCGTGGTGGTGCTCATCGTGGTCCCCTCGCCCTAGTTACCGACGCCCAGGGCGTCCAGCTCGTCGTCCGTCATGTTCTCGATGCGGCTGAGGCTTTCGAGGATCGTGTTCACGTCCGCGGCGCCGATGGCGGCGGCGGGCCGGGCGGCCGGCAGGCGGCGGCGGAGCTCGGCGGCCATCACGGTCAGTTTCGGCGCGTCGAAGACGGCCTGTACGGGCAGTTCGACCCCGGTGCGCTGCTTGATCAGGTTGATCAGGCGGGTCGCCAGCAGCGAATTGCCGCCGAGGGAGAAGAAGTTGCTCGCGCCGCCGAGCCGGGAGGGCTCGATCTGGAGCAGCTCGGCCCACGCGGACGCCATCAGGGACTCGGCGTCGGCCCGGCCCTGGTCCGCTGCCGGTACCGCACCCGATGCGGGGGCGGCGGGTACCGGCGCCGGTGCTCCGGCGGGCGTGCGGCCCACCCAGTAGCGGCCCGTCTCGAAGGCGGTCGCGGGCAGCCGCACCAGTCGGCGGGGGCCCCGGTGCAGTGCGGGCCACGCGACGGTGGCGCCGTGCACCCAGAGCCGGGCGAGGTTCTCCAGGTCCCCGTCGGCGGCCAACCCCGCGAGGAGGGCCTCGCCGCGAGGGCCGGAGATCACCGCGGCGAAGGGGCCGCCGTCCTCGTCCGCGTTGCCGCGGTGGACCGTGGCGAGGTCGGCGGGGGCGTCGAGTCCGTCGACGTCGGCGGCCAGGTGGTGGGCGAGGGCGTCCCGGAGCTCCTGCGCGGAGCCCGCGACCACGGCGAGCCGTTCGGGCAGCGCCTCCCGGCCGACCTGGGTGGTCCAGGCGAGGTCGGCGAGGTCCAGCGGTCCGGTCCCGAGGTGGTCGTGCAGCCGCTGGGCGGCGGTGCGCAGCCCCTCGGGGTGACGGGCCGAGACCACCACGAGCTGCGGTCCGGCCTCCCGTACGTCCCCCGCATCCCCCGCGTCGGACGCGTCGGACGCGCGCTGCGGCGCTTCCTCGACGACGAGGCTCACGTGGCTGCCGCCCGCGGCGACCGAGTTGACCAGGGCGAGCAGGCGCTCCGGGCGACCGGAGGTCGTACCGGGCGCACCCGACGTGCCCCCCGCGCCCCGGGGCTCCCAGGCGGTCAGCGCGTCGCACAGGACGAGCGGGCCGGCGGCGAGGTCCAGGTTCGCGTTGGGCTCCCCCGCCTCGACCAGCGGCGCGAGCTCCCGGTGGTGCAGCTGCAGGACGACCTTGGTCAGCTGGGCGATGCCGGAAGCCGCCTCCGGGTGCCCGAGGTTGGACTTGACGGTGCCCACGGCGACCGGGGCGTCGGCCGCGGCGAACACCTCGCGCAGGGCGCCCACCTCGACCTCGTCGGAGAAGGTGGTGCCGTTGGCGGCGGCCTCCACGTAACCGATGGAGCCGGGGGCGACTCCGGCGCGGTCCAGCGCCTGCCGCATGACCTTCACCATGCTGCGGTGGCTCGGCGTCATGAAGCCGTTGGACCGGCCGCTGTGCAAGGAGGCCGTGCCGCGGATGACGGCGAGGACCGTGTCCCCGTCGCGCCGCGCGGCGGCCAACGGCTTGAGCAGGACGGCGCCGACGCCCTCGGCGGGCAGGTAGCCGTCCCCGTCGCGGAAGCTGCGGCTGCCCGGGTGGCTGCCGAGGAACTGCATCTCGGACAGGGCCACGTACTTGTCCGGGTGGACCGTGAGGTTCACCCCGCCCGCGACGGCCAGTTCGCTCTCCCCGCGCAGCAGGTCGGCGCAGGCCAGGTGGACGGCCATCGCCGAGGACGTGCACATGCTGTCGACGGCCAGGCTCGGGCCTTCGAGACCGAAGAAGTGCGAGACCCGGTTGGCGATCATGTTGTACGAGGACGAGGCGGTCAGGGCCGCGAGCGCGGGCTCCGTGTCCTCGGCCCGGTACATCTGGTAGGCGGATCCGACGTACACGCCGACCCGGCGTCCGTGCCGCCGCTCGATGACCTCCTGGGTCACTCCGCTCTGCTCGAACAGGTGCCAGACGGTCTCCAGGAAGAGCCGCTGTTGCGGGTCCATCACCGCGGCCTCGCGGGGCGAGATGCCGAAGTGCAGCGGGTCGAAGCGGTCGATCCCGTCGAGGAAGGCGCCCCACTTGCCGCGGCTGGTGCCGGGGGTGTCGGGGGCTCCGGAGTACTGCTCGTGGTCCCAACGGTCGGCCGGCACCTCGGTGACGGAGTCCCGGCCCGAGCGCAGGTTGGCCCAGAAGGTGTCCAGGTCGGGGGCGTCCGGGTAGCGCCCGGTGATGCCGATGATCGCGATGGCGTCACGGTCACGGTCACGGTCACGGTCGCCGCCGAGGTCGCGGTCGGCTTCCGCGGTACGGGCCCCGGTGCGGGTGCCCTCGGTACGGGCCCCGGTCGTACGGGGCTCCGCGACGTGCGGCTGCTGCGGCTGCCGCGGGACCGCCGCCGGAGCGGGTGCGGGCTCGGGGGCGGCCGCCGGGGTCGGCTGCTGCGCGCCGGACGGGGCCGGGGGCTCGCCGAGCAGCGCGCGCAGCTCCGCCGGGTGCTCGCCGAGGAGGTGGCGGGCGAGTCCGCGGACCGTCTGCACCTCGAACAGCAGGGTCCGGGGCAGCGGGCCGAAGGAGTCCTCCAGGCCGGAGACGAAGTTCACCGCGAGGACGGAGTCCATCCCGTACCGCTCGAGCGGCTTGTCGACGGCCAGCCGCTCCGGCCGGAGCCCCAGGGCCGTGGCGAGCTGTCGTCGCAGGTGACCGACCGTCCGCTCCTCCAGGGAGCCGTCCGTCTCGGGCACCGGGGCGCCCTCGGCGGGAGCCGTCGCACCGGGTGTGCCCGCGGCGGGAGCGGGCGCGGTCGCGGTCGGGGCCGTGCGGCCGGTGAGTCCGGCCGGCAGCTGCTCACGACGGCCCGAGACCACCAGCAGGCGGCCGGTGTCGAGGCCGTTCTGCCGCGGATCCTGGGCGACCCGGAGGGCCGCCAGGCCGCGGGGGGTGTCCAGCGGGGTCAGACCCGTACCGGCCAGGTGGTCGCGCACGGCGGCGTCGGCCCCCATGCCCCCCTCGTCCCAGAGCGGCCAGGCGACGGACACGGTGTGCCCGCGCCGCAGGCCGGCCCCGACCAGGTGGTTGCGGTGGGCGGCGTAGGCGTCCATGAACCCGTTGGCGGCGGCGTAGTCGGCCTGGCCGGGGTTGCCGAAGGTACCGCTGATCGACGAGAAGCAGAGGAACGCCTCCAGCGGCTGGTCCCGGGTCAACTCGTCCAGGTGGACGAGTCCGGCGACCTTGGGCGCCAGGACGCGCTCCAGCTCCTCGGGGCTCTTGCGGACCACGAAGTTGTCCGCGACCACTCCGGCGCTGTGCACGATGCCCGTCAGGGGGCCGTGGTTGTCGGCGACGTGGGCGAGCAGGCGGGCCAGCGCCTCGCGGTCGGCCACGTCGGCACGCTGGTAGTCCACCGTCAGTCCGGCCTCGCGCAGGGTCCGCAGGTCCTCCCGTCGGTCCGCGTCCAGCGGGGAGCGGCCGGTCAGCACCACGGTGGCGCCGGCGGCGGACGCGGCGATCTCGCGGGCCACGATCAGGCCGAGGCCGCCGGCGCCGCCGGTGATCAGGTACACCCCGTCCGAGCGCCACGGTCGGGCGGCGGGCCGGGGCCCGGTGAGTTCGGCCAGCTCCGCGACGAGCCGGCGGCCGCCGCGGTGGCGCACCTCGGGCTCGGGGTCGGGCACGGCCTCGGCGATCAGCCGGGCGGCGACCGCGGCCGGCGCGGCGCCGTCGAGGCACTCCACGAACTGGGTGCGCAGCCGCGGGTTCTCCAGCCGCGCGGTCCGCAGCAGCCCGCCGAGGCCGCCGAAGCAGGCCCGCGGGTCGCGATCGGCGTCCTGGCCGGCGTCGCCCACGAGTACGACCTGGAGCAGTTCGGGCCTGCGCACGCCGCGCTCCAGCAGCTCGCGGACGACCCCGAACAGGCGCCCGGCCAGGTCGGTGTACTGCTGGGCGGGCGAGCCCTCGACCGGCTCCAGGAAGCGGCACCGGGTCTGCGCCGGCAGGGCGGCCTCGAACGCCTCGCGGTCGGCGGCGTCGAGCCGCCCGATCACCACGACGTGGCGCGCCGCGAACTCCGCGGGATCCGGGTTCCCCTGCGGGGTCCCGGACGGCGTACGGCCGCAGGCGCGGTCGGTCCAGACCGGGCGCAGCAGCAGCACCTCGTCCGTGTCGTCCGACTCGGGTCGCGCCGTCGCCACGGGCGGCCGCGGCCGCTCGGCGGGCTGCTGCGCGGACTGCCGCGCGAGCTGGTGCGGCTGCTGGTGCAGCGGCACGCCGAGGATCTCCTCGCCCAGTCGGCACAGGTCCCGGGCGAAGGGGTAGCCGGGGAGGCTGATCCGGCGGGCGGGCGGCAGGAAGGCGTGGGCCGCCTCCCAGTCCACGGCCGCCCCGTCGGCCCACAGGCCCAGCAGCCGCTCGTACGCGCCCGACTCGGACCACTGTGCGACGGCCTCGGCCAGGGCCCGGCCGTCACGGTCGCGGTCGGCGCGGACGGTGCCGCGCGTCCAGGCCGCATCGGGGCGCCGCGGGTCTCCCGCGAAGGACTCCAGCAGGGCCACGGCCTCGGCCCTCGACGCGGCGGCGAAGGCCAGCCGCTCGTCCAGGGCGGTCCGGCCGCTCTGCAGGGTCCGGGCGGCGTCGCCCAGGTCTGCGTCGGTCAGCTCGCCCAGGCGGGCGCTCAACCGCCGCGCCTGCTCGACCAGTTGCGCCTCGCTCATGGCCGAGAGCACCAGCAGGGCCGGCCGGCCGTCGGCCGCGGACCGTACCGGTCGGGGGGTGGTGGGCAGGTGTTCGGCGATGACCACATGGGCATTGGAACCGCCGCCGCCGAAGCTGGACACACCGGCGATCCGCGGGAAGGTGACCTGCTCCCCGTCGACCTCCAGGACCGGGCGCCGCCACGGCTCGACCTCCTGCTGCACGTGCAGCGGGGTGCGGTCGAAGTCGATGTGCGGGTTGAGCTCGCGGGAGTGCAGGCTCGGCACGAGTTCCCCGTGCTTGAGCTGGAGCAACACCTTGGTGACCGCGGCGATGCCGGCCGCGCTCTCGCAGTGCCCGATGTTCGACTTCACCGAACCGATGGCGAGGTGTCCGGGGCCGCCGCCGGCCTGGCGGAGGGCCTTCTGGAGTCCGGCGATCTCGATCGGGTCGCCGAGGGAGGTGCCGGTGCCGTGCGCCTCCAGGTAGCTGAGGGCCCGCGGGTCCACACCGGACGCGGCGATCGCCTCGGCGATGACCTCGCCCTGGGCCACCGGGGTGGGTACGGAGTAACCGCCGGTCCGGCCGCCGTGGTTGACGGCGGTACCCTTGATCACGCCGTAGATCTGGTCTCCGTCGGCGATGGCCCGGTCCAGCGGCTTGAGCACGACGGCGCCCACGCCCTCGCCGGGCACGTAGCCGTCGCCGCCCTCGCCGAAGGAACGGCAGCGGCCGTCACTGGAGAGGAAGTGGCGCTCGGCGAGCACCATGAACTTGTTGGGGTGGGGGCTGAGGTTCACGCCGCCCGCGATCGCCGCCTCGCACTGGCCCGACCTGATGGCCTCGCAGGCCAGGTGGAGGGAGGTGAGGGAGGACGAGCACATGGTGTCCACGGCCAGGCTGGGGCCGCGGAAGTCGTGGAAGTAGGAGACCCGGTTGGCGATGGTGGAGGCGCTGCCCCACAGGGCGGTCCGCTTGCCGCGCTCCTGCGCCTGCGCGCCGAAGAGCTGGTACTCCTGGTACATCACCCCGACGAAGACCCCGACCCGGCCCGAGCCGGACAGGCCCCGGCCGGTGTATCCGGCGTCCTCCAGGGCGTGGTGGGCGCACTGGAGGAACAGGCGCTCCTGCGGGTCGAGGTAGTCGGCCTCCAGCATCGAGATCTGGAAGAACAGCGGGTCGAACTCGTCGATGCCGTCGAGGAAGCCGCCCCACGTGCCGGCGGTGCGCCCGGACGCCTCGGTGTAGCGGCGGTGGTCCCAGCGGTCCGCCGGGACCTCGCGGACGCTGTCGCGGCCGGCGCGGAGGTTGTCCCAGAACGCGTCGAGGTCGGGAGCCTCCGGGTAACGGCCGCTGACGCCGACGATCGCGATGTCGGTGACGGCGGGCGCCGGCGCGGCGGCCCGGGCGGCAACCGGAGCCTCGCCCTGCGCGGGCTCGGCGGCCGGGGCGGGCGCCCCGGCGGTCACGGACCCGGCGGGGACGCGCCGCGAGCTCAGGCCGGACAGGTCCGCGCAGACCCGGCCGTGCTCGTCGTAGAGGGTGACGTCGAGCCGCACGGAGCCGTCGGCGGCCTCGGCCGCGCTGTCCGGCTGGTGGCGGACCCAGGCCCAGGCCCGGTCGGTGGTGGCGGCGGGGGTGGCCGCCTGCTGGAGGGCGAACGGCAGCGCGAGCGCGGCCCGTCCCTCGCCTGCGGGGCCGCCGGTCAGCCACAGGCCCATGCTGGCCTGGAGGGCGCCGTCGGCGATCGCCGGGTGCAGCCGGACGCCGGGCAGCGGGTCCGCCGTGGGCGCCAGCCGGAGTTCGGCGAGGACCTGGCGGCGCCCGGCGGCGTCGGTGCCCGTGGCCAGGGCGACCAGGGTGCGCTGCGTGGGGCCGTACTCCAGGCCCATGGCCGTGAAGTGGCCGTAGACGTCCGCGGCGGAAAGGGGGGTGCCCGTGCAGGCGGCGCGCACCTCGGCGAGGGAGGGCAGGGTCCGGGTCCGGGTCCGGCCGGCGTCGCGCAGGCTCGCCCGGCCCGCGCTGCACAGGGTGGGTTCGTCGTCGGCGCCGAGGGCGTGGATCTCGTACGCGTGGACGGCGCCGCCGGGCAGGGCCCGTACGGTGACGCGCAGGTCGAGCCCGTCCGTTCCGCTGGTGGCGGGGGACAGCCACACGACGTCTTCCAGGTGCACCCGGTCGGCGTGCTCCTCGCCCAGGGTGCGGGCCACGGCCGCGCGGGCCATCTCCAGGTGGGCCACGCCGGGAAGGACGCGGACGCCGCGCACCTGGTGGTCCTTCAGGTAGGGCTCCTCGCCCGTGAAGTGCGTCTCGTACGAGGTCACGCGGCGGTCGCCCTCGCCGGCGGCGTCCGGGACGGGCCGCTGCAGCATCGGGTGCCCGGCCGCGGGGACGGTCGCCGGGACGGTCGCGGGGACGGCGGAGTCGAGGTGGGCCGCCACGGCCCGTACCGTCCGGTGCCGCGAGAACACGGTGGGCTCGACGGTACGGCCGTACCGCGCCGTCAACCTGCCCGCGAGCTGGGCGAGGCCGGTCCAGTCGAGCCCGAACTCGGCGAGCTCGGCGTCGGGGTCCACCTCGGCGGCGGTCACGCTCAGCAGCGCCGCCACTTCTTCGGTGACGACGGCCAGCGGGCCGGCGGCATGGTCGAGCGGGACCCGCACCTCGACCACCGCGGGGGCTTCGACGGTCGCGGGAGCTTCGGGCGCGGGCGCCCGGTCGGGGTGCTCCTCCTCCAGCCAGGCCGCCAGCTCGGTGATCGTCCGGTACTCGAACATCACCGTCGGCGACAACGGCACACCCAGCCGATCCTCCAACTCCGCGACCAACGCCAACAGATCGGCCGACGCCAGACCCAGGTCGTAATACCCCAGATCCACCTCCACATCAGCCGCCACACGCCCCAACGGAACCGCCACCAGATCCCGCAACACCGACACGAAATCACCACCGCCACCCACACGGACGGCCTCCGCGACGACGACAGGGACGGGGACGGGGACGGGGTCAGGGACGGGCAAGGCGACCGCGACCGACGCGGACACGGACACGGGCTCGGGCTCGAACTCGGGCGAGAGCGCCCGGTCCGGGTGCTCCTCCTCCAGCCAGGCCGCCAACTCGGTGATCGTCCGGTACTCGAACATCACCGTCGGCGACAACGGCACACCCAGCCGATCCTCCAACTCCGCGACCAACGCCAACAGATCGGCCGACGCCAGACCCAGGTCGTAATACCCCAGATCCACCTCCACATCAGCCGCCACACGCCCCAACGGAACCGCCACCAGATCCCGCAACACCGACACGAAATCACCACCGCCACCCACGCGAACGGCCTCCGCGACGACGACAGGGGCGGGGACAGGGACAGGGACGGGCACGGACACGGACTCGGGCAAGGCGACCGCAACCGGCGCGGACACGGGCTCGGGCGCCGGGGTCTCGCGGACGTCGAGGGAGGACTGGGCCCGCACCCGCTTGGCCACGAACCGGCCGACCTCGGCGACCTTGTGCCCGGTCTCGTCGTAGAACTCGACCACCAGCCGGATGAGTTCCTCGTCCCGACGCACCGACTCGGCCGGGACCCGGACGAAGACGCGCTTGCCCAGCGGGCCCGTCGCCCGGAACTCCTCGAACATCAGCGGCAGGTACAGCCCCGGACCGTCGTCGTCGCCGTGCAGCATGCCGATGGCGATTCCGCCGCCGAGCAGCCCGGCCTCGAACAGCGCGGGGTGGAAGAGGAACGCCTCGGTGGTGCCGTGGTACTCGGGGGCCAGCTCCAATTCGGCGATCCAGTCCCCGGACCGGTGGTGCACCTGACCGCTGATCTTCATCATGCCGGAGTGCTGGAGATCGTGCTCCCGGCACCAGCGGTAGATGTCGGTCACCGGGGTCGCACCGGTCACCCCGTCCAGCGGGAGCGCCAACCGCTCGGTGAAGGCGGTCGGTTCCCGTCGGTGGGCGGCCACGACGGCGTGCAGGACGTCGGCCGCGTCCTGTTCGCGGCGGCTGCGGACCTCGATGCGCCAGCCGCCGCGCGGGGAGGGACGTCCCTCGATGGTGGTCTGTACGCGTTCACCCGGTGCGGCGACGAGGGGCGCGAGGATCGTGAGGTTGCGCAGCTCGACGTCCGGCATGGCGTGGCCGTGCCGGGCGAGGACCTGGAGCACCAGGTCCACGTAGCCGACTCCCGGCAGCAGCGGCCGCCCGTACACGACATGGCCGTGCAGCAGGGGGTTCTCGGACGTGACCGTGAAGGTCTCGGTGAACACGGGCGATTCGGATACGGCCATCGGTTTCCATCCCAGACGAGCGACGATCCGGCGAGGGGGCCCGATCCAGGCCCAGCCGGAAGAATTCATTCCGGAGTACGTGAGAGAACTCCGTCATTCTGATCGCCAGGATCTCCGCGCAAAGAAACGGAACATGATCAATCAACCCGTCCAGGGCATGCCTCAATGGCGCCGGAAGCGACAGCTGTCGACGGCGTCGATGAAGGCGAGGCGCCCTGCGGACACCTGGCGGATTCGGGCGGCAGCCCGGTTGACCAGCACTCCTGTAAGCGGAGGTGGCCCCGTTACAGTCCGCAGACTCTCAAATTCAGTCCCCCCGCGCGCTCGTCCGGTACGTGGCCGGATCTGACCCCCGTTACGCCTAGTTCCAGCCAAGGGAACTCCTCGTCAATTCACCTGACGAGATGGCACGTTGGAGCCTAGGCGAGTGATCATCCCGGCGCAATGAAATCCCGGGCAGATTGATCATCCCCAATGCGATTCCGGTCAGCAGCAGTCCGTCCCGGTGCAGCCAGCGCCCCGAAAGGCGCGAGACCCTGCGACCGGCGGCCACCGGCCCCTCGACCGTGAACCGTGCGGAAAAGCCGCCACCTGGGTCGATTTCGACCTCCGCGCCGTCGAACTCCAGCATGGTCCCGGCGAGCGGGTACCAGATCTTGTAGACGGACTCCTTACAGCTGAACAGCAATCGGTCCCACGGAACTTCGGGGTGTTGTTCGTCAAGTCGGGCGAGCATCGTGCGTTCCGAAGGCAGTCCGATCATCTGCAACACCCCGCTCGGCAGCGGCTCACTGACCTCGGCGTCGATGCCGAGGGCGTGCACCCTGCTGGACCGGGCCACCGCGGCGGCGCGGTAGCCCGGGCAGTGCGTCATGCTCCCGACCACTCCGGTCGGCCAGACCGGGGCCCGGCCGGCGCCCGGCACGAGGGGCACCGGCGGGATGCCGAGCTGTCCCAGCGCCGTCCGGGCGGACTTGCGCACCATCGCGAACTCCCGGCGGCGCTCGGGAACCGCTCCGCCGATCGCCGCGCGCTCCACGGCGAAGAGCTCGGCCACGTCCTCGTCGACCGCGTCGATGGCGGCCACCTCAGCGGGAAGTATCTCCTCGATCACGAGCCTCCCCTTTCTTCACTTGTTGTCGTCGCACGGCCGGTGAGGCGGGGGTTCAGTCCCAGATCATGGAGTTCGTCCCGGCGGCGGGGGTCGTGGTGGTGACCGTCGTGGGGGCGGCGGCCGGGGTGACCGGGTCCGCGGAAGCGCTCTGGGCCAGGAGGACCGGGGCGAGCAGCGCCGTGGCGAGGACCAGGACCGTCTTGGCGGCGGCGGTCTGGGCGGCGGCGGTCGTGTGGCGGGACATGGAAGCTCCTTCGAGTAACGGGTGACAGCGACCCCGACTGCCATGCATGCCTGGCTGGCTGGTCGGGCTCTTGCTGTGCGGTTCTCTCGGGCGTCCCCGGCGATGTCTCCACTCTCGCCGGGCCGGAAGCGGCCCGGAAGGGCTACCGGTTTGCCGGAACCGGCAGTTGCCGTTTCCGGCCTGGCCTGGCCCGGCCTGCACGTCGAAGGCGAATTCCGCGGTCCGTGACCGGAAACGCCGATGGGCCGACCCCCGCAAAGGGGTCGGCCCATCGGTGTGTGCACAGGGGCGATTGCGCGTCGTCGCTCTTCGTTCCGCGTCGTACCGCCCGGGGGTTCTTCCTTGTCTCTTCCCTTCCCTTCCCTTCCTTTTCCGCCATGACGACGGGTGAATCCAGTCAATGGCCCTATTCGATCGCGTCCTTGTGGTGATCGCTCAGCGGGCTTGCACGGTCGGCAGCCAGCCGTGCTGCACGGCGAGGGCTCCGGCCTGGAACCGACTGCGGGCGCCCAGCCGTTCCATCATGTCGTTGGCCACCCGGCGCGCCGTGCGCGGTGATACGCCCAGCCGTTTGGCGATGGCATCGTCGGTCATTCCCCGGTACAGGAAGGCCAGGACCTCTCGCTCCTGCGCGCTGAGCCCCGACTCGTCCCGCTTGTTCCCCTCCCCCAGGTCCGAGGCCGACGCCCACACGGTGTCGAACAGAGCGCACAGGGCGGTCAACGTGCCCTGCCCCGTGAGCACCACCGCGGAATGCCGGGCCTCTTCGGCATTGACGGGAATGAGCGCGGTCTCCCGGTCCACGATGACCATGCGCACCGGTAGGGACGGCACCGTGCGCACGGCACCGCCCCGCTCCGCCAGCCATTCGGCGTAGGCCACGGTGGGCGGACTGTTGCGGACGCTGTCCAGGTAGACCGTCCGCATCCGCACCCCGCGGTCGAGCAGTTCGGCGTCCAACGGCCTGGCGGTGTCCAGACTTTCCTGCGTGTGCCCACCGTTGGGGGCGAAGGTCATCACCTCGGTCCGCACCCGGCGGGTGAGCAGCGCGAGTCGGTCGCGGATCTGCTCGATGTCATCGAGGTGCTCGACGCCCGGTTGCCGGGACGTCGAGCGCAGTTCGGAGAACTGGGCGATCAACTGGGCCGCCGCGGCGCGGGATTCCTCCACCCGCTGCCGCTGCGCCGCCAGGTCCGCCTGCTGCTTGGCCAGCAGCGCCTCCATGCCCAGTTCGGGCTCGACCGCGCGCAGCCCGTTTCCCGCGGATGGACGTACCAGCGATAATTCGTGCAACCTGTCCAGTGCGGTCCGGACCGCGTGCTCCGGTCGCCCCAGGTGCTCGACTAACGCGCTCACCCCTTTACCGGGATGGAGCAGCATCGCGCGGTAGACCTCTTCGGTCAGCGAATCTAATCCTAACAACCCCAGCAAGACGTCCCCCTCATCAGATTCAGATTGATCATGGCAGATTGATCTCAGCATGTCAGGGCCAGAACGGGTAATTGCCGGAACCGGCCAACTACATCTTCTTGATACGGCCGGACGGACAGACGATGTTCGTTCTCATGCATCTTGTTCACTTACGCATGGCCCCCTTAGACGGCCATCAGCAACTGCCCCGGGACACCGCGGCACAGCTGATGGCGCGCGCTGACGCGGACGACGCGCTGGAACACGTCGCCGTCGCGATCCCCGACCCGCACATGCCTCCCGTCATCGGCCTGTTCTTCTCCTGCGGAGCTCTCGCGGACGCCGAGACGGCGGCCCTGCGCCTGGCGCTGCGCGCCCTGCGCTCACCCGCCTTCGCCGGTTTCGCCGTCCTGGAGTGCGGGGCGGCCCTGATGGAGCCCCCGACCGGCTCCGAGGCCGGTACGGCCGACCGGTACCGGCAGGAGCCGCAGCCGGAGCCGCCGCAACCGGAGCCGGTCGAGGCGGAACCGCTCCCGGTGGAACCGGACCGTGCGCAGCCGAAGCCCGACTCCACGGACCTCCACCTGCCGGACAGGAAACACATGTTGGGACCGGTTCGGGCCCAGCACTCCCTGGAGCTGAAGAAGGCCTACCTCAACGGCGCGTCGATCCGCGAGCTGAGCGAGCAGACCGGCCGCTCCTACGGCTGGGTGCACCGGATGCTGGCCGAGGCCGGGGTCGCCTTCCGCCGACGGGGCGGCCCCTCCGGTCCTGCCGAGGGTTCCGCGGACGAGCACTGACCGGTTCCGCCATGCACGGTCGATGAAGCGACGCACGCAGAGACGAGGAACACCATGCCGATATCCGAAGCCTGCCCGGACACCGTCCTCGACGAAGAATTCCTGCATCAGGAATTCCGCTCCTTGGGCCTGCCCGAGGGAGCCGTCGTGATGGTGCACGCGTCGCTTTCCGCCTTCGGCCCGGTACGGCACGGGGCCCACGCGCTGGTACGGGCGCTGCGCAGGTGCGTCGGTCCGTCCGGCACCGTCGTCGCGCCCACCTTCACGCCCCAGGTCCGCGACCCGCATCCGCACACGCCGCCCCTGGAGAACGCGCGGGCGGACGAGGACCGTCGGCACGTGCCGTTCTTCCACGACGGGCTCCCCACCTCGATGGGAGCCGTGTCCAGTGCGGTGCTGGCACTGCCCGAGCGCGTGCGCGGTCGCCATCCCCAGGTCTCGGTGGCGGCGGTCGGCCCGCTGGCCGCCGCGATCACCGCGGAGCAGCCGCTCCAGCACGCCTTCGGCCCGGACTCCCCCTTCGAGCGAATGTACGAGCTCGGGGCCCACATCCTGCTGCTCGGTGTCGGCCACCACCGCAATTCCTTCCTGCACCACGCCGAGTCGCGCGTGCCCTGGCACCGGACCCAGGTGCGCCGGTTCCCGTACGAGATCCAGCACGGGCGGGTGTGGGTGGAGACCCCCGACGTCGCCGAGGACAACGGCCGGTTCTTCTCCCTGCTGGGCGCCGAGGCCGAGGCGGCCGGCCTGGTCCGCAGCCGCACCGTGGGCTCCGCCCGCTGCCTGCTGATGGAGTCCGGCCGCTACACCGACTTCGCCGCGGCCCGGCTGGCCGAACTGCTCGCCGAGGACGCCTGGGGGGCGGCCACGGAGCAGGAGGCGGTCCTGGCCCGCGCCGCCTGACGCCCACCGACACCCGTACGGCGCGACCGTACGCGGCCGCGGCCCCGGGAGGACCTCCCGCCGCTTCCCCGCGCACCGCCTCCGCTTCCGGCTCATGTGGCGAGCACGTAGGCCAGGAGCAGCGCGAGGGAGAGGGTCACGCACATGATGACGAGATGGCGCGTCGGCACCACGAGGCCCCGGTCCGACGTCGACGCCGTCCCTGCTCGGAGGTGAGCGCGCAGCAGTCTCCCGCTGGGAATCGCACCGATGGTGAAACCGACCCAGGTGAAGGAGTACATGACCACCATCTGCCGGGCGTTCCACGGCACCGCTCCCACACCCCCCATGACCGTCATCAGAAGCAGGAACAACAGGGAAAGACCGGCCGCCTTGGCGGCCGATCCGCGCGTCCCCAGACAGCGCTGTACGCCGAGACAGAGGACGCAGGTGGCGAGGACCGCCAGGGCAACAAGCCAGCCGACGGGGAGGCGCGCGAGGATGTCGGTTCCTTTCCGATTCCGAAAAGCTTTGCGCCGAGACCTTATGCACCGCATGGATGGGTCGACAACTCGCCAATGGCCCAATACGTCAGGTCGATCGACTCGTCGGCATCCATGAATCGCGCATTCCATCGACGTCATCTCGGCGCGAATACGGCTTTTCGGGGCGAATTCAGGATTCCGGAGCGTATGCTTCTCCCCCTCGGAATATGTCAAGTCGGCTGGAACGAAGTGGGGTTCAGGGATATCGGCCGGAACCGATAGCGGCCGGAACCGATGCCGGTCGCGACCTGTAGCACGCGCGAACGACAAGATCATGGAGTTAGGGTGCCCGGTATGAACGCCACGACCCTGCGCGGTGCCACGCTCCACCACGACGACTTCGGCCCGGCGACGGGCCTGCCGGTGCTCCTGGTGCACGGCCACCCCTTCGACCGCACCTTGTGGGCGCCCCAGGCCGAGGCACTGGGCGGGGCCGGCTACCGGGTCATCACCCCGGACCTGCGCGGCTACGGGCTCAGCGGGGTCACCCCGGGCAAGGTGTTCCTCTCCGACTTCGCCGACGACCTCGCCGCGCTGCTCGACCACCTGGGCATCGAGCGCGCGGTGGTCGGCGGGGTCTCCATGGGAGGTCAGATCGCCATGGAGTTCCACCACCGCCACCCGGGGCAGGTGCACGCCCTCGTCCTGTCCGACACCTCCGCCCCGGCCGAGACCGAGGACGGCAAGGAGTTCCGCAACCGCCTGGCCGACCGGCTCCTCTCCGAGGGCATGGGCGGATACGCGGACGAGGTGATCGACAAGATGCTCGCCGCGTACAACGTCGACGCGATGCCGGACGTCGCCGCGCGCGTGCTGTCCATGATGCGCGCCACCGACCCCCGCGGCGCCGCCGCCGCACTGCGCGGCCGGGCCGAACGCCGGGACTTCCGCGACACGTTGCCCGCGGTCCGGGAGCCGGTGCTGATCGTCGTCGGGGCGGACGACGCGTACACCCCCGTCGCGGACGCCGAGGCGATCCGACGCCTGGTCCCGCACGCGTCCCTGGCCGTCATCGAGCGGGCGGGCCACCTGCCCGGCGCCGAACAGCCCGAGCGCTTCAACGCCGTCCTGCTCGACTTCCTCACCGCCCGGCTGCCGGGCCCGCGCCCGCAGGCGTCGCCGTCGTAGCCGTGCGGGCGCGCGGCCGGGGGGCCCCCCCCCCGGGGGGGGGCCGCGCCCCCGCGGGGGGGGGGGGGGTGGGGGGGGGGGGGGCGCGGGGGGGTTGGGGGGGGGGGGGCGGGGGGGGCCGTCTACGCCCGCCCCCGG